>NZ_JBEAHS010000002.1:0-192841 GCF_040062505.1 Klebsiella sp. JN_Kp127
TCCATGCGGGCTGCCCCGGCCTTCCGGGAACGTCTCAGCGATTTTGAGGCCGCCAACAACGGCAGTTTCAGCAGCCCCTACGCCAGCGGTGAGTTGGGGTTGTAGGCCGGGTAAGGCGCAGCCGCCACCCGGTATAAACGCAACTCCGTGCCTGATTCCATCGCCCGGCGGCGCCGTTGCTTGCCGGGCCTACAGACAATCAGAGCCGGACGAGTAGGCCAGCCAGGATAAGCGCCGCTGTAGGATCAGAAGCGTAAAATTACGGCTCGCGACGATCGGCCAGGTCCGGGAGCGGCTGCGCATCGTCATTCGTTGACATCTGCGGTGGCGGTTTGCGCTTCCACTTCAGCTCGCTCACCAGCACGCCCGCGAGGATAAAGACGCAGCCGAGGAGGGCCAGCAGCGGCAGACGCTCACCGGCCAACCGGCCAAAAATACCGGCCCACACCGGTTCGCCGGTATAGATCAGCGTGGCCCGCGTCGGCGAGACGCTGCGCTGCGCCCAGTTCATGGTCACCTGAATGATCGCGCTGAAAATGCCCAGCCCCAGCGCCACGCCGAGCAGCGCCGGCGTCAACGGCGGCACTGACTCACCGGCCGGCTTCATGGCGGCGAAAGCCACCAGCGACGCGGTCGCCAGCTGCACCACCGTCACACGCCGAACATCCACTTTCCCGGCCCAGGCGCTGATAAGGATAATCTCCGCGGCAATCGCCAGCGCGCTCGCCAGCGTGATCATCTCCCCCACGCCAAGCGCCAGCAGATTGTTTTCCGGCCCGGCCAGCAGGATCAAACCGATAAAGGCCAGCACAATCCCCACGCAGGACATCACCCCCGGCATACGACCCAGGCACAGCCACTGCAGCAGCGGCACCAGCGGCACATACATCGCCGTGATAAAGGCAGACTTACTGCTGGAGATCGACTGCAGTCCCCAGGTCTGCAGCCCATACCCCAGCGCAATCGCCACGCCAATCGCCACCCCCGCCTTCACCTCCAGCCATGTCATACCGCGCAGGGTGCGCAGCGAGAGCAGACCCACAGCCAGCGCGGCGGTCGCGAAACGCAGGCCGACAAAAAACAGCGGCCCGCTGAGGCTGACCGCATACTGCACGGCAAGGAAGGTCCCTCCCCAGAACATGGTGATCATGATAAGGAGCGCTTCCTGGCGGCTAACGGAGAATTTTAACGAAGACATAAAACAGCCATGACGATTAACGGGCGACCAGTGTGCAATCGGCCCGGCGGGAGCGCAACCTCCGAAAGCTAAAAAAAACCGCCGGCTGATGCCGGCGGCGAGGGCGATGCGGTTGGGTCGGGGAGATTAACACCGCATCAAAGAGAACAGTGCGAGTCGCGCGTTAACTCTCACGACTACCGTGACTGTTTTTACCCCCTTTTTTACCAGCCTCTGAGGCGCGCTGAGGGTCATTTTTAAAATTCCCCCCGCTATGCTGGCCACCTTTACGTCCTGCTTCTGATGCTCTTTCACGGTCTTCAGCAAAGTTGCCAGAACCGCCACGATGGTTTGCCATTACTGACCTCCATTAGGTTAGACATCATAGTGCATTACGCGGGAGCGGCGACGCCGCTGTCCTGCCGCGTATCTATAAGGTTAGTGAATGACTGCCGCTGACGATGGCAAATGTCACATTCAGAAACAAAGCCTGGCGAAAAAAATCTCCTCGCGCCGCGGGATGGCGCTAACCTCCTCTGCTGACGAAGAAAAAATAGTTAGCGAAAATGTATCCTGATGCTACATCCTCGCCGCACCGGCCAGAATGGCGGAGGCATCGCTTCCCGCTTCTCCGCCGCTCAGGCCGCGCTGCGCAAGGAAAAGTAAATAATGCTTTGTCATTTTGTTATAAATCAAATAAATGCCCGTTGGATTTGCACTCTTCGGCAGAGGCTTTATCTTTAAAGGTACCAGCTATTTGGCTGGCTTATAATGCAACCGAGGAGTGATGGAAATGGCTAAAATTCTGGTGCTTTATTATTCCATGTATGGACACATTGAAACCATGGCTCACGCCGTCGCCGATGGGGCGAACCGGGTGGACGGCGTTGAGGTGGTTGTGAAGCGCGTGCCGGAAACCATGCAGGCAGAAGCGTTTGCCAAAGCAGGCGGTAAAACGCAAAACGCGCCTGTCGCTACGCCGCAGGAACTGGCTGAGTATGACGCCATCATCTTTGGTACCCCGACTCGTTTCGGCAATATGTCCGGACAAATGCGCACCTTCCTCGATCAGACCGGCGGCCTGTGGGCATCCGGCGCGCTGTATGGCAAGATCGCCAGCGTATTCAGCTCAACCGGCACCGGCGGCGGCCAGGAACAAACCATTACCTCCACCTGGACGACGCTGGCCCACCACGGCATGATCATCGTGCCGATCGGCTACGGCGCCCAGGAGCTGTTCGATATCTCCCAGGTCCGCGGCGGGACGCCTTATGGCGCAACCACGATTGCCGGCGGCGACGGCTCGCGTCAGCCAAGCGAGGAAGAGTTAGCCATCGCCCGCTATCAGGGTGAACATGTCGCCAAACTGGCCGTTAAACTGCACGGCTAATCTTCCGCAGGAGGAGCACTATGCCAACTCAAGAAGCAAAAGCACATCGCGTCGGCGAATGGGCAAGTTTACGTAACACCTCGCCGGAGATCGCCGAGGCGATTTTCGAAGTCGCCCACTATGATGAAAAACTGGCGGAGCAAATCTGGGAGGAAGGCAGCGACGAAGTGCTGGCGCTGGCCTTTGCCAAAACCGATAAAGATGCGCTGTTCTGGGGTGAACAGACGATTGAGCGTAAAAACGTCTAGGACGTTTATCCCTGCCGAGTCTCACCCTAACCTGCTAAAAAACCCGGATTGCTCCGGGTTTTTTCGTTATTTCGCCGCCTCGTTGATCACCTTTTTAAAGGTCTCCAGCGGACAGAAACCCTGGTCATCGACCGGGCAGCCGTTAAGCGCCAGCGTGACCCGCTGCGGCGGGGTCTGCAACGTCAATGGGTCGGCGTTACGCAGCTGCTCGGTGCTCTGGTAGACATACTCAATCTTCATCAGATCGCGGTTGCTGCCGCTGTCGTGCCAGCGTTGAAACAGCAGTTTGCCGCCGATAGGCGTGCGCTCATACTGGCCGGGCAGTTGATAGGGCTTAAAGTCCAGCGCCGTCAGCAGCGAGGCAATATTCGAGTCGTGTCCCACCAGCAGCGTGACTTTCGCCTTGCTGGCCCCCTCGCCCACCAGCGCGTTATCGATATAGTTGACCAGCGGCTTGGCCACGTTTTGCGCCACCGCCACCGAAGTAAACAGGCTATCCTGATAGCCGTTTTTCAGCTTCGACAGCACCTGCCACTGCTTATCGCTGGCGATCTCCCCCCACGCCACCTGGTCTTTGGGGAAGCCTTCATAATATTGCAGGGTGAAGGCGTCCACCAGCGAGTTGCCCACCTTCAGCGGCCCGGACACCCCCGGCTCCTGCTGATAACCGGCGCTAAAGGTATCTTTACCCTCGCTCAGGGAACAGACCTGCTTCTCTTTGCAGGAGGGCGAGTTGCGGTAATCGATCATCGTCTCCAGCAGCTTGTAACTCTCGGTCAACTGCATCCCCTGGCGCTCTTTTTCCATCGCCTGCAGCGCTTTCTCACGAAACGCCGGGGAGTCGTCGGTGATAACCGGGTTGAAGGTCGGGTCCATGGTGCCCATCTGCGGCTGATGATGCACCGCAATGCCGCAGCCCGGGAACGCGCCGGTGATAAAGAACTGCGCGGTGGCGACGGTGCGCTGCAGGCTGTTAGCGTAGGCGTAAACAGCGTTTTCCGGCGGGCACTCGCCGCTGGTCACCAGCTTCTGCTGCGCCAGCCATTCGCGCATATAGTGGCCCATATACACCTCCAGCACACCCCCCTTGGTGGTCAGCTGGCCGCCCGGCACATCCCATTGCGGCCAGGCTTTGGCGGTGGACTGCTCCAGCACGCTACCGTTATTGGCCAGCGGCGCGCGCAGGTTGTGACGACTCATGATCAGCACCTGCTGCAGCTGATACCCCTCCGGGGCGGCCGTGTCCTGCGCCAGAGCGCCGGCGGATAACATGACCGCGCCGACTACGGCGGCGGCGAGTAGACGTTTTTTCATCCCTTCATCCTTAGTCATTTATTATCATCGGCTTAATTGTGACGGATTTATGCCATTTTTCCTGGCATTCGCTCGCAAACTTAGACCGCCGCCGAAAATTTCCTCTGCCGACCAAATAGTTTTATAATGAAACAACTAACCCGGAGGCTTTCGTGAAACGTACCCGTCTTGAAAACAGCTGCTGTCCTGTCGCCCGCTCCCTCGACGTTATCGGTGACTGGTGGTCGCTGCTTATCGTCCGCGATGCCCTGCGCGGGGCGTGCCGTTTTAGTGAATTCCAGAAAAACCTCGGCATTGCCAAAAATATGCTCGCCGGACGCCTGAAAATGCTGGTGGATGAAGGCATCCTGCGTCTGCAGCCGGCCTCCGACGGCAGCGCCTGGCAGGAGTACGTCCTGACGGATAAGGGCCGCGCCCTGCAGACCGTGCTGGTCGCCCTTTCCCAGTGGGCGGATGACTATCTGTTCGATCCTGACGAACCGGCAACCCGGCTCATTGACCGCCAGCAGCGCCAGCCCCTGCGTAAACTGGTCCTGCAGGCGGCGGATGGCCGTGAGCTGGCCCCGGCGGATATCACCATCGCCGTTCCGCTGAACGACTAATCGCTGCCCGCGGCAGGCAAAAATAAAAAAAGCCCGGCAAAATGGTTGCATTATTAAACCAAGTATCTCATGCTGAATTTGGTTTAATAATGCAACCTTTTAAGAGGCAATACTCATGTCCCAGTCATCACACACTGCTTTTATCACCGGCGCTTCCTCAGGTATCGGCGCGATCTATGCCGAACGACTCGCCGCTCGCGGCTACGATCTGATCCTCGCGGCCCGCCGTGAAGATCGGCTGCAGGCGCTCGCCGGGCAGCTGCAGGCGCGCTACGCCATCCGGGCCAGCATCGTCAAGGCCGACCTGAGCGAGGAGCAAGGCATTGAAGCCGTGGAGCAGCGTCTGCAGCACGATCCCGCCATTGACCTGTTCATCAACAACGCCGGCACGGCAAAAATGGCGGGCTTTCTCGCCAGTACGCCGCGCGAGCACCAGGCGATTCATACGCTCAACACCACCGCGCTCCTGCGCCTGAGCTATGCCGCGCTGGCCGCTTTCGCTCCCCGGGGCCGCGGAACGCTGATCAATATTGCCTCTATTCTCGCGCTGCATACGCTGCCGGGCAGCGCGGTCTACAGCGCCAGCAAAGCGTGGGTGTTGAGCTTTACCCGTGGCCTGCAGGATGAGTTTGCCGACAGCGGCGTGCGTATTCAGGCGGTATTGCCGGCGGCGACCGCCACCGATCTGTGGCCGACCTCCGGCGTGGCGCTGGACGCCCTGCCCACCGGTACGGTCATGACCACCGAGGATCTGGTTGACGCCGCCCTCAGAGGACTGGAGATGGGGGAAAAGGTCACCTTACCGCCCGTGCATGACCTGGGATTGTGGGAGGCTTTCGAGCAGACGCGACTGGCGCTGTTTACCAGCGCGCGAACCGGGCAACCGGCGCCGCGATATCGCTAACTCACTCCGGCAGTGGAACCGCCGCCAGGGTACAGATCGCCTCGTGCTCACCGCCGCGGCGATCGGTGATCACCACCTTATCGCCCGCTTTTTTACCTTCACACGGTTTCAGGACCTGCTCCACGATCCGCTCGCGGATCGCCTGACGTTCATTTTCAGCCTGACTGGCGAAGGCCGTCAGCGCCAGCGCCACGCCCAGCAGGCTGAGGGTTTTCTTATACATGTCTTGCTCTCAGATCATTCTAATTCGCGGTCAGCGTAACCCGCTGCTGGCCGCACTTCTGTAAAATCACTTAACGGAGTGTTACGCCCTTTCAGCTGAAACCCAGGCTGTCACATTCCTGCGGGAAATATTTTATCACAACCCCTGCGGCGGATATTCCCGCGATGAGGCGTCATCTTTCAGACATATCCCGATGTTATCTTCAACTGAGCCCTGTATCTTTTTCCCTTTCTAAACAGAATTTTAGGTTGGTCTATGTCGGGTCTTATTCTCTTTATCGTCGCGGTGGCGCTGCTGGGCGTCGCCATCTACAGTCTGGTGTCGTACCTCAAAGAGCGGCGCGCCAGTCAGTTACCTGTCCATAAAAAGAAGAAATAATACCTTCCGTTCTCCGCCGTTTTCTGCTGATTTCTTTACCATCCTGTACTGTCCCTTACCGATGCCATAACAAAGGCAGGCCTGCGGGCCTGCCTTTGTTCGGTTTCTGCGTCAGGCTCTAGGACTCCCAGGCCTGCTCCGCCTTGGCGGCATCGAACTGCGGCGGCGGTTTACGGAAGCGTCGGGTCAGATAAGCCAGATACACCAGACCAAGCGCCGCCCACACCAGACCGAGCGTCAGGGAAGTGGCCTCGAGGTTGATCCACAGCACCCCTACCGTCAACGCCCCGACCATCGGCAGCAGCAGATAGTGCAGTCGATCCTTCCAGGTTTTGTTGTACCCTTTGCGCCGCCAGAAGTGGTTGAACACCGACAGGTTAACGAAGGTGAAGGCCACCAGCGCGCCGAAGTTAATCAACGCGGTGGCGGTCACCAGGTCGAAGAACAGCGCCGACAGCGCGACAATACCCACCATAATCACGTTCAACGCCGGGGTGCGCCATTTCGGATGCACATAGCCGAAAATGCGCTCCGGGAAGACGTTATCGCGGCCCATCACGTACAGCAGACGGGAGACGCTGGCATGGGACGCCAGGCCGGACGCCAGGGTGTTAACAAAGGTGGTGCAGAGGAAAATTGACTGGAACAGCTTGCCGCCCACGTACAGCGCAATCTCCGGCAGCGCGGCGTCCGGGTCTTTAAAGCGATGAATATCCGGGAAAAACAGCTGCATAAAGAACGACGCGACGATGAAAATAATGCCGCCGTACATCGCGGTGAGAAAAATCGCCTTCGGGATCACCCGCGCGGCGTCAGGCGTCTCTTCCGACAGCGTGGTCACCGCGTCGAAGCCGAGAAACGAAAAGCAGACGATGGTCGCCCCGGTAATAATCGGGATCAGATGCGCATTCTGGCTGATAAACGGCTGCAGCGACCAGACGGTCCCTACCCCCTCGCCTTTGTGCAGCCCCTGGACCACCAGAATGACAAACACCACCATAATCGAGATCTGCACCAGCACGAACAGGGTGTTGAAGTTGGCCACCAGGTTAACGCTTTTCAGGTTCGCGGCGGTCAGAATGGCGACAAAGGTCACCACCCACACCCATGGCGGCACTTCCGGGAACAGCGCCGAGAGATAGATCTTCGCCAGCAGGACGTTGATCATCGGCAGGAACAGATAATCCAGCAGCGACGACCAGCCGACCATAAAGCCGACGTGCGGACTGATGGATTTTTGCGCGTAGGTGTAGGCAGAGCCGGCTTCCGGGAACTGGCGCACCAGTTTGCCGTAGCTGATGGCGGTGAACAGCACGCCAGCCAGCGCCAGCAAATACGACGCCGGGACGTGGCCGTTGCTGATGCCGGAGACAATGCCGAAGGTATCAAACACCGTCATCGGCGTCAGATAGGCGAGCCCCATCATCACCACTTGCCAGAGTTTGAGGGATTTACGCAGACGCGGTCTGCCCGCCTGAGCGGCGTTATGCGCAGGAAGATTAATTGCCATCGACCATTCCCCCCTTGCGGATAACAGTTTGCGGGCACAACGTTCGCGTGACAAACCTGCTTAGCAAGGGGGTAAGGCATAAATAAAAGGGT
This sequence comes from Klebsiella sp. JN_Kp127, assembly GCF_040062505.1. Lineage (NCBI taxonomy): Bacteria > Pseudomonadati > Pseudomonadota > Gammaproteobacteria > Enterobacterales > Enterobacteriaceae > Klebsiella > Klebsiella sp. JN_Kp127. The sequence goes on from NZ_JBEAHS010000002.1 coordinate 7,839, forward strand.
AAGACGGACCGGTGAGCGGTTGCTGGCTGGCATCCAATGCGGCCTGAGCGGCCTCCCTCTCCCTGCGGATATTTGAACATCTGCATCATCTCATTTCCTCGTCACACACTGTGTCGTTAACTGAAGCCCCGTTGCCGCCTGCGCTCCTTAACGCGACATCCGGGAAATGGCTGGGCTCCCAGCAAAAAGGACGACCAGGCTCCGCTCAGGCCGTATGATGCTACTCATGACTCAACTCATGCGCCCCTCGCGGGGCGACCATCAGGCGTTTTTCAACATCCACTCAATTTCAGTTTCTGTGATAAGACGCTCAAACTGCAATAATTCATCATGCTTGCAGGCATGGAAAACGTGGCAAAAACGCTCGCCGAGACGCTCACGCAGGTGATCGTTCTGCATAAACTCCCACAGCGCGTCGCTCTGACGGATCGGGAACGGCAGCCCTTCTTGTTCCAGGCCGTTACCTTCCACCTCTTCCTGCAAAGGCAGCTGAGGGTTATCCAGCCCGTGCAGGATACCGGCGAAAATCGCCGCCATCACCAGATACGGGTTGGCGTCCGCTCCCGCCACGCGATACTCCACGCGGTGGTTCTGCCGCTCGCCGCACGGGATCCGCAGCGCCACGGTACGGTTGTTATGGCCCCAGGAAGCCTGCGTCGGGACATACATCCCCGGCTGGAAGCGGCGATACGAGTTCACGTTCGGCGCCAGCAGCGCCATCGAGGCCGGCATCAGATCGATCATCCCGGCCAGCGCGCGTTTAAGCAGCGCGGAGTCTTCCCCGTCGCCGTCCACCAGCACGTTTTCCCCTTTATTGTTCAGCATGCTGATGTGGATATGCATCCCGCTGCCCGCATGCTCTTCATAAGGCTTGGCCATAAAAGTGGCGTGCATCTTATGCTTCTCCGCCATTAAACGCACGAGACGTTTTAACGCCAGCGCATCATCGCAGGCGTCCAGCACGTTATCGGTATGGTGGAGATTGATTTCAAACTGGCCCGGCGAGGCTTCGGCCACCGCGCCGTCGGCGGGGATCAGCTGCAGTTTCGCCAGCTCGTCGATGTCGTTGAGTACGTCGGCAAAGTGGTTCAGGTTATCGACCGAGTAGACCTGGCTTTGGGTGTTGCGATCGTCGGTGCCCGGCGCGCACGGCGGCTGCAGGTAGCCTTCGGCATCGCGTTTGCGGTCCAGTAAATAGAACTCCAGCTCTACCGCTACCACGGGGAACAGCCCGCGCTGGCGCAGCTGCTGCCAGAGGCGGTTGAGTACGTTCCGCGGCTCAACGTCAAAGGGAGCGCCATCTTCATCAACCATGGTCAGCTGTACCTGGGCTATCGACTGCGGATCGGCCGCTGAAGGCGTTAAGGTACCGGGCACCGGGATGCAGCTGCGATCCGGCTCGCCCATCTCCTGGCCCAGACCGGCCTCTTCCACGACGTTGCCGAGAATATCCATCGCAAACACCGAGGCCGGAAAATAACAGCCTTTCTCCAGCTTGCTCAGGCCGGCAACCGGGATGCGCTTGCCGCGGAAGCAGCCGTTCAGATCAGTGAGGAGGACATCGACATATTGGGTATCAGGGTAGGTTTCGAGGTAGCGCTTCACTTCTTTCGCGAACGCGCTGACCCGTCTCTCTTCCGTTTGCTGAACAAAATTCTCAACTTCTACGATATTGGTTTCCATGATTCACCGCCGTTGGTTTGGTTTCGGTCCTGCACTCAGACCGTTAAATATAATGTCCACCCCATCGACTGTGTATGCAAATAAATTGTTTGTCAAATGTTAAATTAAGTTTGCAAAGGGCTATTTCCACTGCTAGATTGAGAAAATATTGAACGATATGGCCGTTAAACCCGCTATAGCGGTCATAATTTAGTCCACTTTGTGAGGGCGATCATGGAAAATATAATGTACAAGCCAGTTATTGGCGTCGTGATGTGTAGAAACAGGCTTAAGGGTCACCAGACCCAGACCTTGCAAGAAAAGTACCTGAATGCAATTGTTAACGCCGGCGGACTGCCGATCGCCCTGCCACATGCGCTGGCGGAGCCGGAGCTGCTGAACGCGTTAGTCGATAAACTGGACGGGATATACCTGCCAGGCAGCCCCAGTAACGTGCAGCCGCACCTTTATGGTGAAAACGGCGATGAGCCTGACGCCGACCCCGGGCGTGATCTTCTGAGCATGGCGCTGATTAACGCCGCACTCGAAAGGCGCATCCCCATTTTCGCCATCTGTCGTGGACTGCAGGAACTGGTTGTCGCCACCGGTGGGACTCTGTATCGTCGTCTGTTCGAGCAGCCTGAGCTGCTGGAGCATCGCGAAGATCCTGAACTGCCCGTCGAGCAGCAGTATGCGCCGTCCCATCAGGTTGAGGTTCAGGAAGGAGGATTGCTGTCGCAATTGATACCGGGCTGCAACACGTTTTGGGTAAACTCGCTACACGGACAAGGAGCAAAAACCCTGAGTCCGCAGCTGCGCGTGGAGGCGCGAGCGCCGGATGGACTGGTGGAAGCGGTCAGCGTGAACGATCACCCTTTCGCGCTGGGCGTACAGTGGCATCCTGAATGGAACAGTAGCGAATACGCCCTATCGCGTATGTTGTTTGATGGTTTTATCACCGCCTGTCAGGGCCATCATGCTGAAAAGCGGCGGCGCTGACCACTACCGTTAAGGAAATGCAAATATGAGCGATGACGGACTGGCGCCAGGGAAACGTCTGTCAGAGATCCGCCAACAGCTGGGTCTCTCGCAGCGTCGTGCCGCCGAACTGTCTGGGTTAACACATAGTGCCATCAGCACCATAGAGCAGGACAAAGTCAGTCCCGCCATCAGTACGCTGCAAAAGCTGCTGAAAGTCTATGGGCTGTCGCTCTCGGAATTCTTTTCTGAACCCGAAAAGCCGGACGAACCCCAGGTGGTCATTAATCAGGATGACCTTATCGAAATGGGCAGTCAGGGCGTTTCCATGAAACTGGTTCATAACGGAAATCCGAACCGTACGCTGGCGATGATTTTTGAAACTTACCAGCCTGGAACCACGACCGGGGAGAGGATTAAGCATCAGGGTGAGGAGATAGGCACCATACTGGAGGGGGAGATCGTGCTGACCATTAACGGTCAGTCGTACCACCTGGTGGCTGGACAGAGCTATGCCATTAACACCGGCATCCCGCACAGCTTCAGCAACACCTCGGCAGGCATCTGCCGCATCATCAGTGCCCACACCCCCACCACATTCTGAATAGTTAGCCTGAACGAGGTTCAGGCTTTCTTCAGACCTGCGACGGCGGAAATTTTATTTTCGTCGCCGCGAAAAACTCGCCGTCATAACGTTTGTGCCAGAAGGGAATCCTATTTCCTGCTGGCCCTGAAATAATTAACGCCGTGAATGGCGACTCGTCCCTGAATTATTCGGCATGCAGACAACCTGCCGAAATTTAGGGCAATAAAACGGTATTCAACTCCGGGATTCACGATGCCCTGCGCCTGGCGCAGCGCCCCCGTGCAGCCTGAAAACGCCGAAATGATTAATTTGCCGATAATGTTTTTAAGGAGTCATGATGAATTTTCAGCACCTGGCTTACTGGCAGGAAAAAGCGAAAAGCCTGGCCATTGAAACGCGATTATTTATTAACGGCGAATATTGCGCCGCGGTCGATAATACCACCTTTGAAACCATTGACCCTGCCGCGCAGCAAACGTTAGCCCATGTCGCCCGCGGCAAAAAAGCCGACGTCGAGCTGGCGGTGAAGGCCGCGCGCCGGGTCTTTGATAACGGCGACTGGTCACAGGCCGCCCCCGCGCAGCGTAAAGCGGTTCTCACACGCTTCGCCGACCTGATGGAGACCCACCGCGAAGAGCTGGCGCTGCTGGAAACGCTGGATACCGGCAAACCGATTCGCCACAGCCTGCGCGACGATATTCCCGGCGCCGCCCGCGCCATCCGCTGGTATGCCGAAGCGCTGGATAAAGTCTATGGCGAAGTGGCCCCCACCGGCAGCAACGAGCTGGCGATGATCGTCCGCGAACCGATTGGCGTCATCGCCGCGGTGGTGCCATGGAACTTCCCGCTGCTGCTGGCCTGCTGGAAGCTCGGTCCGGCGCTGGCGGCAGGCAACAGCGTGATCCTTAAGCCGTCGGAAAAATCGCCGCTCACCGCCCTGCGCCTCGCCGGGCTGGCGAAAGAGGCTGGCCTGCCGGACGGCGTGCTGAACGTGGTCAGCGGCTTTGGTCACGAGGCCGGACAGGCGCTGGCCCTGCATCCTGACGTGGAGGTCATTACTTTTACCGGCTCCACCCGCACCGGCAAGCAGCTGCTGAAAGACGCCGGCGACAGCAATATGAAGCGCGTGTGGCTGGAAGCGGGCGGCAAGAGCGCCAACATCGTCTTCGCCGACTGCCCGGATCTGCAAAAAGCGGTCAGCGCCACCGCCGGCGGCATCTTCTACAACCAGGGCCAGGTGTGCATCGCCGGCACCCGCCTGTTGCTGGAGGAGAGCATCGCCGACGAGTTCCTGGCGCGACTGAAAACCGAAGCGCAACACTGGCAGCCGGGCAACCCGCTCGATCCAAACACCACCATGGGCATGCTGATTGACAACACCCATGCCGACAGCGTGCACAGTTTTATTCGCGGCGGCGAAAGTAAAAGCACGCTGTTCCTCGATGGGCGGAAAAATCCATGGCCAGCCGCCGTCGGCCCGACCATTTTCATTGACGTCGACCCGGCCTCCACCCTCAGCCGGGAAGAGATCTTCGGCCCGGTGCTGGTGGTGACGCGATTCAAAAGCGAAGACGAGGCGCTGCGGCTTGCCAACGACAGCGACTACGGCCTCGGCGCCGCGGTATGGACTCGCGATCTCTCACGCGCCCACCGCATGAGCCGCCGCCTGAAGGCCGGTTCGGTCTTCGTCAACAACTATAACGATGGTGATATGACCGTCCCCTTCGGCGGTTACAAACAGAGCGGCAACGGGCGCGATAAGTCGCTGCACGCCCTGGAAAAATTCACCGAACTGAAAACCATCTGGATTGCCCTGGAGTCTTAATCATGACCGAACATACCACCAGCTATTACGCCGCCAGCGCCAACAAATATGAACCCTTTCCGACGCTGGACGAATCGATAAGCTGCGACGTCTGCGTCGTCGGCGGCGGCTACACCGGCCTCTCATCTGCCCTGCATCTTGCCGAAATGGGCTACGACGTGGTGGTGCTGGAAGGGACGCGCATTGGCTTCGGCGCCAGCGGCCGCAACGGCGGTCAGCTGGTTAACTCCTACAGCCGCGATATCGACGTGATTGAAAAAAACTACGGCCCGGATGCGGCGAAAATGCTCGGCAGCATGATGTTCGAAGGCGGCGATATTATCCGCGAACGCATCCAGCGCTATCAGATCCAGTGCGATTACCGACCGGGCGGCCTGTTCGTGGCGATGAACCATAAACAGCTGGAGACGCTGGAAGAACAGAAAGCCAACTGGGAGCGCTACGGCAACACGCAGCTGGAGCTGCTGGACAGAGAGGCGATTCGTCGCGAAGTGGACAGCGACCGCTACGTCGGCGCCCTGCTCGACCACAGCGGCGGCCATATTCACCCGCTCAACCTCGCCATCGGCGAAGCGGACGCTATTCGCCTGAACGGCGGCCGGGTGTATGAGCAGTCGCCGGTCACCCGCATCCAGCACACCAGCCCGGCAGTGGTCAGCACCGCCCGCGGCCAGGTCACTGCCCGCTATGTGATTGTCGCCGGCAACGCCTATCTCGGTGACAAACTGGAGCCGGAGCTGGCGAAGCGCAGCATGCCGTGCGGCACCCAGGTGGTCACCACCGCGCCGCTGTCGGAGGAGGTCGCCCGCTCGCTGATCCCGAAAAACTACTGTGTGGAAGACTGTAACTACCTGCTGGACTACTACCGTCTGACCGGCGATAACCGCCTGCTGTACGGCGGCGGCGTGGTCTACGGCGCCCGCGACCCGGACGATGTGGAGCGGCTGATTATGCCAAAGCTGTTGAAAACCTTCCCACAGCTGCAGGGGGTGAAGATTGACTACCGCTGGACGGGCAACTTCCTGCTGACCTTGTCGCGGATGCCGCAGTTTGGTCGCCTGGATAGCAACATCTACTACATGCAGGGCTACAGCGGGCATGGGGTCACCTGTACCCACCTCGCCGGACGATTGATTTCGGAACTGCTGCGCGGCGACGCCGAGCGTTTCGACGCCTTTGCCAAACTGCCGCACTACCCGTTCCCGGGCGGCCGCAGCCTGCGTATCCCCTTTACCGCGATGGGCGCCGCCTACTACAGCCTGCGCGACCGCCTTGGGGTTTAATCGCCTTTGCCGACGGCCCTGGCCGTCGGCTCATGCTGCGGATAGTGTTGCTGGAAATAGTGGCGCAGAAACTCCACGGTGGTGCGAATTTTAGCCGACGTCGCCAGGCGGGAGACGTAAACCGCCCAGACGTTGGCCGTTTGCCAGTAGTCCGGCAGCACCTGCACCAGATGCCCGCTGGCGATATTCTCCCTGACGTCCCACCACGAACGGAGCGCAATCCCCTGCCCGTCCAGACACCACTGATGAACAATTTCGCCATGGTTGGACGACAGCGGCCCGGTCACTTTGATGGCGTGCTGGCCCTCTTTGCTATGCAGCTGCCAGACGCCGAACGGATGATCCCGCTCTTTAATCACCAGGCACGGCAGAGCCGCCAGATCGCTCAGCTGTTTCGGCGGCGCATGGCGGGCGAGGAACTGCGGCGACGCGCAGAGCACGCGGTGATTGCGCGCCAGCTGGCGAGCAATCAGATTCGGCGCGATATCGTCGCCGAGGCGAATATCGAGATCCACCCCTTCATTGACTAAATCTACCAGCCGGTCCTGAACATCAAAACGCAGCTCCAGCTGCGGGTACTGAAGCGCCAGCGCCGACAGCGCGGGGGCCACCACCCGGCGACCAAAGCCGAAGCTGCTGATAATCCGCAGCGTTCCCTGCGGCACCTGACGCACGTCGGAAAGCTCGTCCATCATCTCATCGACATCCTGCAGAATGCGCTGCGCCCACTCGTAGATCCGCTCTCCCTCTTCGGTAATGGTGACCCGGCGGGTGGTCCGGTGCAGCAACAGCACATTCAGGGTTTGCTCCAGCAGCGAAACCCGCTTGCTGACGAAAGCCGGCGATACGCCCAGCTCCTCAGCGGCGGCGGCAAACCCGGCCCGGCGGGCGACCAGCATAAAGACGCGTAAATCATTCAGCAGCGGCAGATTATTCATGATCTGTGTTTTATGTTTCACCAGTTAGCGTGATTAATTATGAATCAGTCAATTATAGGATAAGCAGGTGGTCAAACATCATCGCTAAAAAGTGAGAACCGGAATGAAAAAAACCTGTCGTATTGCCGCCATCCCGGGTGACGGAATTGGCAAAGAAGTTCTGCCTGAAGGGATCCGCGTACTGAAAGCCGCCGCGCAGCGGTGGGACCTGGCGCTGAGCTTCGAGCAGATGGAGTGGGCAAGCTGCGAATATTATGCTCATCACGGTAAGATGATGCCGGACGACTGGCGCGAGCAGTTACAGGGGTTCGACGCCATCTACTTTGGCGCCGTCGGCTGGCCGGATACCGTCCCGGATCATATATCGCTGTGGGGGTCGCTGCTGAAGTTCCGCCGCGAGTTCGATCAGTACGTCAACCTGCGCCCGGTGCGCCTGTTCCCCGGCGTCCCCTGCCCGCTGGCGGGGAAAAAGGCTGGCGATATCGATTTCTACGTGGTGCGCGAGAACACCGAAGGCGAATATTCCGCTCTGGGCGGGCGCGCCAATGAAGGCACCGAGCATGAGGTGGTGATTCAGGAGTCGATCTTTACCCGCCGGGGCGTTGACCGTATCCTGCGCTACGCCTTCGAGCTGGCGCAAAGCCGCCCGCGCAAAACGCTGACCTCGGCGACGAAATCCAACGGGCTGGCCATCAGCATGCCCTACTGGGATGAGCGGGTGGAGGAGATGGCCAAAAACTATCCCGAGATCCGCTGGGACAAGCAGCATATCGATATTCTCTGCGCCCGCTTCGTGCTGCAGCCGGAGCGGTTTGACGTGGTCGTCGGCTCCAATCTGTTCGGTGATATTCTCTCCGATCTCGGCCCGGCCTGCACCGGTACCATTGGTATTGCGCCATCGGCCAATCTCAACCCGGAGCGCACCTTCCCGTCGCTGTTCGAGCCGGTCCACGGTTCAGCGCCGGATATCTACGGGAAAAATATCGCCAATCCGATCGCCACCATATGGGCCGGGGCGATGATGCTTGATTTTCTCGGGAACGGCGATGCGCGCTATCACGCCGCGCATAACGGCATCCTGGCGGCAATTGAGCAGACGATCGCCAGCGGGCCGAAGACGCCGGATATGCAGGGCAGCGCGTCAACGCAGCAGGTCAGCGACGCCGTCTGCAAAGCTATTTTGGCATAATTATCCCGGCCGCTCCCAGGTCGCGCTACGGCTGACCTGGGCTACAAAAGGCACGATAATGGAGTGAGTAGGCCGGGTTAAGCGCAGCCGCCACCCGGCACAAAATCGTCTCCGCGCCTGATGCCATCGCCCGGCGGTGCGGCGCTTGCGCGGGCCGACTGACGGTCAGAGCCGGATTAATCGATATAGTTATCAGTTTGCAACGGTTTCGCCCCGGAAAAACGGTTGTTCTGTGTTATGTCCGGGCAGATGGCGCACCCGATATGTCTTCTGCGTTAAGTCTCTCCTGGCACCGGGAGCACATAGGGAGAGGCCCGTCGCCACCTCCACCAGCATCCACGGGCTCCGGCCAGCGGCGCGGGCCGGATAACCGATCACAACTCCAGCTCGCGGCGCAGCAGTTGCGCGATAGCCTCGCTGCTCTCAGCGGATACCAGCGCCTGGCGGAACTCGGCGTGCATAATGCGCCGCGCCAGGCGCGAGAAGATGCGCATATGCTGGTCGCCCGCCGAATGCTTGTTTAGCGTCAGCATAATCACAAACTGCGCTTCTTCATCACCCCACTTCACCGGCTGCGCCAGGCGGGCGACGCTAATGGTCGACTGCTCAATATGCTCGGATTTACTATGCGGAATGGCAAAACTGAAGCCCAGCCCGGTGGAGAACACCGCCTCGCGGGCCCAGAGATCGGCCTCCAGCTTGCGCGGATAGCGGCAGCGCCCGGCCAGCAGCAGATTATCCGTCATCCCCTTCAGCACCTCCTCCTTGCTGCGCCAGTCGCTGTTGAGGGTGATGCACTGGCGGCTAATCAACGGCACATCCTGCTGGCGCATGCGGAACTGGGCCAACAGATGCTCCACTTCCAGCGAGGTACGGCACTGCATCGCCTGATTCAGCAGCTGACGGCAGGCGCGGCTGTCCAGCTGCGCCAGACGCGCTTTGGTCGCCGGGATCGCCGGCGCGCTCATGCTCAGTTCATCCAGGCCGAGGCCGACCAGCAGCGGCAGCACCGAACCTTTGGCCCCCAGCTCGCCGCACAGGCCGATCCATTTCCCCTGCCGGTGCGCCGCCTGCACGGCATAGTCCAGCGCACGCAGGAAGGCCGGGTTGAGACTGTTGTAATGGCGCGTCACTTTCGCATTATCGCGATCGACCGCCAGCAGATACTGCGTTAAGTCATTGCTGCCGATGCTAAAGAAGTCCACCTCTTCGCAGCACTGATCGATGATGAACATCACCGACGGCACCTCCAGCATGATGCCCAGCGGAATTTTTTCATCAAACGGGATCTGTTCGACGCGCAGCGACTGTTTGGCCTCCGCCAACCGCTCTTTCACCCACAGGATCTCTTCCATTGAGGAAATCATCGGGATCATGATCTTCAGCGAGCCGTGCGCCGAAGCGCGTAGAATCGCCCGCAGCTGAGTATGAAACAGCGCCTGGTACTCTTCATAGATGCGCACCGCGCGGTAGCCGAGGAAAGGGTTATTTTCCGCCGGAATGTTGAGGTAGGCCACCGGCTTATCACCGCCGATATCCATAGTCCGCACGATAATGCTGCGCCCGGCGGCAGGCTCCAGCGCCTGGCAGAAAATGTTGTAGAGTTCGTCTTCCGATGGCGCGCCGGGCCGGTCCATATAGAGCATCTCCGTGCGGAACAGGCCAACCGACTGCGCGCCGTTGTTGAAGGCCGCCACCGCCTCTACCGAATGGGCGATGTTCGCCGCGATCTCGACGCGGATACCGTCTTCCGTCTGCCCCGCCTTATCCAGCCATACCTGCTGCTGTTGCTGGATCTGCGCCTGAACCCACGACTCCTGCTGATAGTAGCGCGCCACCGCCGGACTCAGGTCGACCACCAGCAGCCCGGCGTTGCCGTCGATCTGCACCTGAGTATCCTCCCAGGGCAACAGTGCGTCGAGGTCAACCCCCACCAGGGTCGGGATATTGAATGAGCGGGCAAGGATCACGGTGTGCGACGTAGTGCCGCCGCTGCGCAGCAGCAGCCCTTTGAGATGCGTTTTATCCAGTTCGAGGAACTGGCTGGGGGTGAGTTCGTCGGCAAGGCAAATGGCGGCTTCCCGCAGTTGACCCGGCGCCGGGAAACGGGCTTCGCCGTAGATATGCTGCAACAGCTGGAAGCAGACATCGCGCACATCCAGCACTCGCTCCTGCAGATAGCTGCTGCCGGAATCGCGGAACTGGGCGCAGAAGTGGTCGCTGGTGGCGACGATCGCCTGGGCGCAGCTGAGACCGGTGAGGATCCCGCCGAGCAGATGCTGGCGCAGCGAGGCATCCGTCGCCAGCGAACGGTGAGCTTCCAGTATCGCGCTGGCGGTACCGTCATTGTCCAGCAGCCGCAGTTCGATATCTTTCACCAGCAGGCGCAGGCCGTTATCCAGTGCCGCCTGCTCCTGTTCAGGACTGCTGGCGACGGGCAGTGCGCCAAGCTCGTGCAAATCGCGGGATTTTAGATGGATGAGTCTGCCCCCCGCGCTGCCGGCGCAGACCGGACTGGCATGGAACAGCGTCGGGTTCAGGCGTGAGAGTGACTCCGGCACCGGCTGGACGTCCAGCGCTTGTGCCGTAGGCAGCGGCGCGTCGCAGTGAGGAAATTCATCACGCAGAAAGGCCGTTAACGCGGCGTAAGCCTCGGCTTCATCTTCGCCGCTGATAAGCAGCTGGCAGGTGTCGCCCTTCAGGGTGTTCGTGCCGATGACCGCCAACGCGCTTTTGGCATTGCCACCGGTATCGCAGCGCAGGTTCCGCCACTCAATTGCCGATGAAAAACGGTTACACAGCGTTTCGACCAGACTGGCCGGACGCGCATGCACGCCGTTGGGCAAATCACATGTAAATTCAATGACCAGAGCCATCGCCTTCCTCCTGAGTAATCCATTAATTCCCCAAAAGGTAATGAAAGATGGTCAAGTGGACTAGGTGACAAAACTGGCAATTACTGGACTATTGTACACACGATACTTTTTTATGCCCGCCATCACAATTCCACCCTTTTAGCGCTCACTCCTCCTGTCATCACTAAGATTTGAGGTGGATCGCAATTCTTTTCTAACCTTACAAATATCCAGTAAATGCACTTTTTCTCTACTGTTTTATGCGGCGCCCTTTTTCTAATGTTGAGCCATCAATACTGTCACGGGCCCTACAGCGCTCAGGAGCAAGCAATGAACGAACTGGTGCAAATACTAAAAAATACTCGCCAGCATCTGATGACCGGCGTGTCATATATGATCCCCTTCGTGGTCTCCGGCGGGATCCTGCTGGCGGTGTCCGTCATGTTGTATGGCAAAGGTGCGGTTCCGGATGCCGCCACCGATCCCAACCTGAAGAAACTGTTTGATATTGGCGTCGCCGGCCTGACGCTGATGGTCCCTTTTCTCGCCGCCTACATTGGCTACTCCATCGCCGACCGCGCCGCGCTGGCCCCCTGCGCCATCGGCGCCTGGGTAGGTAACAGCTTCGGCGCCGGCTTCTTTGGCGCGCTGATCGCTGGGATGATCGGCGGTCTGGTGGTCTATTACCTGAAAAAAATACCGGTCCACAAGGTGCTGCGCTCGGTGATGCCGATTTTCATTATTCCCATCATCGGCACCTTTATTACTGCCGGGATCATGATGTGGGGGCTCGGCGAACCGGTAGGCGCGCTCACGGCAAACCTGACCAACTGGCTGCAGGGCATGCGCGAAGGCAGCATCGTGGTGCTGGCCATCATTATGGGCCTGATGCTGGCGTTTGATATGGGCGGCCCGGTGAACAAAGTGGCCTACGCCTTCATGCTGATCTGCGTTTCACAGGGGGTCTACAGCGTAGTGGCTATCGCCGCCGTCGGCATCGCCGTACCGCCGCTGGGGATGGGACTGGCGACGCTGATCGGCCGCAAATATTTCACCGCCGAAGAGAGGGAAACCGGCAAAGCGGCGCTGGTGATGGGCTGCGTCGGGGTCACCGAAGGGGCGATTCCCTTTGCCGCTGCCGACCCGCTGCGCGTTATTCCGGCCAATATGATTGGCGCGGCCAGCGGCTGCGTCACCGCGGCGCTGTTGGGCGCCCAGTGTTACGCCGGCTGGGGCGGGCTCATCGTGCTGCCGGTGGTCCAGGGCAAACTCGGCTTTATCGCCGCGCTGCTGGTCGGCGCCTGCGTCAGCGCCGCCTGCGTCATTGTGCTGAAAGCGCTGGCTAAAAAGAAATCGTCTGACGCCAAAGCCGACGACGAATTAGACCTTGATTTTGAAATTAACTAACAGACTGGAAGGAACAGATTATGACCCACATTATCGCTGTCACCGCCTGCCCGTCGGGTGTGGCTCACACCTATATGGCCGCCGAATCGTTAGAAAGCGCCGCTAAGGCCAAAGGCTGGCAGGTCAAAGTTGAAACCCAGGGTTCTATCGGCATTGAAAACGAGCTGACCGCGGAAGAGATCGCCGCCGCCGATATGGTCATTCTGACCAAAGATATCGGTATCAAATTCGAAGAGCGTTTTGCCGGGAAAACTATCGTACGCGTCAATATCAGCGATGCGGTCAAACGCGCCGACGCCATCATGAACAAGATAGACAGCCACCTTTCCCAACGAGCCTGAAGCCTTAAAAGGGGCGCCCGCGCGCCCTTCGCCACAACATGGAGTTTGTCATGACGAATCGTACTCAACGCCTGAAAGCCAGCCTGTTCGCCCAACCGCGCGAAATATCACTTGAACGCGCCCTGCTCTATACCGCCAGCCATCGGCAAACGGAGGGCGAGCCGGTGATTATTCGCCGGGCGAAGGCCACCGCCTGGATCCTCGATAAGGTAGACATTTCGATTCGTGATGATGAACTGATTGCCGGCAACCGTACCATCAAACCGCGGGCCGGCATTATGTCGCCGGAGATGGATCCCTACTGGCTGCTTAACGAGCTCGACACCTTCCCGACCCGACCGCAGGACCGCTTCGCGATAAGCGAAGAAGATAAGCGCGTCTATCGGGAAACGCTGTTCCCCTACTGGGAAAAGCGCTCAATGAAAGATTTCATCAACGGCCAGATGACCGACGAGGTCAAAGCCGCCGTCAGCACCCAAATATTCAGCGTGAACCAGACCGATAAAGGCCAGGGCCATATCATAATCGACTATCCGCACCTGTTGAATAATGGCCTGGACGCGCTGGTTGCGGAGATGCAATCACACTGCGCCCGGCAGCCTGATAACCCTTTTTATCAGGCGGTATTGATCCTGCTGGAGGCCTCTCAGCGCCATATTCTGCGCTACGCCGCGCTGGCCGAGGAGATGGCTGGACACTGTCAGGATCCGCAGCGTCAGCGGGAGCTGTTAACCATCGCCGCGATTTCGCGCCACAATGCGCAGCACCGGCCAACGGACTTCCCCCAGGCCTGCCAGCTGTTCTGGTATATGAACATCATTCTGCAGTACGAATCCAATGCCAGCTCCATTTCGCTCGGCCGTTTTGACCAGTACATGCTGCCGTTTTATCAGGCGTCGCTGAATCAAGGACAGGATCCGGCGTCGCTCAAGGAGCTGCTGGAGTCGCTTTGGGTAAAATGCAACGACATCGTCCTGCTGCGCTCCTCCAGTAGCGCACGCTATTTCGCCGGTTTTCCCACCGGGTATACCGCCCTGCTCGGTGGGCTAACGGAAACCGGGCGCAGCGCGGTCAATGTGCTGTCATTTTTATGCCTCGATGCCTATCAAAACGTGCAATTGCCGCAGCCGAATCTTGGCGTGCGGGTGAACGAGCTGATTGACCGCCCGTTCCTGCGTAAAACCGCCGAAACCATCCGCCTGGGCACCGGCATTCCACAGATTTTCAACGACGAGGTGGTGGTCCCCGCCTTCCTCAATCGCGGCGTGTCGCTGGAAGACGCCCGCGACTACGCGGTGGTCGGCTGCGTCGAGTTGTCGATCCCCGGCCGCACCTACGGCCTGCATGATATCGCCATGTTCAACCTGCTGAAGGTCATGGAACTTGTCCTGCAGGAAAATGAAGGACAACCGGAGGTCAGCTGGGAAGGGCTTATCCGCCAGATGCGCGACAAAATTCGCTATTACATCAAGCTGATGGTCGAGGGCAGCAATATCTGCGATATCGGCCATCGCGACTGGGCGCCAGTGCCTCTCCTCTCCTCGTTCATTAAAGATTGCGTGCGGCACGGTAAAGACATCACCGCCGGCGGAGCGCGCTATAACTTCTCCGGCGTCCAGGGCATCGGGATCGCCAACCTGAGCGATTCGCTTTATGCCCTGAAGGGGATGGTCTTTGACCAGCAGCGCCTTAGCTTTGACCAACTGATGGCGGTACTGAAAGCCAACTTCCAGACGCCAGAGGGAGAGAAAATCCGCGCCCGGTTGATCAACCGTTTTGAAAAATACGGCAACGATATCGACGACGTCGATAATATCAGCGCCGATCTGCTGCGCTTTTACTGCAAAGAGGTGGAACAATATCTGAATCCGCGCGGCGGGCGTTTTACGCCCGGCTCCTATACCGTCTCGGCGCACGTGCCGCTGGGCTCGGTGGTGGGGGCTACCCCGGACGGGCGGCTAGCTGGCGAACAGTTAGCGGACGGCGGCCTGTCGCCAATGGTCGGCCAGGATGCCCAGGGGCCGACGGCGGTGCTGAAATCAGTCAGCAAGCTGGATAACTATCTGCTGTCGAACGGTACGCTGCTCAACGTTAAATTCACCCCGGCGACGCTGGCCGGCGACGGCGGGCTAAACAAGCTGGCAGACTTTTTACAGGCTTTCTGCAAGCTCAAGCTGCAGCATATTCAGTTTAACGTGGTCAATGCCGACACCCTGCGTGAAGCGCAGCAACGGCCGCAGGACTTTGCCGGCCTGGTGGTGCGCGTCGCGGGCTACAGCGCCTTCTTTGTTGAGCTGTCGAAGGAGATTCAGGATGACATTATCCGCCGCACCGCGCATCAGCTGTGAGGTGATGGAGACGCGCGCCGACCGGGCGCGCATTTTTAATCTGCAGCGCTACTCGCTCAATGATGGCCAGGGGATCCGCACGGTGGTCTTTTTCAAAGGCTGCCCCCACACCTGCCCGTGGTGCGCCAACCCGGAGTCAATGTCACCCAGGATCCAGACCCTGCGCCGGCAGAGTAAATGCCTGGGTTGCGCCCGCTGCCAGCAGGATGTCGCCGAGTGTCCCTCCGGGGCATGGGAGCAGATCGGTCGCGACATGACGCTGGATAACCTCCTTCATGAGGTGCTGAAGGATGAAGTCTTCTTCCGCGCCTCCGGCGGCGGTGTCACCCTCTCCGGCGGTGAAGTGCTCATGCAGGCCGAATTTGCCGCCCGCTTTCTCCAGCGCCTGCGCCAGTGGGGGATCCGCACCGCCATCGAAACCGCTGGCGACGGGCCCTTCAACCGTTTTTTACCGGTGGCTGAAGCCTGCGACGAGGTGTTATTTGATTTTAAAATCATGGAACCTGAGCGGGCATTGTCGCTACTGCGAATCAATCAGCCGCGGGTACTGGATAATTTTCGCCAGCTGGCGGCTAGAGAGATCAACCTCATCCCACGTGTGCCGCTGATCCCGGGCTATACCATGAGCGTTGATAATTTTCGCCAGATTCTGAACTTTCTCGCACCTTTTAATCTTACAGAATTGCACCTGCTGCCATTTCATCAATACGGCGAGCCCAAATACCGTCTGCTGGGCAAACCCTGGGCGCTGGCCAGGGTGAAAGCGCCTGACGAAGCGGACATTCAACCTTATCGGGTAATGGCCGAAGCGGCCGGATTCCACGTCACTATCGGCGGTTAACGCCAGGAGGATGTTATGGACTTCAATATTATCGCCGTCACCGCCTGCGTCAGCGGAGTGGCGCACACCTATATGGCTGCCGAACGGCTGGAAAAGGTCGGTCATCATGAAAAATGGCATCTTAAGGTGGAAACTCAGGGCGCGCTCGGCGTTGAAAATCGCATTACCGCAGAAGATATCGCCCGCGCCGAAGTGGTGCTGCTGGTGACGGATATCGAAATTGACGACGCCCAGCGCTTTCGCGGCCTGCGGACGATTAAAACCAGCATCAAGAGCTTCCTGCTGCAGCCGCAGCAGATCGTCGAGGCCGTAAAAAGCATCATGAAAAAGCCGGTCGTCTATGTTGAACTTCCCTGACCGGCGACGGGCCTTACTCTACATCCAGCAACCACTTTTGCGCTGGCGTCAGGCGGCTGGCCGTCTCGGGCGTCAGCCAGCGCCGCTGGTCCTGCTGCGGCGTATCCGCGCGATCGATGTATAACCCATGCAGCACACGTCGTCTGCTGCCCTCACGATTACGCGTGCCGCCGTGCCAGGCGTGAGCGTTGTAAATCATCACGCTCCCGGCCGGCGCAGCAAACACGATTTCATCAGGGTGGGCTTGCTCCGGGTCGGCCAGTACCTCTTCCGGGAGCTCAGGACGCAGGTGGGTACCGGGGATTATCCGCGGCGCGCCATTGGCGGCGCTCAAATCGTCTATCGCCCAGATGGTATTCACCAGGTGGACTTTGGGAAAATCCGGGCGCGGCTTTTTCCAGTCGGCGTGCAGCGGCTGGTGGCCGCCGTTATATAACGCCTCGCGCGCGTTGAGGCTGGAGACTTTAAAATCGCCGTCGAAGATATAGCGGCAGGCGGAGAGGATCAGCGGATGAGCCCAGACTTTCTCCCAGATAACCCCCTTATTCACCAGGTTGGCGATCCGCGTCGCGGTCGCTTCCTGATGATGTTCCATCGCCAGATTGTCGCCTTCGCGCTCAACCAGGGTATCAATTAGCCGTCGCATTTCGCTCAGCCACTGGGCGTCAACGACATTATGCACAACGGTGTAGCCGAGGGTGTCGAGCTCGTGTTTCATTTGCGCGCTGAGCGCCAGGCTGGCGCCTAACGCATCGAGAAAGCTAGCTGATGATGAGTTCATGTTGCGTTCCTTTTTAACGTTCCGATAACACAAACAAACTCTACTGGTCCATCCGCGGCATGACAGGAGGCGAGCGCTACGAAAAACTGGACATACGTACGCGAGCCAACAAAGTGTGATGGGCGTCAACAATCACGTTTTCGGCGATGCCTGTGCTGTAGCTGACCGGGAATCCACCGCGCAAAATGGCTTAACAAACGCTGCCGGGGAGGAAAAAATAGATTATCATCAACAGGATAATGCGCATGCTGAGGGCAAAGAATGATTGAAGATCTGCCGGATATACTGCATCGGTTAATCGGTCAAAAAGATCGCTTACAGGTGAGATTTCCTGAGCCGGATATCTCCGTGCCTGCCCTTGCCTTCAATGTACCGTTTCCACGTCTGGAAATTGTGCTGGAGGGTCAGCTTAATGAACAGGGGCTGCCGCTAGCCGCTTCGACGTTAACCGCGCTGCAGGTACTCTACGTGCAGGCGGGAAAGTGGACGCTGCCGCAGTGGACCGGCCCGGCCACTACCCTGAGTATCCTGTTTGGCCGGCAGAAACTGGGATTCAGTATTCAACGCTGGGACGGGAAAAGCCTGCACACGGAGAAGCAAAGCGTTGCCCGCCTCGGGCCGCGCGTGGGCTCTTACCTGCTGCTGAGCCTGAATGAAGTCAGCCTGCAGCCCGATCCGCTGACCGCCCGGCTGGTGGTCGCCGCGCTACTGAGCCACTGTCGCGAACAGCTGGTTGGGCTGGAAATGCGCGTCAGTCGCAGCCGGGATCTGTTTCTTGCCGTTCAGGACTATCTCGAGGAAAATCTGAGCCTGCCGCTGACGCGGGAATCAGTGGCCAGACGTTTTCACATCACGCCCAACTATCTTTCGCATATTTTTCAGAAATCAGGCTCGGTGGGATTTAACGAATATCTGACCCGGGTGCGTCTTGAAAAGGCAAAACAGCTGCTGCGCGGCTATGACCTGAAGGTGAAAGAGATCGCCCATAACTGCGGCTTTGTCGACAGCAACTATTTTTGCCGGGTCTTCAAACGCTACACCGAGCGTTCGCCGTCAGAGTATCGGCGACACTGCCGCAGCGCACAGCAGGCCTAACCTGCCGTGTCGGAATATTACGCCCACTCCACGCGCCCGCGCCCGTTGTGCTTGGCCTTGTACAACGCCTCGTCGACTTTGCGGATAAACGTCTCCTGAGCTTCGCCCGGCCGCCAGGTTCCAACGCCAATGCTGATCGACAGCGGTGTTTGATGATTGATCAGGATGGTGCGGGCATTGTCGAGGATCGCCTGCGCCAGATCGTGCAGCTCAGGCTCCGACAGGCCATCGACGATAATGGCAAACTCTTCCCCACCGATACGCGCCGGCAGGACCTGCTCGCTGGTCAGTTTCGCCAGCTGTTTCCCCAGGGAAAATAACACTTCATCCCCCACCAGGTGGCCCCAGGTATCGTTGATTTTCTTAAAAAAATCGATATCCAGGATCATGAGCCCCAACGCATGTCCGGACTTTTCGCGAATGGTATCGATAAAAAAGCGGCGGTTGGGCAACTGAGTGAGCTCATCTTTTAGGGATTGCGAGCGCGCGTCAACGTACAGCAGGTTGATGCGCTCAATAATTTTGTAGACGCCCACCACGGTCAGCAGCATCCCGGAGAGGCGCAGCAGATCTTCGCAGTAGTAGCCCATCCAGCGCGGCTGAACCACCATCTCATCCATCACATCGAAAGTGCCGCCGGCAATCCACAGCAGCAGCCCATAGCGCACCCAGTTGACGGCAATATGGCTCATCCGCACCTTCGCTGAGCTCCACAGCATAAACACCAGAAACAGCAGCGCCAGCAAATCGATATAGAGCCCGGGGTTGGCCAGGATTTCTCGCCACGTGCCGATGGGCGGCGACACCAGCGCACAGCCGACAGCGACGGCGACGATAACCAGCAGCGCAGGCAGTAGCGTACCCCGCGCCAAAGCGGACGGAATGGGGCGTTTCGCAGGAATAAGGCATTCAGGCATAGCGATGTCTCATGGTAACCACAGGGCCGATCGCGGGACAGGATAGCAGTTAAGCGCAGCGGGACGAATGAAAAAGCGACGCGCCGACAAAACGGCGGTGAGGTAGACTGACCCCGCGGAATTGTTCCAACGTACTACCACTCCATGGCGACGAGGTCAGTGGCGCGGATACTATCGGCTAAATCCACCAGCTGATTAGCTTTCCGTGCGGCGCCACCGATAACCGGCGGCGCCTGCTCAGAGATTAGCCGCTGAACACTCGCGCCTTGCCGCTGACCGTCAGTCGTACCGTCGCGCCGGGCTGCCACGCCGGCTGGCTTACGGTTCGCAGGACAATCGGCCGATCGTGCCCGGACATCGACAGCGTCAGCGTGGAGAGCTGGCCGGAGAAATCAACATCGCGGATGGTGGCGGTACTTTCCTGCGGCCCGCTCACGCTGACGCTCAGCTGTTCCGGACGCAACATCACCTTACCTTCACCAGCAGGATGTCCTGCGTCTGTCGCCAGGTCGCCCAGCGCGCAGCTGGCCCGCCCGGGGCTCAGCCGTGCGGGGAGGATCAGGGCATCGCCGAGAAACAGCGCCGTCTCTTCATCCACCGGCTGCGCGTAAACCGCCAGCGGGGTCCCCACCTGGGCGAAACGCCCCTGGCGCATCACCGCCACCTGTGTGGCGAACGACAGCGCTTCGGTCTGGTCATGGGTCACCAGAATCGAGGCGATGCCGGTCTCCGCCAGCAGATCGGCGGTCGCTTTGCGCGTGCTGGCGCGCAGGCCGGTGTCCAGGGCAGAAAAGGGTTCATCGAGCAGCATCAGCGCCGGCTGCTGGGCCAGGGCGCGAGCCAGAGCCACACGCTGCTGCTGGCCCCCGGAGATCTCATGCGGCCAGTGGCGCGCCAGGCTGTGGTCGAGGGCCACCATCTCCATCAGCGCGCCCACCCGGCGACGTTTTTCCTCGCGGCTGGCGTCCAATCCCCAGGCGATATTGTCCGCCACATTGAGGTGAGGAAACAGCGCCCCCTCCTGCGGAACGTAGCCGATCCGTCGCTGGTGGGCAGGAACAAACACGCCCTCGGCAAACAGCGGCGCGCCGTGCATCACGATCTGCCCGCTGTCGGGCGTTTCGAAACCGGCAAGAATGCGCAGCAGCGTGGTTTTTCCCGAACCCGACGGACCCACTATAGCCGTCCGGCTACCCGGCGCCACCTGAAGATGAATATTATCGAGGACCTGCGCGTCGGCGAAGGATTTCGAAACAGAAGACAATTCCAGCATGTTACAACCCTGCCATTTTTTTCGACTGCATATAGAGAACCGCCGTCAGCGGCAGCGAAATGACGATCATCAGCAGCGCGTAGGGCGCCGCCGCCACGTAGTCGATCTCGCTGGTTAACGCCCAGAATCCGGTCGACAACGTGCGGGTGCCTAACGGCGAGAGCAGCAGCGTGGCGGTCAGCTCATTGCTGACGCCGAGGAACACCAGCGCGGCGCCGGCGGCCGCCCCCGGGGCGGCAAGCCGCATGGTGATACTCCACAGGGCGCGGGCCGGGCTGCGTCCGAGACTGCGGGCGACGTTTTCCAGCTCCACCGGCGCCTGGGCGATACCGGCGCGCAGGTTAATCAGCGCCCGCGGCATAAACATCAGCAAATAGGCCAGAAACAGCGTCACTTCGGTCTGGTACACCGGACGGGCATAGTGGATGGTGACGGTGACCAGCGCCAGCGCGGTCACGATGCCGGGCAGCGAGCTGGTGATGTAATTACACCCCTCCAGCAGGCGGAACAGCGGACGCGGATAGCGCACGCCGAGCCAGGCGATGGGGATCGCGCAGACCGTCGTCAGCAGCGCCCCGCCCGCCCCCAGCAGCAACGTTTGACGCAGGGAATGCCACAGATCGGCATGCAGCCAGTTGTCGATACCGCCCAGCCACAGCCAGCGTCCCAGGACCAGCAACGGCACCCCCATCGCCAGCAACACCAGCAACAGAAGCAGCAGCTGCGCGCCGAAAGCGGCCCCTTTACCCAGCACCAGGCGCTTCTGCTCGCGCGCCGCCCCGGCGCCGATACGCGCATAGCGCGCTTTACCGCGCGAAGCGCTCTCCAGCAGCAGGATCGCCAGACAGCACAGAGCCAGCACGCCCGCCAGCATATTGGCGGCCGGACCGCTGAAGGTCGACTGGAACTGATCGTAAATGGCGGTAGTGAAAGTATCGAAGCGGATCATCACATACAGACCATATTCCGCCAGCAGATGCAGGGCCACCAGCAGCGCACCGCCGCAGATAGCCAGCCGCAGCTGCGGGAGGACCACCCGAAAGAACACTTTCCACGGCGGAGTGCCCAGCGATGCGGCGACATCTTCAAGCGTGGGATCGAGTCGGCGCAGCACGGCCGCCACCGGCATATAGATAAACGGATAGTAGGCCAGCACGGAAAGAAACACCCCGGCGCCCAGGCCATGCAGCGAGGGCGCAGCGCTGACCCACGCGTAGCTCTGAACAAAGGCTGGAATGGCCAGCGGGGCCACCGCCAGCGCCGACCACAGCTGCCGCCCGGCCAGCGCGGTACGTTCCGTCAGCCAGGCCAGCGTCACGCCAAGCACAATGCTGATGGGGACCGCCAGCACCGTCAGCCACAGGGTATTGCTGAGCAGCTCGCCTACCCGCGGGCGAAAGACCAGCGCTTTGATTGTCGGCCAGCCGGTATCGAATCCGACCGCCACCACAAACCCTAACGGCAACAGCGCCAGCAATGAAAACAGGAGCGCTAAGGCAACCATCGGAAATGCAGGACGCCTGCGCTCGGGCAGGCGTCCTGTTTTCTTTCCGAGCGACAGACTCACAACAGACATAGCAACATCACTTCCTCAGGATCAGAGCAGGCCAGCCTGCGTCATCAGTTCAATGACCTTTTTACTGTTCAGCGAGGAAGGTTCTACCTTCGGGGCATCCAGATCTTTCAGCGGGGTCAGTTTCGGGTTAGAGGCCGCGTCTACCCCCACCGCATATTCGAAGGCGTTATTGGTGCGCAGCGCATCCTGTCCCTGCTTACCGGTGATCCATTTAATAAAGGCCTGAGCCTGCGCTTTATGTTTGCTGGAGGCCAGCACGCCGCCGCCGGAAATGCTGACGAAGGCCCCTGGATCCTGGTGTTTGAAGTAATACAGTTGGGTGTTTTTGCTGTTCTCGCCGGTTTTTGACTGGTCAACGAAGCGATAGTAATGGTAGATCACCCCGCCGTCGATCTGCCCGGCGTTGACCGCTTTCATCACCGTGCTGTTGCCTTTATAGGCGACAAAGTTGGTTTTCATCGCCTTCAGCCAGTCGAGGGTCGCCTGCTCACCCTTCAGCGCCAGCATCGCGCTGACGATAGCCTGGAAATCCGCCCCCGATGGCGAAGCCGCCCAGCGGCCCTTCCACTCCGGTTTTGCCAGATCCATCAGCGAGTGCGGCAGCTGCGCCTCGCTGATTTTCGCCGGGTTATAGACGAAGACGGTGCTGCGCGCGGCGATGCCGATCCAGCGTCCGTGCTGAGGGCGGTACTGCGCCGGAACCTGCTGCAGGATCGCCGCATCCAGCGGGGCGAAAAGTTTGGCATTATCAACCAGCACCATCGACGGCGAGTTCTCGGTCAGAAACACATCGGCTGGCGACGCGGCGCCTTCCTGAACCAGCTGATTACCCAGCTCGCTGTCATCACCATTGCGCAGCGTGACTTTAATACCGGTCTCTTTCGTAAATCCATCCACCCACGACTTCACCAGATTTTCGTGTTGGGCGTTGTAGACCACAATCCCGTCCTGACCGTCAGCCGCCATCCCTTGCGGCGCCAGAAACAGAGAAGCGGCAACCAGCGCTGCCGTGCGGAGGGGCGATAAGCGAGATTTCATGAACGCATCCTTAATGAAATAGGGCAATTAATGGTAAATAGCCTGAGCGGAGAGGATTAAATCACAGCAAAAAAAGAATGATAATGAAAACAATTATCATAAACTTAAAAAAGCAAAAAATAGCGCCGGTCTGTTATTAGGGATTAGAAAATGCTTAAAACCATCCGTTCCCGAAATTTAGATTAAGAAAACATTAAGCTGCGATTATTTTATTGCCTTCGTGACAGAGCAGCCGCCTCTGCACGTTATCTGCGGTCTTTGCCGGCGGGTATTGTGATACTGATCATGTTTTTAATATGCGCCGTCATCGCGAAAGATATCCCCCTTCTACGATCATTAAAAAGCCTTTACCGTCAGAGGGATGGTTAACTTTATGCACACTCACCCTGGCACGCACGATAAATGAAAGAGATAAAGCGGCGAAACGCATGGATTGCCTTTTCCCTGGCGCTGGTGGTATTTCTGGCTGGCGTGTTCGTCATTAACTGGCAACTGTGGCATTCCGACCAGGCCGCCCATGTCGCCGCCGCCCGCCAGGCGGCGACGAAAATCGCCGTTATTCTGGATGAGGCCCGCACAGCAACGGTGACGGCGATGAACGTTAGCCGCAGCGGGTGCTCGGAACAGGGTCAGTTTCAGCTCGGAACGGAGGCCGCCCTGCAGCCGCATCTGCGCACCATTATGCTGATAAAAGAGGGCCAGGTGTGGTGTTCGTCCCTGCCCGGCAACCGGGTCCTGACGCTCAGCCCTGTGTCTTTATCTGACGAACCTCTGATGCTGCTCCCGGCCAGAATGATGGTCAATAAGCGTCCGGTGCTGATCTATCAGACGCACTCAGCGCAGATCCGGGTGATTGTCACTATCAGCGACGTCCATCTGCGCGATGCGCTATATAGCGATTCGGATAGCAATGGGCTGGCCCTATGGGTTCAGGATCAAATGATTGCCAGGCATGGCGATGTCCAGCCACAGGCTGCTGATCCAAGCCGGAGCGTTTTTACCTCGCCGGCCTATCCGTTTCGCATTGCCTATCCCGAGTCATCTTTTTTAAGCCCCGGCCGCCTGGTGAATAATGGCGCCGGTTTGCTGATTTTTATTTTCTCTGTTTCGCTGCTGTTTTATTTTCTGATGCGTAAATTTCTCAATGTTTACACCTCTGAAGAGGAAAAGTTGCGCTACGCCATCGCCCAGGGCTATATCGTTCCCTACTACCAGCCTTTGGTGAACGGGAAAACCGGTGAGATATACGGTGTGGAAATACTGGCACGCTGGCAAAACACCACCACGCCCTCGCGTTCACCTGCTGAATTTATACCGCTGGCCGAGCGTACCGGCCTAATTATTCCGCTGACCCGCAGCCTGATGGCGCAGGTAACCGCCCAGATGAGACCGCTCTTTAATAAACTACCGGATGGGTTTCATATTGGCCTCAACATCAGCGCGTCGCATATTAACTCGCCGACGTTTATCGATGATTGTCTGCACTTTCAGCGCGGCTTTGAGGGTAAAGCGGTAAAGCTGATGCTGGAGATCACCGAGCAGGAACCGCTGTTACTCAATGGGGCGGTGGTCGACAAGCTCAACAGGTTACACAACTGCGGGTTTTCCATCGCGCTGGACGACTTTGGTACTGGCTATTCCGGGCTTTCCTATCTGCACGAGCTGGTGTTTGATTACATTAAAATCGATCAGAGCTTTGTCGGTCGCGTGACCGGAGAGACGCCGTCAAGCAAGCTGCTGGACTGCGTGATAGAGATGGCCCGAACGCTTTCACTGCGCATCATTGCCGAGGGCGTTGAAACCCAGGCCCAGCTGGATTACCTCAATCGCCAGAATATTCCTCTGCTGCAGGGCTACTTCTTCTGGAAGCCGATGCCCTACGTCGCGCTGGTGATGCTCCTGCTGAGTAAACCGAAGGCACGGATTATCGAAGAATAAGCGGGCGGTCAGTAACCCGGCGGCAATCCTGCCCTGAACAAACCTCATCCCTGAGCAAACAGGTTCAGCGCCTCCTGACGGTTCTCTTTAATAGAAAAGATACGATCCATACGGGTAAGCTTGAACAGGTTCTGGATCGTCCCGTTGAGCGAACACAGCACCAGCTCTCCCTGCCCACTGACGCTCTTGAGTATGGATACCAGGGCACCCAGGCAACTGCTGTCGATAAACTCGACATGGCTCAGATCCAGCAGTACGTTTTTCGTCTCCCCGTCGACGGCCTCGAGGACCTGCTGCTTAAACGCCGAGACAACGGAAGCATCCAGTCGACGCACCAGGGGCACGATAATTTTGACGCCCTGCTCAGTATGTAATTCAACGTTCATCTTTATCCTCAATGTTGGCTGACACCTGTCAACGCGACTCAGTTCTGTTCGGCGTGTGCTTTTTTAGCGGGTGATGCCCCAGATATCCCTGGCGTAGCCGCGGATGGTTCTGTCGCTGGAAAACTCCCCCATCCGGCAAATGTTGAGCAAGGCCCGGCGGTGCCAGCGATCCGGTTGTTCAAAATCAGCCATCGCCTGCTGTTGCACCTGACAATAACTGTCGAAATCCAGCAGATGGCAGTAATGATCGGCCCCCGTCAGCATCTGATGAAGCGGCGCAAACCGTTCGCGATCGGCGGTAAACTGCCCGGACACCAGGCTATCGACCACTCGCGCGATAGCCGGATTCTGATGATAGAACGCATGGTGACGCCCGAGGCGTCGGCTCTCTTCAATCTCTTCCGCCACCGCGCCAAACAGATAAAAATTATCGATCCCCACTGCCTCGCGGATTTCGATATTCGCCCCATCATAGGTGCCGATAGTTAACGCGCCGTTCATGGCAAACTTCATATTGCTGGTGCCGGACGCCTCGGTCCCGGCGGTGGAAATTTGCTCAGAAAGATCCGTGGCGGGAATAATTTTTTCCGCCAGCGAAACTTTATAATCTTCGAGGAAAACCACTTTAAGCTGCCCGGCGACCTGCGGGTCACTGTTAATTTTTCGGGCAACGGTATTAATCAACTGAATAATCAGCTTCGCCATCCGGTAGCCCGGCGCCGCTTTACCCGCAAACAAATGGACCTTAGGCGCAATCGTTCTCCCTGCCTCTTTGATCTCCAGGTACAGCGCGATCACGTGAAGAATATTGAGTAACTGTCGTTTGTATTCGTGAATACGTTTGACCTGACAGTCAAACATGGCCAGCGGATCTAGCGGGATGCCGTAGCGTTGCGCCACCAGCTGGCTGAGCGCGGTTTTGTTGGCAAATTTTATGGCCCGGATATTGTCAATAACGGCCGGATCGTCGACGAGGTTTTCCAGACGGGAGAGCTGGGGTAAATCGGTTGGCCACCCCACCCCCAATTGTTGGCGCAAAAACTCTGCCAGCCCAGGGTTAGCCTGCTGCACCCAACGACGCGGTGTGACGCCGTTGGTCTGATTAATGAATTTCTCCGGGGTGATAAAATAGAAATCAGGCACCAGCTGTTTTTTGACCAATTCTGAGTGCAGCCACGCCACCCCATTCACGCGATGGCTACCGACAATGGCCAGATTAGCCATGCGGATTTGCTTATCATGATGTTCGTCAATTAAAGACAGCGAAGATAACAGATGATTTTTATCCGGCCAGCGCCGGGCCACCGCTTCGAGAAAACGGTGGTTAATCTCAAATATAATCTGCAAGTGACGCGGCAGAAGTTTCTCAAACAACGACACCGGCCAGGTCTCCAGCGCTTCCGGCATCAGCGTATGATTGGTGTAGGCGCAGGTATTTTGCGTTATCTCCCACGCCTGCTCCCAGGGCAGTCGGTATTCGTCCACGAGGATCCGCATCAGCTCCACCACCGCCAATGCCGGATGGGTGTCATTAAGCTGAATAGCCACATGCTGCGCCAGCAAAGTAATGTCGTCATTAACCTCAGCGTAGTCACGAAATATATCCCGCAGCGTACAGGCCACCAGAAAATATTCTTGGGTCAGCCGCAGCTCTTTTCCGGTCAGCACCTCATCGGAAGGATAGAGTATTTTTGAAATATTCTCCGAGGCGATTTTTTCACTCACCGCCTTGATATAATCGCCGCGATTAAAAATATGGATATTAAAGGAGTCAGAGGCTACCGCGCTGTAGAGACGCAGCTTGTTGGTGGTCGTATCCCGGTAGCCGGAAACAAAATAGTCATGGGGAATACCAACGATAGTTTTCCAGCCGAGCCACATCGGGTTGTAATTACCATCAATATCTTCGCTATGCTCGATATACCCCCCCAGCGGGATCAGAATGTGCTGGGCGTGATGCTCCACCAGCCATGGGGAATGCATGGAGTGCCAGTCATCAGGATGTTCGATCTGCTGATCGTTTTGAAAGGACTGGCGAAAAAGGCCATATTCGTATTTGATGCCATGCCCGGACGCTGCAATGTCAAGGGTGGCCATCGAGTCGATAAAGCAAGCGGCTAAGCGCCCTAATCCGCCGTTACCCAGCGCGGCGTCAGGCTCCTCGTCAAGGAGGCGTTCAAGATCAAACCCCAGGTCATTGACCACCTGGCGCATCTCCGACAGTAAATTCATATTCACCAGGTTATTACGCAGCGACTGGCCGAGTAAAAACTCCATCGACAGGTAGTAAACTCGCTTTTTTCGCGCTTCGCGCTGCCGCGCCTGGCTCGACAGAAAATGGTCCTGCTGAAAATGACGAATGGCCAGCGCCACCGCGTTAAAAATATCGCCTTGCGTGGCTTTATTTAAGCTGACACACAGCGTGTATTTTAATTGCTCTTCAACCAACGCCCGTAATTCTTTGATATCTTGCGGATTAATGACAGGCATGCTGACCTCACTGGTCTCTTTTCTGCGTAAAACCGTGGCAGGTAAATCATCATTTTTCCAAGTATAGACGAAGTTTTTTTGCGGAAAGTTTTTATTCCTGAGCATCAATTCGCTTATATCGTGCTTCGGAACAATTAACATTCCTCCTTTTAAACGGATTGGTGGTTTCATTTTCGCCAGCTGATTACGCTGCGGCGCTGACAGAGTCAACGAGATTTCGCATGGCGGGTTTGCGAAGTCGAAGGTCAGGATGAAGCGCGGTTGGGATGGTCAAAAGGAAAAGCAAAAAGGGGTTACCTTTCGGTAACCCCTTCTTTTATATGGCGGAAGCGCAGAGATTCGAACTCTGGAACCCTTTCGGGTCGCCGGTTTTCAAGACCGGTGCCTTCAACCGCTCGGCCACACTTCCGGTGTGAGGCGCACTATAAACACCTCGGCGGATGCTGTAAAGCACCATTTTGTTCAACTGCCTTAAAAACAAACAAATCTGTGTTATTCGTCTGAATTTCAGGCAGTTCGCACAGAAAATCAGCGCCCATCGCCGCTCGCGGACGGCAGTTTCTTTATGTACATATCTTTGGTGTAGTAGTACCCCAGTTTGTCCGGCGTGAAGCCGCCCACCCAGGGCTTCACTAAATGGGTACGCACATAGTGATAGACCGGAATGGCGGGAACATCCTGCGCCAGCAGATCTTCCGCCTGCTGATAGTATTTGCCGCGGGTCGCCACGTCGGTGGCTTTCGCCGCGTTGTGCAGCGCCTCATCGTAAGCCGGGTTGCTGTACTGACTGGTGTTCTCGCTATCCCCGGTGCGGAAGGTATTGAGGAAGGAGGCGGCATCGTCGTAGTCGGCAATCCACGCGTAGCGGACGGCGTCAAAATTATGCGTATGCATCGTATCCAGCATCGTCTTCCACTCCTGGTTCTGCAGCTTCACCTCGACGCCGAGGTTTTTCTTCCACATAGAGCTGGCGGCGATGGCGATGCGCTGATGTGACTCGTAGGTGTTATATAGCAGGGTAAAGACCAGTGGGTGCCGCTCATCGTACCCTGCCTGCGCCAGCAGTTTTTTCGCCTCGGCAATCCGCTTCTCGCGCGGCCAGCTGGCATAGTCCGGGCTGTGTAGCGTCACGCCGCCAATATCCGGCTGACTGATCACCCAGGCCGGGCGCTGGCCCTGGCCGAGTACTTTTCCGGCAATGATATCTTTATCAAGCGCCATATTCAGCGCCCGACGCACGCGCGCGTCGTTAAACGGCGGCCGGGTGGTATTGAACTCGTAGTAATAGGTCGCCAACTGTGGCGAAACGTCCAGCTGGTCGCCCATGGTTTTCTGCAACTGCGCAAACTGATTGATCGGCACCGTGTAAACAATATCGATCTCCCCCGCTTTGTAGCGATTGACATCGGCGGCCTCGGAAGAGACTGGCAGGTAAGTGACTTTATTGATAACCGTGTGCGCATTGTCCCAGTACTTCACATTACGTTCAGCCACCAGCCGTTCATTCACCACCCATTGGGTCAGCTTATAGGGCCCGCTGGTGACGATATGCTCTGGCCGGGTCCATTTATCGGCAAAACGCTCCACCAGCACTTTGTCGATCGGCACCAGCGCGGGGTGCGCCAGCATCGCCAGGAAGGCAGCATTCGGCTGAGTCAGGGTGACCTGCAGCGTGGTGTCGTTTAGGGCTTTCACCCCCAGCGTCTCGGGGCCCTTTTGCCCCAGGGCAATCTCTCGGGCGTTGGTGATATGCATATTGCCGGGGTAGCTTGCATAGGGGGAGGCGGTGGCCGGCGAGACCAGCCGTTGCCAGCTCCAGACGATATCCTGCGCCGTGATGGCCGTGCCGTCGGACCAGGTCAGACCGGGACGTAAATGGAAGGTCCACAGCTGGTTGTCCTTGTTTTCCCAGCGTTCCGCCAGCCGGGGCTCGACCGCCCCCGCAGGCGATACGCTGACCAGACCTTCGAAGAGATCGCTAATAATATTATTTTCAACGTCGCTCTCGACTTTGTGCGGATCGAGCGAGGCTGGTTCACTGCCGTTATTTCTGACCAGCTCCTGCTTTTCCGCCAGCTGGGTGCCCGGCGGCACCTCCGCCGCCTGCGCCCCGCCGATCATTGCTATCATACTGACTGCCAGCAGCGTTCGCGTGATGTGATTGTTTTGATGTAATGTCATTTCCCTTTGCCTTTAACGTACGGAGTTATTCCCCCTTCCACACTTAGTCGCAGAATTTCAATAAAGCAATATTTTTCAGTAACCTATAAGATTTCGATCGGCTCACCGAAGCGAAACGCGAAAACATATCGCTTTTTCCAATCCATGCAGAATTTTATGCTAGTCAAAAGCGGCAAAAGCTAAGTAAAGATGGGTAAAAGCATTAGGGCTTCACGCTTGTTTTTCTTATTCTTTATACCTAATTACATCTGTCATAAGAGAGTGACTCATGGATCGCATAATTACATCATCGCGTGACCGTTCCTCGCTGCTCAGCACGCACAAGGTTCTGCGTAACACCTACTTCCTGCTCAGCCTGACGCTGGCGTTTTCCGCCATCACCGCTACCGCCAGCACGGTGCTGATGCTTCCTTCCCCGGGGCTGATTTTAACCCTCGTGGGGATGTACGGTCTGATGTTCCTGACCTATAAAACGGCGAATAAGCCCACCGGGATTATTTCCGCCTTCGCCTTCACCGGGTTCCTCGGCTATATCCTTGGACCGATGCTGAACGCGTACCTTTCTGCCGGCATGGGCGATTTGATCGGCCTGGCGCTGGGCGGTACGGCGCTGGTCTTCTTCTGCTGCTCGGCCTACGTGCTGACGACGCGCAAAGATATGTCTTTCCTCGGTGGGATGCTGATGGCCGGCGTGGTCGTGGTGCTGATTGGTATGGTCGCTAACCTGTTCCTGCAGCTGCCGGCGCTGCACCTGGCGATTAGCGCGGTGTTCATCCTGATCTCTTCGGGCGCCATCCTGTTCGAGACCAGCAACATCATCCGCGGTGGTGAAACCAACTACATTCGCGCCACGGTCAGCCTGTATGTCTCGCTGTACAACATCTTTGTCAGCCTGCTGAGCATCCTGGGCTTCGCCAGCCGGGACTAACCGTTCCCCTGCTAACAAAGGCCTCGCTTATGCGGGGCCTTTTTTTTTGCTACACTGCGGCCAGTTTCAGGCGGTATGTGAAAAATTATGTTTATTTTTGAAGGCAACGAAATTGAGACGGATAGCGAAGGCTATCTGAAAGATACCACCCAGTGGAGCGAGGCGATGGCCGACGTCATCGCCGCGCAGGAAGGGATAACGCTCACCGTTGAGCACTGGGAAGTGGTGCGCTTTGTGCGCGAGTTTTACCTTGAATTCAACACCTCGCCAGCGATCCGCATGCTGGTAAAGGCGATGGCCAACAAGTTTGGCGAAGAGAAAGGCAACAGCCGCTATCTCTATCGCCTGTTTCCGAAAGGCCCCGCCAAACAAGCGACCAAAATCGCCGGTCTGCCGAAGCCGGTGAAGTGCATCTAATAGAGGATCGCGAACTTGTCCCAGCTGCGGGTGGGTTGATGGGGTTCAGTCAACACTCGGTCAACCCGCGCGCTGCGCGGCCCACCGGCTTTCAGCCAGGCGATGAGTTTCTCCACCTGCTCCGCCTCGCCGCAGGCAAGCACTTCCACGCCGCCGTCGTCCAGATTACGGGCATAGCCGGTCAATCCCAGCTGCAGCGCTTCCCGCTGTGTCGAATAGCGAAACCCTACGCCCTGAACCGAACCGTAAACCCATGCCATCGTGCAGATACTGGCCATCATCGTCTCCTTTTCGCTCACCCTTTACGCTGAGGATAGCAAATTCATTCAGCGTACGTGCTTTGGCAGTAAACCATAGTGCTGACGGAAGCGCGCGGTAAAGCGCGATCCCGACTGATATCCGCTGTTCTGCGCAATTTCCCCGATGGGCCGCGAAGTGGTCTGCAGCTGCCCCAGGGCATGGGCCATCCGCACCTCCTCGACAATCTGGCGAAAACTCTGCGATTCCTGCTGCAGCCGACGGCGCAGCGTGGACTCGCCGAGAAAGAGCATTTTCGCCACCCGCGACACGCTCCACGCTTGCGCTGGCGACAGCATGACCAGTTGTCGAACCTGCGCCGACAGATCCTGCTGCCGCTCGACGAGCAGCGGGCCGGCATAACCCGCCTCGTGCAAGGCCAGCAGCAGGCCCATGGTCTGATGCTGCTGCAGAGAGGGGGACAAGCCTTCCCGCACCGCCTGCAGAACGCTTTGCCACATAAACGCCAGCTCAGTCGTCACCGGGGCGCAGAGCGAGGTCAGACGCCCGGGCGGTGGTTCACTGACATAGCGGGTCTTGAACGCCGTCAACAGCTCGGGCGTCAGCGACAGCAGATCGGAGCAAAAGAGGCCATTCTCCGGCTGGTTAATCACCTCCAGCTCAACGTCAGCCGGCAAAACAATCAGCTGTTGCGGGGTCGCCAGCACCCGGCTCTCCCCTTGCACAATCACCTTGCGGCCGCGCTTTACCCGACAGAGCGCCGGGGCGAACAGACGCACCCGATGCAGCCTGCATAGCCGTCGGGTGGTGATCTCCGCGGCGGTCAGGGCGTTATGCTGAAAATGAATACTCTCCATCCGACCAACCTTTTATTTTAGCGCCCGGCCGTCGCCGTCAACTGGGCGCTGGCGAGAGCATGGCTGTGTAACAGATACCCGACCAGCGCCCCGCTGGCATCGGCGTTCACCGGCAGCGTGGGGATATCCAGCGCCCACACCGTAAAACGGTAGCGATGCGGTTTATCTCCCGCCGGCGGGCAGGCGCCGCCGAAGCCGGCATAGCCAAAATCGTTGCGGCCCTGTACCGCTCCGTTCGGCAGTGTAGCGCTGTTTTTATCTCCCGCGCCAGCGGGCAGAGAAGAGACGCTGCTGGCAATATTGACTAACGTCCAGTGCCACCAGCCGCTGCCGGTAGGTGCATCAGGATCCCGGACGGTGACCGCGAAGCTGCGCGTGCCTGCCGGGGCGTTTTTCCATGCCAGCTGTGGAGAGACATTGCCTCCTGTGCAGCCGAAACCGGTAAACCAGTGCTTCTGGGCCAGCGGCTGCCCGTCACGCATATCATTGCTGCTCACGCTAAACGGCGCAGCCATCGCGCCACTGCTCACTGCCGCAACCATCGCCACAACTATCCGCATACCTGTTTTCATCGTCTTCTCCTCCTGGGGGTGAGAAGACAGAGTATGAAACGCCGCGCAAAGTGAATGTGCTGAAGCGCCTGCATTTTGTGCCGAAACGCTCAACCGCGCCTGGCGGGGGAAAGATGCTTGTATGCGCCAGGTGTGCTAATCTACGCGCCATTTTTCGGTGCCGACATTCCCGTTGCTTAAAGGTAGCTCCATGACAGATTCCCTATTCCCCCGCTTAGTGTTAGCCAAAGGACGCGAGAAATCCCTGCTGCGTCGCCATCCGTGGATTTTCTCCGGCGGCGTCGCCCGCATGGAAGGTAAAGCCCGCAGCGGTGAAACCATCGATATCGTTGACCATCAGGGAAAATGGCTGGCCCGCGGCGCTTATTCGCCGTCGTCGCAGATCCGCGCCCGCGTGTGGACCTTCGATCGCAACGAAGCCATTGATAACGCCTTCTTTGAACGCCGCCTGCAGCAGGCGCAAACCTGGCGTGCCTGGCTGGCCGAGCGCGATGGTCTCGACAGCTACCGTCTGATCGCCGGCGAGTCCGATGGGCTGCCGGGCGTGACAATCGACCGCTTTGGCAACTTTTTCGTACTGCAGCTCCTCAGCGCAGGCGCCGAATACCAGCGCGCCGCCATCATCAGCGCCCTGCAGAGCCTGTTCCCGGACTGCGCCATTTACGATCGCAGCGATGTCGCGGTGCGTAAAAAAGAGGGGCTGGAGCTGGCCCAGGGGCCGGTAGTGGGCGAACTGCCGCCAGCGCTGCTGCCGATCGCTGAGCACGGCATGAAGCTGTTGGTCGATATCCAGGGCGGGCACAAAACCGGCTATTACCTCGACCAGCGCGACAGTCGCCTGGCGACCCGTCGCTACGTGGCGGACAAACGGGTGCTGAACTGCTTCTCTTATACCGGCGGCTTTGCGGTGTCAGCGCTGATGGGCGGCTGCCGCCAGGTCACCAGCGTGGATACCTCGCAGGAAGCGCTCGACGTTGCGCGCCAGAACGTGGAGCTCAACGGACTGGATCTGTCCAAAGCGGAGTTTGTGCGCGACGACGTGTTCAAACTGTTGCGTAAATACCGCGATCAAGGGGAGAAATTCGACGTCATCGTGATGGATCCGCCGAAATTCGTAGAAAATAAAAGCCAGTTGATGGGCGCCTGCCGTGGCTATAAAGATATCAATATGCTGGCGATCCAGCTGCTGAACCCCGGCGGCGTGCTGCTGACCTTCTCCTGCTCCGGCCTGATGACCACCGATTTATTTCAGAAAATCATCGCGGATTCCGCAATTGATGCCGGACGTGATGTACAATTTATAGAACAGTTCCGTCAGGCTGCCGACCATCCGGTGATCGCAACCTATCCGGAAGGGCTGTATCTGAAGGGGTTTGCCTGTCGCGTCATGTAACTTGAAAAACGAAACATGAGCCTCATATAGGGAGTATTCATGTTTCCCAGGAGGTGCCTATGATAGCCAGCAAATTCGGTATCGGCCAACAGGTCCGCCATACGCTCTTGGGCTACCTGGGCGTCATCGTCGATGTCGATCCCGAGTACTCGCTCGCGGAACCGGAAGAGGATGAAATTGCCGCCAATGACGAACTGCGCGCGGCCCCCTGGTACCATGTAGTGATGGAAGATGATGATGGCCAACCCATCCACACCTAT
The DNA here is from genome assembly GCF_040062505.1 of Klebsiella sp. JN_Kp127. Classification (NCBI taxonomy): domain Bacteria; kingdom Pseudomonadati; phylum Pseudomonadota; class Gammaproteobacteria; order Enterobacterales; family Enterobacteriaceae; genus Klebsiella; species Klebsiella sp. JN_Kp127. The sequence goes on from NZ_JBEAHS010000002.1 coordinate 42,809, forward strand.
CTGGCAGAAGCGCAGCTGAGCAGCGAACCCCGCGACGAACATCCGGAGCAGCCGTCCCTCGACGAGCTGGCCAAAACAATTCGTCAGCAGTTGCAGGCGCCGCGCCTTCGCAATTAAACAAAACCCCGCCAGGCGGGGTTTTTTGTTATTTTGCTAATCCCAGTCGCGGTAGCTCAATGGCCGGACAACGATCCATCACCACGTTTAACCCGGCTTCTCGGGCCAGCACCGCGGCCTGTTCATTGATCACCCCCAGCTGCAGCCACAGCGTTTTCGCGCCGATAGCAATCGCCTCCTGCGCCACGCCCCATGCCGCTTCTGAATTACGGAAGACATCAACCATGTCGACCTTTTCCGGAACATCGGCAAGCGTTCCATAGCCCTGCTGCCCCAACAGCGTCTTGCCTGCCACCTTCGGCGAAACCGGGATAACGTGATACCCCTGATCCAGCAGATACTTCATGACCCGGTAGCTAGGACGGTCAGGTTTGTCGCTGGCACCGACCAGCGCAATCGTCCGTGTCGAGGTCAGGATTTCGGCAATATCGTTCTCTTTCATGGTTTCCTCCTGCTATTTCACCTAAGTGTATGCTAATCCGCAGCAGGGGGCCATCCAGGCTAACCCGCAGATTCAGCAAAATTTTCATCCCTGATGCTTGCAGCGACAGCCACATTCAGTAATCTGTCAGCAGGTCAAAATGCGGAATGAAAATATGGAACTGACAACACGTACCCTGCCTGCGCAAAAACATATCGCGCTGGTGGCTCACGATCACTGTAAAGATATGCTGATGAAATGGGTTGCTCGCCATCAGGCGCTGCTGGCGCAACATGTTTTGTACGCCACCGGCACTACCGGCAACCTGGTCTCCCGGGCTACCGGGCTGGAGGTCAATGCCATGCTGAGCGGCCCGATGGGCGGCGACCAGCAGGTGGGTGCCCTCATTTCAGAAGGGAAAATCGACGTGCTGATCTTCTTCTGGGATCCGCTGAACGCCGTTCCCCACGACCCGGATGTCAAAGCCTTGCTGCGTCTGGCCACGGTCTGGAACATTCCGGTCGCCACTAACGTCTCCACCGCTGACTTTATTATCCAGTCGCCGCACTTCGCTGAACCGCTCGATATTCTGATCCCGGATTATCCGCGATATCTTGCCGAGCGCCTGAAATAATCGAACCGCGATCACGGCTTTCTGGCCACAGGCACATCCAGCGCCTGCAGGATCTCGACAAACGGCGACGGTTGCGCCTTGTTAAATAACAGCCACACCCGGTGACGGGCACGGGTTATGGCCACGTACAGCAGTCGACGTTCCTCCGCATCCGGAAAATCTTCCGGTTGCGGCAGGAGCGCCTCCTCTATGATCGACTCGCGCGCTGGAGCCGGAAACGCATCCACTCCCTCCTGCAGTCCCAGCACAATGACATAGTCGGCCTGTTGACCTTTGCTGGCGTGAATAGTCATAAAATCAAGCTGGAGGTGCGGCCAGCGCGTCGCCGCTTTATCAAGCGCCTCGGGCTTCAGATGATGGTAGCGGGCAAGCAGAAGGATCCGCTGCTCGGGCTTAACGTAACCGCTCAATTTATCCAGAAGATCGTCCAGCTTATCGTCGGCTAACAAAGTGACGGCCTTTTTATCTCCCGCGGTCAGGCTGTTCAGCGGTTTGCTTAACTGATGCGGATTCTGCTGGATAAAACCATTGGCTATTTCGCCGATACGCCCGTTAAAGCGATAGGTGGTATCCAGCGCACAGCAGTCCCCTTCGCCAAAGTAGTGGTTGAACGCGGTGGTCAGGGAGAGCTGCGCCCCGCTGAACCGGTAAATCGCCTGCCAGTCATCGCCAACGGCAAAGAGCGTGGTTTGGCTATTTTGCCGGCGTAACGCGGCCAGCAGCGAGGCTCGCTGCGGCGAAATATCCTGAAATTCATCCACCAGAATGTGTTTCCACGGGCTAACGAAGCGGCCTTTATCGAGAATATTGACCGCCTGATGGATCAGGCCGGAAAAATCGACTGCATTCTCCGCCTTCAGCGCCGCCTTCCACTCTTTCAGCAGGGGCGACATCAGCTTCACCCGTTTACTGAACAGATCGCGTACCGCATCCGGCGCGCCGGCGATCATCTCTGCCTGGGAGCCGCCGTGCATGCGCATCAGGCTGACCCAGCGGTCAAGCCGGCTGGCCATCCGCCGCTGCACCTTTTTATCCTGCCAGAAGTCCCCCTCCGGCAGTTGCCAGCCCATCTCCTCTTCCAGCCACAGGCGCCAGCCTTTCGCCTGCGCTTTTTTCTCCTGGCACTGCTTTTGCCAGCTTTTCAGCAGCAATGCGTGGCGGGCCGCAGTATCGCTTTCCAGCTTACTGATGGTGGGCACTTTTTTGCTGCCCTGCTGGATAATATGCAGCGCCAGCGAGTGGAAGGTGCGGGCGGTAATATCGTCTGATGCCAGACGCTCGCGGATCCGCTCATCCATCTCCTGCGCCGCCTGGCGGCCAAATGCCAGCAGCAGAATTTGCTCTGCCGCCGCTTCTCCCCGCGCCAGCAGCCAGCCCGCTCGAGCCACCAGCACCGAGGTTTTACCACTGCCCGCTCCCGCCAGCACCAGCAGGGAGTGCTCGCCGTTCACCACCGCTCGCGCCTGCGACGGATTGAGCGGGGAGGATTCCACTCCGTTAAAAAAGCCGCGATACTGTTCCAGCATCGCCTCGGTAAAGGCCTGGTTATGGGCCTGACGCGCCGCTTCAATATCCCCTAACCAGCGCTGACATTCCCGCCACAGCTCCCGGCAGTTATCAAAGGCGTCAAGCCGGCTGGTGGGCATCGGCAGCCCGGTTAACGCATGGCGAATATTATCCTGAACATCCGCCACCTGCTGACGCGTCAGCCACTTACCTTCTGCCCGGGTGCGTTCGATAGCTGTCAGCTGCTGCTTCAGCACCCCGGCGGCGATATCGCTCATTTCCGTGCTCCACTGCTGCCAGAGCGTGTGTAAATGGTGATAAAAGCGCTGCGTTTCGCTCCATTCGGTACCGTGCAAACGCACGACTTTATCGTCCGGCAGCACAAACTCCAGTTCGCCCCAGACCAGACCGCGCTTACAATGCACTGACAATAACTGATTGAAAGGGATAAGATACTCATGACGATCGCCGGAAACCTTTACCCCGGCATTCAGTAACTGCACCCTGTCATAAGGATGCTGAGCCATGCGTTTGCCCAATGTTGTCGCTTTAAGTTCCATATAATGTCGATTTTCAATCAGGGTGGATTGTTTTTCAGTTTAACCGCCCCGGACCAGGTGCTCCAGCGCAAAAAAACGTTACAATTGTCAGGTCTTATTATCCACAGGGCAAAACCGAGGCTTTATGCGTACCATTCTGAATATTTTGAACTTTATCCTTGGCGGTTTCGCCACCACTTTAGGCTGGCTGCTCGCCACCCTGGTCAGCATTATGCTGATCGTCACGCTGCCGCTGACTCGTTCCTGCTGGGAAATCACTCGCCTTTCGTTATTTCCCTATGGTAACGAGGCGATTCATGTTGATGAGCTCGAGCCAGGTCGCCAAAACAGCCTGCTGAACGCCGGCGGCACCATCCTGAACATTCTGTGGTTCATTTTTTTCGGCTGGTGGTTGTGCCTGATGCATATTTTCAGCGGCATCGCCCAATGCCTGACTATCATTGGCATCCCGGTGGGGATCGCTAATTTTAAAATCGCCGCCATCGCCCTCTGGCCGGTGGGTCGCCGGGTCGTCTCTGTGGAAACCGCGCGCGCCGCGCGCGAAGCCAATGCGCGTCGTCGCTTTCAGTAACCGAACGGAACACGGACATGATTAGCCCCCTGCTACGCCGCTACACCTGGAACAGCGCCTGGCTTTATAACGTACGCATTTTTATTGCGCTCTGCGGCACGACGTTGTTTCCCTGGTGGATCGGCGAAGTCAAACTGACCATCCCCCTCACCCTCGGCGTCGTGGCCGCGGCGCTGACCGACCTTGATGACCGTCTGGCGGGCCGTCTGCGCAACCTCGCCATTACTCTGGTTTGCTTTTTTATCGCCTCCGCCTCCGTGGAGCTGCTGTTTCCGTGGCCGCCGCTGTTTGCCCTTGGTCTGACCGTGTCTACCATCGGCTTTATTTTGCTTGGCGGCCTCGGACAGCGCTATGCGACCATTGCCTTCGGCGCCCTGCTTATCGCCATCTACACCATGCTCGGCGTCACGCTGTACGATCACTGGTATCTGCAGCCGTTGTTCCTGCTGGCGGGAGCCGTGTGGTACAACCTGCTGACGTTGTCCGGCCATCTGCTTTTTCCAATTCGTCCACTGCAGGACAACCTGGCGCGTAGCTATGAGCAACTGGCCCGCTATCTGGAGCTCAAATCCCGGCTGTTTGATCCAGACCTTGAGGATGAGAGCCAGGCGCCGCTGTACGATCTGGCCCTCGCCAACGGCCAACTGGTGGCGACCCTTAACCAAACCAAGGTCTCACTGTTGACCCGACTACGAGGCGACCGGGGACAGCGTGGTACTCGTCGTACGCTGCAGTATTACTTTGTGGCCCAGGATATTCATGAACGCGCCAGCTCATCGCATATTCAGTACCAGACCCTGCGCGACCAGTTCCGCTACAGCGATGTGATGTTCCGTTTCCAGCGCATGCTTTCGATGCAGGCGCAGGCCTGCCAGAAACTCTCGCGGGCGATTCTGCTGCGCGAACCCTATCAACATGATGCCCATTTCGAACGGGCGTTTATGCATCTCGATGCGGCACTTGAGCGCGTACGCGCCAGCGGCGCATCCGATGAGCAGCTCAACGCCCTTGGCTATTTACTCAATAACCTGCGCGCCATTGATGCTCAGCTGGCCACGATTGAATCGGTGCAAACCACCGCGCCCGCCGGGAGTAATACAGAGACGCTGCTGGCCGACGACAGGCTAGGCGGACTGAACGATATCTGGCTGCGCCTGCAGCGCAATATGTCGCCAGAGTCAGCCCTCTTTCGCCACGCGGTGCGTATGTCGCTGGTGCTCTGCGCCGGCTATGCCTTCATCCAGTTTACCGGTCTTCAGCACGGCTACTGGATCCTGCTGACCAGTTTGTTCGTCTGTCAGCCGAACTATAACGCCACCCGCCATCGTCTGGCGTTGCGGATCATCGGCACGCTGGTCGGGGTGGCGATCGGCCTGCCGGTCCTCCTGCTGGTACCGTCGGTTGAAGGGCAGCTGCTGCTGATCGTCCTCACCGGCGTGCTGTTCTTCGCCTTTCGTAACGTGCAGTACGCCCATGCCACCATGTTTATCACGCTGCTGGTGCTGCTGTGCTTTAACCTGCTTGGCGAAGGTTTTGAAGTCGCGCTGCCGCGCATCATTGATACGCTGATCGGCTGCGCCATCGCCTGGGCGGCGGTCAGCTTCATCTGGCCGGACTGGAAATTCCGCAACCTGCCGCGGGCGCTGGACCGGGCGCTAAACGCGAACTGCCGTTATCTGGATGCCATCCTGGAGCAGTACCACCAGGGCCGCGACAACCGGCTGGCCTACCGTGTCGCACGCCGTGACGCCTACAACCGCGATGCTGAGCTGGCTTCCGTCGTCTCGAACTTGTCGACGGAACCACGGGCGGATGCCGCCCAGCGCGAGACCGCCTTTCGCCTGCTGTGTCTCAATCATACCTTCACCAGCTACATTTCCGCTCTCGGCGCGCATCGGGAAAAACTGTCCACGCCGGACATCCTCGCCCTGCTCGATGATGCGGTCTGCTATGTCGATGATGCCCTGCATCATACCCCAGCGGATGAACAGCGAGTGCAGAAGGCGTTGACCAGCCTGCAAAGCCGGATCCACCATCTGGAGCCTCGCGCGGACAGTAAAGAGCCCCTGGTGCTACAGCAGATTGGCCTGCTGCTGGCGCTGTTGCCTGAAATCTGCCGCCTGCAGCAGCGGGTACACGCTCAAACGGAATAACCGTTGTCCATTAGCGCGCAGACGCCCATTCCAGAAGCTCCTGACGCCGTGGCGTCGGGAGCGCGGCGGCATGAACGCCAACGATAGCCCCCTCCAGCGCCAGCAAGACGTTGTGCGATAGGGAAGCATTGTTCTCGCGCAGCTTTAGCCAGGCCTGGCGGGCGCCCACCTCCCGTAGTGCTAACACGTCTGGTATGCCCGAGTGAATCAGCTGCAATTCCATATGAAAACTGATATTGGGTAAATCCTTCAGGCGTCCCGACGACCGGCGGCGATATTTTTCACGCTGGGCGCTCTGCCACGACATCAGCGACAAGCGGAAAAGCTGTTTCTCATCGCGCCACAAGGCATCGTCGATTTGATAATACTTTAGCGGCACGATGCGCCCGTGTCGGCGCAGCATCAATAAAGGATTATGGTGTTCTACCCGATAGGCAGCGCTCTGCTCGCAGGCCTTTAGATAAATATTCCCCTCTGCCACCATCGCAAACACGGTATCTTCGATAGCCAGGCTGTAGCCGCCAAACAGGGGGCGAGAGTGAAGTTGGCCCAGCGGAGAGACGCAGGCCTGAAATTGCGGGAGCCGCGGACATACGAGTTTTCTCATGATCATTCCTTTGTGAATCATGTAATTAAACTTAAGTTGTTAACGGATCCGCTAAGGGAAAACATAAGGGACTTCCCTGACAGCAGCAAGATGATTTTTGCCTGCTTTTCCACCAGAATGCGGTTTTGCGAGACGCTTTCAGAAAATTGCAGCTGTTGCTGCAACTGGCAGACAGGAGAAAAAGGATTAGCCGGTGTTAAGGATGGTGTTGCGAGTAGCCGCAAACCTGTACCGTCAGGATGGCTGAAAGCGATTAAATTTCCACCAGCAAAATGACAAATTGCGGTTGATCTTTTCCCCTGGCGGATATACTGTATATGCATACAGTAACTACAGGCGGGATAGACTATGTTTACTTCAGCTCATGCAAACCGTTCAGCACAGGCCTCTGCTCCGGCAGCCCACTACGCTCATCGTTCTGGCGAACAGGCCGCCAATGGGCTGATCAGTGAAATTGTCTATCGTGAAGATCAACCCATGATGACACAGTTGTTGTTGCTACCTTTATTACAGCAGTTGGGTCAACAGTCTCGCTGGCAGCTGTGGCTTACGCCGCAGCAAAAGCTTAGCCGCGAGTGGGTTCAGTCCGCCGGTCTGCCGCTGTCTAAGGTCATGCAAATTAGCCAGCTCTCCCCCAGTCACACTTTAGACTCGATGATCCGCGCCCTGCGTACCGGTAACTATAGTGTGGTTATCTGCTGGCTGGCGGAGGAGTTAACCGCTGACGAACATGAGCGTCTGGTGCATGCAGCCCAGGAAGGCTGCGCGATGGGATTCATCATGCGCCCGGTCCGAAATCAGGGCACGCTCGGCAGACAACTCAGCGGGCTAAAAATTCACTCAAATTTGTATCATTGAGTGAAATTAGGATTATTCCTGGAATTTTTTTTACCGGTAGTAATGGCACAGCGTTTTTTAAGGTCTTTTTCGCGGAATGCCTGCCACACGGGCATTTGTGCCTTTTTTTCGTGTACGAAAATCAACCATATTTGTTAAATATTGTGTACACAACCCTTTTTTTTCATATGCCTGACAGAGTTCACACTTGTAAGTTTCGAACTAAGTTGTAGACTTTACATCGCCAGGGGTGATCGGCTTACGCTGCATGTATCAGCATAGTTAACAACAAGTCACGCCCCCGGTGAAGGATTTAACCGTGAGGTCTTTTGTAACTTCATGGCGAATTTTGGATGATAATGAGGCGCAAAAAATGAAAAAGACAGCTATCGCGATTGCAGTGGCACTGGCTGGCTTCGCTACCGTAGCGCAGGCCGCTCCGAAAGATAACACCTGGTATGCAGGTGGTAAACTGGGTTGGTCCCAGTATCACGACACCGGTTTCTACGGTAACGGTTTCCAGGGCAACAATGGTCCGACCCGTAACGATCAGCTCGGTGCTGGTGCGTTCGGTGGTTACCAGGTTAACCCGTACCTCGGTTTCGAAATGGGTTACGACTGGCTGGGCCGTATGGCATATAAAGGCAGCGTTGACAACGGTGCTTTCAAAGCTCAGGGCGTTCAGCTGACCGCTAAACTGGGTTACCCGATCACTGACGATCTGGACATCTACACCCGTCTGGGCGGCATGGTTTGGCGCGCTGACTCCAAAGGCAACTACGCTTCTAACGGCGTTTCCCGTAGCGAACACGACACTGGCGTTTCCCCAGTATTTGCTGGCGGCGTAGAGTGGGCTGTTACTCGTGACATCGCTACCCGTCTGGAATACCAGTGGGTTAACAACATCGGCGACGCGGGCACTGTGGGTACCCGTCCTGATAACGGCATGCTGAGCCTGGGCGTTTCCTACCGTTTCGGTCAGGAAGATGCTGCACCGGTTGTAGCTCCGGCTCCGGCTCCGGCTCCGGAAGTGGCGACCAAGCACTTCACCCTGAAGTCTGACGTACTGTTCAACTTCAACAAAGCAACCCTGAAACCGGAAGGTCAGCAGGCTCTGGATCAGCTGTACACCCAGCTGAGCAACATGGATCCGAAAGACGGTTCCGCTGTTGTTCTGGGCTACACCGACCGCATCGGTTCCGAAGCTTACAACCAGCAGCTGTCTGAGAAACGTGCTCAGTCCGTTGTTGACTACCTGGTTGCTAAAGGCATCCCGGCTGGCAAAATCTCCGCTCGCGGCATGGGTGAATCCAACCCGGTTACTGGCAACACCTGTGACAACGTGAAAGCTCGCGCTGCCCTGATCGACTGCCTGGCTCCGGATCGTCGTGTAGAGATCGAAGTTAAAGGCTACAAAGAAGTTGTAACTCAGCCTGCGGCTTAAGTTATAACTGATGAAAAAACCCGCTTCGGCGGGTTTTTTTATGTCTTCTCGCTCGCTTTAGCGGCTAAAGACTGATGGCCGTTAGAGGCGGATGGCAGCCTGTGTGGCGCGACCTGCGCCTTAGTCACCACTGAACGGGCAGCCCGCTACTCCTTACCTAACAGTACCTGCAGATCGTGCTTCAGGCTCGACATTTTGCTGGCATACTTCTCTTTATGCTCAGCATCCTCAATCAGCTGGACGATGGTTTCGGACAAGGTTTTCCCTCGCCTCTGCGCCAGACCGGCAAGGCGCTGCCAGACGACAAACTCAAGGTCGATCGACTTCTTACGCGTATGCTGATGCTCGGCGTTAAAATGGCGTTTCCGTCGCGCACGGATGGTCTGTTTCATGCGGTTCATCAGCGCCGGATTCATATGCTGCTCAATCCAGGCATGCACCAGCACAGGTTCATTCTCGAGCGTCAGCAAGTCATCTATCGCAGCTTGCGCAGCGCTGGCCTCAATGTAGCGGGTAATCAGCTCACCTTCCCGGTGCTTCTTTACCAGATATTTCCATTTCCAGCCGCTTTCAAGATTTTCCAGTTGTTGATATTTCATTGCGATCTCAATGTGACCGTGTAACTCATTTCAGGATATCAGTTTTTTCCTGATGTGCTGAATATAAATCATTATTCGTGATGTGGATGGCCGGGTAATCATCGGGGTAGCCATAATCCTCCGTGTGCTCAGACGCGGCATCAGGTATAATTGCGCGCTTTACATCTAACTAAAAAACAGCGACTTTGACCATTACGAAACTGACCCGAACCGACCTTGCGCCTGATCTGGAACCTTACCAGGCGCTGTTTGCTCAAGCTGAACTCTCTCATCCGGCCCCCTCCCTCTCGGGCGATCTGCAGCCGCGGTTGTTCTATGCGCTTGAGCAACTGCTGTACACCCCGGCAGTCTCCTCCTTCATGTTGGTGAAAGCCCCTGAGGAGCCGGAATATCTGCAATGGCTGGCGGCTGAAACTCGCACGCTGCACGAGCCTGCCGCACCGCTTCACGGAGTTCGCTATGAGGTTAACGGCGCTCACGTGACGCTCACGCCGGCGCAACGCGCTGAAGATAATTTTGCCAGTACCGCTCCGGTCGTGGCGGCCGATTGGCTGGAGGCGGAACAGCTGTTTGGCTGCGTACGCCAGTTTAATGGTGAAATCACACTCCAGCCTGGCCTGGTCCATCAGGCCAACGGCGGCGTGCTGGTGCTCTCACTACGCGCATTACTGGCGCAACCGTTGCTGTGGATGCGCCTGAAAAATATGGTGACCCGTCAGCGCTTTGACTGGCTCTCCATTGATGAATCACGGCCGCTGCCGGTCAGCATCCCTTCCATGCCGCTGAGCCTGAAAGTCATGCTGGTGGGCGAACGCGAATCGCTGGCCGATTTCCAGGAAATGGAGCCAGAGCTCTCTGCCCAGGCTATCTATAGCGAGTATGAAGACACCCTGCAGTTTGCGGACGCCGATACACTGAAGGCCTGGTGCCAGTGGGTATGGCAGAATGCGCAGCAGCTGGAGCTACCGGGCCCGGCGAGCGATGCCTGGCCACTGCTGATCGATGAAGGGACGCGCTACACCGGCGACCAGGAGACCCTGCCACTCAGCCCGTTATGGATAGCCCGCCAGCTGCGTGAGTCTGCCGCCTTCTGCGAAGGCGAAGAGATTACCGGCGAAGCGATGCAGACGATGCTGGCGCGCCGGGAGTGGCGTGAAGGCTACCTGGCGGAGCGTATGCAGGATGAAATCCTGCAGGAACAGATCCTGATTGAAACCGAAGGCGAATGCGTCGGGCAGATCAACGCCCTCTCAGTCATTGAATTCCCCGGTCATCCACGCGCCTTCGGCGAACCTTCGCGCATCAGCTGCGTCGTGCACATTGGCGACGGCGAATTTATCGACGTCGAACGCAAAGCCGAGCTGGGCGGCAACATCCATGCGAAAGGCATGATGATCATGCAGGCTTTTCTGATGTCCGAGCTGGAGCTGGAGCAACAACTCCCCTTCTCCGCTTCGCTGACCTTTGAACAGTCCTACAGTGAAGTGGATGGCGACAGCGCCTCCATGGCGGAACTCTGCGCCTTAATCAGCGCGCTGGCCAACGTGCCGATTAATCAGAGCATCGCGATCACCGGCTCCGTCGACCAGTTTGGTCGTGTGCAGCCGGTCGGCGGACTGAATGAAAAAATTGAAGGTTTCTTCACAATCTGTCAGCAGCGCGGCCTCACCGGAAAACAGGGCGTGATTATCCCTGCCGCCAACGTTCGCCACCTTAGTCTGACCCACGAGCTGCGTCAGGCCGTTGCCGACAATCAGTTTGCTATCTGGGCAATAGACGATATTACCGAAGCGCTGCCGATGTTGACCCAGCTGATGTGGGACGGTGAAGGACAGACGCTGCGACAAACCATTCAGGAGCGGATAGCGCAGGCGACCCAGCAGGAGACTCGCCATCGTTTTCCGTGGCCGCTACGCTGGTTAGGTGGGACAAGTTCTAACTGATCGGACTTGTTCAGCTTACACGTGTTAGCTATCCTGCGTCCCGAACTTAAAATAAGGCTTACTGAAAACATGGTAGATAAACGCGAATCCTATACAAAAGAAGATCTTCTTGCCTCTGGTCGTGGTGAACTGTTCGGCGCGAAAGGCCCGCAGTTGCCGGCGCCAAACATGCTGATGATGGACCGCGTCATCAAAATGACCGAAACCGGTGGTAACTACGACAAAGGTTATGTTGAGGCCGAACTCGACATCAACCCGGACCTGTGGTTCTTCGGTTGCCACTTTATCGGCGATCCGGTGATGCCGGGCTGCCTGGGCCTGGATGCCATGTGGCAGCTGGTAGGTTTCTATCTCGGCTGGCTCGGCGGCGAAGGCAAAGGCCGTGCGCTGGGCGTTGGCGAAGTGAAATTCACGGGCCAGGTTCTGCCGACCGCGAAAAAAGTGACCTACCGCATCCACTTCAAGCGCATCGTTAACCGTCGTCTGATTATGGGCCTTGCGGATGGAGAAGTGCTGGTTGACGATCGTCTGATCTACACCGCAAGCGATCTGAAAGTGGGTCTGTTCCAGGATACTTCCGCTTTCTGATAACGTTCAGCAGCGATTAAAAGGCGAAGCCCCCGCTATGCGGAGGCTTCTTTTTTAAAGAGACAGTGTCAGGCCGTTAGTACCCTGTCCTCCATGGCTTCTCGCCAGCCTCCCAGCCACCATGAGCGTTGATTCAAGCTCTGGTATGGACACATTTCTTTCGATCTTCCTGCGATACCCGCCTGATATCCGCGTTGATGTGCCCGTTCCAGGCGATCTCGTTTTTGTCTCTTCATGCCTCGTTTCCCTCATTCTTTGATCTGGTGGAAAAGAAAACAGTGGTCGCAAATTGTGCAGCCACGGGTTACGAATACCGCGAAATGAAGGCGACGTCAATGCGCAAAATTCACGCCATTGTCATATTTGTGACCTATATAAGAGTTCATTTTTTGTTCACCTGGCACACCGGCCGGTAACGAACTGACCTGACAAAAAAAAGCCGCGCGGCTCAGATGAACCGCGCGGCAGATCAGCGTGATGAATTTTACTTATGGCAGACGGTTAAGCTCGCTGGCAATGGCTGCCGCCTCCTGGCTCCACGCCTGCGCCAGGGTCTTGACCATCGCATCATATCCATCCTGATCCTGCTTAAGCACGATGTTAAACGGGCGCTTGATCAGCTGCCCCTGATGCTTCAGCAGCCACTCACCGCTGACGATAACCCGCCCGTCGTAGCGTCCGTGAAAGCCGTTGACCGCGACGTTGAGCGTATCCTGTTCGCTACCCAGCGGCTGGGATGACACTACCCAGCCCGGCAGCTGTTGGCTCAGGTTCGCCACCAGCGTAGTGCGCAGCTGCTGGTCCAGCGGGCTGGCCCACAGATTATTATTGGCGATCACATACTGTACGTCGGTGGTCTGGTAGACCACCCCGTTACCCGCCAGATAATCCGGGATGCTGACCTGCTCAACCCACAGCAGACGTGCCCCCTGGCTGGCGGCGCGCTGTGCGCCGCCCTGCGCCACCGGCAGCTGGTAATACGTTTTGCTTTCGCCGCCGCTACTGCATGCCGTCAGCACGCATACGGTTGCCGCGAGTAACCATTTTTTCATTATTTCGCTCCCTTCGGCTGTGGGTCTTTTTTATCCTTCGCCTCAAATACCAGCGCATTGCTCTTATCATTGAGCGTTTTCAGGACCGGCTGCAGCTCGCGCAGCACCTGATCCAGACGCTGCATATCGGCCACCATCTTATTGTAGGCCGCGGAGCCCGGCTGGAAGCCCTGCATGCTGCGGTTCAGCTCGCGCAGCGTCGTCTGCATATCGGCAGGCAACTGCTGCATCGACTGGCTGGAGGTGATCTTATTCAGACTATCCAGCGTGGTCTGCACGTGCTGCATGGTCTTCTCGCTCTGCGCCAGGGTGCTCGTCGCCTGCTCCAGCAACGGATTGAGCGGCAGGTTATTAATCTTATCCAGCGCATCCATCAGACGCTGCTGGATCTGCGCCAGACCACCGCTGATGGTCGGGATAATCGGATAGCCGTTAAACTCCTGCATTTTCCCGCGCGGCGGCGCCTTCGGATAGAAGTCGAGATCGATATACAGCGCGCCGGTCACCAGATTGCCGGTTTTCAGCGAGCCGCGCAGTCCGCGGTTGATCAGATCGTCAATGTGGGCGCGAATATTCGGATCGCCGCCCAGCTGGTTAATCAGACGTTGCGGTTCAACCCGCACTTCCACCGGAATGCGATAGTCGTCGTTCAAACGCTGCTTCAGACCGGGGATGAAGAATGGCACTTTGCCGACGGTTCCCAGACGGATGCCGCGGAACTCCACCGGCGCGCCGGGCTGCAGGCCGCGAACTGAGTCTTTGAAGAACATCACATAGTCAATATGTTCGGTAAAGACCGAATCCTGGATGCTCTTCTGATCGTCAAACAGATGGTATTCCGTTTTATTCGCCACCGGCTCGCCGAGATCCAGTCCTTCCGGAATATCGAAGCTCACGCCGCCGCCAAACAGCGTTGACAGCGAGCCCATCTCGACGCGCATTCCCGCCGAGGTCAAATCGACAGCGATCCCACTGTCCTTCCAGAAGCGGACATTGGTGGTCACCAGGCGGTCATTGGGCGCATTGATGAACAACTGATAAGTGATACGACGTTTCTGGGTGTCGAAGGTGCTGGTTTCCACCGACCCCACGCGATAGCCGCGGAACAGCACCGGATCGCCTGGCGACAGCTGGCCCGCCTTGCTGCTCTCCAGTAGAATACGGATCCCCTTGGCGTCCGGCGAGGCCAGCGGCGGAGAATCAAGCAGCGGATACTGCTCCGGCACCGTACCTTTCGACCCCGGCTGCAGTTCAATATAGGCCCCGGACAATAATGTTCCCAGGCCACTGATCCCCTCGCGCCCTACCTGCGGTTTCACCACCCAGAAGACGGAATCGTTGTGCAGTAATTTCTGCATCCCGGAATTGAGGCGGGCTTTGATTTCCACGTGGGTTAAATCGTCGGTCAGCGTGGCGCTCTCCACCACCCCAACGTCCACGCTACGGCTCTTGATACGGGTTTTTCCCCCTTCAATCCCCTCCGCATTCGTGGTGATCAGCGTGACCTCAGGTCCCTGATGGCTGTAATGATAAAACAGGATCCACGCCCCGATCAGCGCAGTGACGATAGGGAAGATCCACACCGGTGACCAGTTCTTCACCTTCTGCACTTTCGCTTCTCCGCTCTTATTTTCCATGTTGTTGTCTTTCCTCATGGCTTGAATCTGGCTCACGATCCCACAGTAAACGGGGATCAAACGTCATGGCTGAAAACATGGTCATCACCACCACCAGCGCAAACATAACCGCGCCGATGGCGGGATAGATATTCATCAACCCTCCCATGCGCACCAGCGCAGAGAGTACGGCGATGACAAAAACATCAATCATTGACCAGCGGCCAACAAATTCCACCACTTCATAGATCAGATGCATGCGTTCCGAATCGTGCGCACCGTTGCCATTGGCATTCCAGCACAGCCAGGCGATAGCGATCATCTTTAGCGTCGGCACCATAATACTGGCGATAAAAATCACCAGCGCCACCGGATAAGACCCCTCGCTCCACAGTAAAATTACCCCGGCCATGATGGTTGACGGCATTTTATCGCCCAGCAGATCGGTGATCATGATCGGCATAATATTGGCGGGGAGATAGAGGATAAATGAGGTCACCAGCAGGGCCAGCGTCCACTGCAGGCTGTTTTTACGCCGCGCCGTTCCTTTACTATGACAGCGCGGGCAGACCGTCTGGTCGACGGGTAACACCGCCGTGCAGCAGGCGCAGGAGCGCAGCCCCTGGCGGATGCCGGCCACTCCGACCTTCAGCGGTTGGCTAATGGCTGGCATGGGGGCAATATCATCCCACAGCCAGCGGCGGTCGACGCACTGGAAAGTGCGTAACTGCAGCAGACAAAACATGCACCACGGAACAAAGCTCAGACCGATACCGATATCGCCATAGGCCATCAGCTTAACGAAGCTCACCAGCACGCCGGCAAGAAAGATCTCCGCCATGCCCCACGTCTTCAGGTGAAACAGAATTCGCGCCAGAAACGCTTTCAGGCCAGCGGGCATCCTGACCCGATTGACCAACAGCAGAATGGTGACCAGGCAAAAGGCCGGTACCAGTTGCACAAAGAGTAAAAAGAAGGTGCCGAGGCTGGCGTAATCCTCGGTAAATAACACATTGGGAATTTCCAACAGCTCTATTTCGCTGCTGATCCCGCCCACTTTCATGTAGATAAATGGAAACAGGTTGGCCAACAGCAGCATAAACAGCGCGACCAACGCGTAAGCCGTGGGACGCTGGCGAGGCGCGTCCCACGTGGTGGTTAACGTTGTACCGCAGCGCGGGCAAGCGGCTTTCTGGCGATGCTCCAGCTGCGGCAAAGCCACCAGCAAATCACATTGGGGACATAAAATATGTCGCGCAGCATGATGATGATCGCACATGACAACTCCTCGGCTCAGGCGCCGTTCTTTAATCCTTCGAGATATTCCCAGCGTTCAAAGGCTGCTTCCAGCGCCTGTTCCGCTTCGGCCAGCTTTGCCAGCACCTGCTGCGTGCGATCGTGCGGTTGTCCAAAGAAGTCGGGATCGGCAACCTGTTCCTGCAGCGTCTGCAGTTCGGCCTCGAGAGCTTCCAGCTTCTGCGGCAGCTGTTCCAGCTCGCGCTGCAGGTTATAGCTTAGTTTGTTCCCACCGCGTTTGACAGTTTCTGCTTTTGGCTGAGCGACTTCCATCGTTTTTTTCGCTGCCGGCTGCTTCTGCGCCAACGACTGGGCCTGCTGGCCGCGGGCATCGTGATAGCCGCCGATGTACTGGCCGATGCGACCGCCGCCTTCGAAGATCCAGCATTCGGTTACGGTGTTATCCACGAACTGACGATCGTGGCTTACCAGCATCACGGTGCCCTGATAGCCATCGATCAGCTCTTCCAGCAGCTCCAGCGTTTCGACATCCAGGTCGTTTGTCGGTTCATCGAGAATCAATAAGTTGCTGGGTTTCAGGAACAGACGCGCCAGCAGCAGGCGGTTACGTTCCCCGCCGGAGAGCGCACGCACCGGGGTCATCGCCCGTTTTGGATGGAACAGGAAGTCCTGCAGGTAGCCCAGCACATGGCGCGGCTTACCGTTAACCATCACCTCTTGCTTACCTTCCGCGAGGTTATCCATCACCGTCCGATCCGGATCCAGCTCTGCGCGGTGCTGGTCGAAGTAGGCGACTTCCAGTTTAGTGCCGACGTGGATCCGCCCGCTGTCGGCCTGCAGCTGGCCAAGCATCAGCTTCAGCAGCGTGGTTTTCCCGCAGCCGTTGGGGCCAATCAGGGCAATCTTGTCGCCGCGCTGGATCTGCGCGGAGAAATCTTTCACCAGCACTTTGCCATCAACCTGGTAGTTGACGTTCTCCATTTCGAACACGATTTTGCCGGAGCGCGAAGCCTCTTCAACCTGCATTCTGGCGCTGCCCATCACTTCCCGGCGCTCCCCGCGCTCGCGACGCATCGCCTTCAGGGCGCGAACGCGGCCTTCGTTACGCGTGCGGCGCGCTTTGATCCCCTGGCGGATCCATACCTCTTCCTGGGCCAGCTTGCGGTCGAATTCCGCATTCTGCAGCTCTTCAACCCGCAGGGCTTCCTCTTTATCCAGCAGATACTGATCGTAATCGCCCGGGTAGGTCACCAGCTTGCCGCGATCGAGGTCGACGATGCGCGTCGCCATATTGCGGATAAAGGAGCGGTCGTGCGAAATAAAGATAATGGTGCCTTTAAAGGTTTTGAGGAACCCTTCCAGCCAGTCGATGGTTTCGATATCCAGGTGGTTGGTGGGTTCATCGAGCAGCAGCACGCGCGGCCCGCTGACCAGCGCGCGGCCCAGCGCCGCTTTACGCAGCCAGCCGCCGGACAGGGATGCCAGCTGCGCGTTGGCGTCGAGACCAAGCTGCTCAATCACTTCGTTAATGCGGCTGTCCAGCTGCCACAGCCCCAGGTTATCGAGCTGCTCCTGCAGGCGCGCCAGTTCATTTAAATTTTTGTCACTCGGATCGGTCATGACCTGATGCGACACGTCATGATAGGCCTTCAGGTAGGCCGCCTGCTCGGCGATGCCTTCCGCGACAAAATCGTACACCGTACCGGCGACATTGCGCGGCGGATCCTGCTGCAGACGCGCCACAATCAGATCCTGTTCATAAATAATGCGCCCGTCATCCAGCCCCTGCTCGCGGTTGAGGATCTTCATCAGGGTCGATTTACCGGCGCCGTTGCGTCCGACGAGGCAGACGCGTTCGTTATCTTCGATATGCAGCTCGGCATTATCCAGCAGCGGCGCATCGCTGAAGGAAAGCCAGGCGCCGTGCATACTAATCAGTGACATTCTTTATTCCTTTCAGGCTGCGGTAATCAGCCAGCAGTTGTGGATCTGACGGTTGCGGGCAAAATCCTGCGACAGCGTTTTTTGCGAAATTTCTTGCGCCTTCAGGCCAAGCGCCGCCAGCCCGTCATGATCCATACGGAAACCGCGTTTGTTATTCGAGAACATAATGGTGCCGCCTTTACGCAGCAGACGTTTCAGATCGGTCATCAGGCGAATGTGATCGCGCTGGACGTCGAAAGCATCTTCCATTCGTTTGGAGTTGGAGAAGGTCGGCGGATCGATAAAGATCAGATCGAACTGCTCGGTGCTCTCCCGCAGCCAGCCCAGCACGTCCGCCTGCATCAGGCGATGCGCGCGGCCGGTCAGGCCATTGAGACGCAGGTTGCGTTCCGCCCACTCCAGGTAGGTGCGCGACATATCCACCGTGGTGGTGGAGCGCGCGCCGCCGAGACCGGCGTGGACGCTGGCGCTGCCGGTATAGGAGAACAGATTCAGGAAGTCCTTGCCTTTGCTCATCTGGCCGAGCATGCGACGGGCGATACGGTGGTCGAGGAACAGACCGGTATCCAGGTAGTCGGTGAGGTTGACCCACAGGCGCGCGTTGTACTCCTGCACCTCGATAAAGTCGCCCTTCTCCGCCATCTTCTGGTACTGGTTTTTCCCCTTCTGCCGCTCGCGGGTCTTCAGCACCAGCTTGTTAGGCGCCATGTCCAGTACGGCGATGGTCGCGGCGATAATATCGAACAGGCGCTGGCGCGCTTTGTGCGCATCGACGGTTTTCGGCGGGGCATATTCCTGGACCACCACCCAGTCGGCGTAGCGGTCGATGGCCACGTTGTATTCCGGCAGGTCAGCATCGTACAGGCGATAGCATTCAATGCCTTCCTGACGGGCCCATTTTTCAAACTTCTTCAGGTTCTTACGCAGACGGTTAGCAAAATCTTCCGCCAGCATCGCCGGCTTGCCGCCTTCGCTCTCCGCCAGGTGATAATTCTTCTGTACGCAGTCCAGCGGGCCGTTCTTGGCTTTAAACTGTTTGTCGGCGCGCAGCTGCAGGCAGCTTAACAGCTCCGGCGAGGCGCTGAACACCGACAGGTTCCAGCCGCCAAACTGACTTTTCATGATCCGGCCCAGCAGGCTGTGCAGGGCGATCAGCGCCGGCTCGCTTTCCAGACGCTCGCCGTACGGCGGGTTGCTGATCACGGTGCCGTACGGGCCTTTCGGTAGCGGATTATTCAGCTGGGCGACGTCTTTGACTTCAAAATCGATCAGCTCGCCGATGCCGGCCCGACGGGCGTTGCGACGGGCGCGGTCAATGACGCGTTCGTCGACATCGGAGCCATAGAAGCGTGACCCATATGCCGCCAGCCCCTGACGGGCGCGCGTTTGCGCTTCCGCTTTCACTTCTTTCCAGATGGCGTCGTCGTGCTGCGCCCAGCCGCCAAAGCCCCAGTGGCCGCGGTGCAGGCCCGGCGCGCGGTCGGTCGCCAGCATCGCCGCCTCAATCAGCAGGGTACCGGAGCCGCACATCGGATCGAGCAGCGGTGTGCCCGGCACCCAGCCGGAACGCATCACGATCGCCGCCGCGAGGTTTTCTTTGATCGGCGCCATACCGGTGCCATCGCGGTAGCCGCGCAGGTGCAGGCCTTCGCCGCTCAGATCCAGCGAGATGTGCGCCGTCTCTTTGTTCAGCCAGACGTTGATCCGCAGATCGGGCGACTCACGATCGACGTTCGGGCGCGGCAGGTTCTTACGGGTGAAGCTGTCGACAATGGCGTCTTTGACCTTCAGCGCACCGTACTGGCTGTTGCGGATCTCCTCATTGAGACCGCTAAAATGCACCGCGAAGGTGGCGCCAGGGTTGAACATCTCCGTCCACGGAATGGCCTGTACGCCGAGGTACAGATCCAGATCGCTGTATACGCGACACTCGCCCAGCGGCAGCATGATGCGCGAAGCCAGCCGGCTCCACATCAGGCTTTGATACAGCAGGCGCGTATCCCCCTGAAAATGGACCCCGCCCTGGACTACCTGGCAGTCCGTCGCGCCAAGCCCTTCCAGTTCAGTTTTTAACAGCTCTTCCAGCCCACGAGCCGTACTGGCAAACAGAGAATTCATATCGTCACTTTTACTTAAAGAAAATTGGTGCGCATTATAGCCAATATGTGCCCTATGTCATAAAGTTATAGGCTTATTTTTGGAACCCGGAGGCAGCGTATGGTAACGCTCTCGCGTCTTTTTATTCATCCCGTTAAATCCATGCGCGGCATGGGCCTGACCCACGCCTTTGCCGATATCAGCGGCCTGGCCTTCGATCGCCTGTTTATGGTCACCGAAACCGACGGCACCTTTATTACCGCCCGTCAGTTTCCGCAAATGGTGAAATTTATTCCGGCGCCGCTGCATGATGGCCTTCACCTGACCGCACCGGACGGCAGCAGCGCCGTGGTGCGTTTTAACGATTTCGCCCCTCAGGCCGAGCCGACAGAAGTCTGGGGCAACCATTTTACCGCCCTTATCGCGCCCGCCGCCGTTAATCAGTGGCTCAGCGGCTTTTTCAATCGCGATGTCCAGCTGCGCTGGCTGGGGCCACAGTTAACCCGCCGGGTGAAGCGCCACGATGCGATACCGCTCTCCTTCGCCGACGGCTACCCTTACCTGCTGGCTAACGAGGCCTCGCTGCGCGACCTGCAGCAGCGCTGCCCGGCAAGCGTAAGCATAGAACAGTTTCGGCCTAATCTCGTGGTCACCGGCGCGGCGGCCTGGGATGAAGACAGCTGGAAAGTGATCCGCGTCGGCGAGGTGGTATTTGACGTCGCCAAGCCGTGCAGCCGCTGCATTTTTACCACCGTCAGTCCGGAGCGCGGGCAGAAGCATCCCAGCGGAGAGCCGCTGGAAACCTTAAAGCGCTTCCGCACCGCGCAGGATAATGGCGATGTCGACTTTGGTCAGAACCTGATTGCCCGTAACAGCGGCGTGATCCGGGTGGGGGATGAAGTGGAAATCCTCGCCCGCGGCCCGGCGAAAGCCTACGGCGCCGGCGAAAGCGACGATACCCCGGCTCCCGAGGCGCAGCAGCAGGCCACGGTTGCCATTGAATGGCAGGGTCAACAATTTACCGGCAATAACCAGCAGGTGCTGCTGGAACAACTGGAGCAACAGGGCATTCGCGTACCCTACTCGTGTCGGGCGGGGATCTGCGGCAGCTGCCGCATCCGTCTTGAAGAGGGGGAAGTGAATCCGTTAAAGAAAAATGCGGTCGCCGGAGATGGCACCATTCTCGCCTGCAGCTGCGTGCCGAAAACGGCCCTGCGCCTGGCGCCTTAAACCGCCTGCCCCAGGCTGTAGCTGACCGCGCTCTGCGCCGGCTGCAGCCTGTCGTTCATGATTTTAATCACATCGCCCAGCTGCATAACGCGGCCGGCAAGCGTGAGACCCGGCTGGGCCAGCAGACAAAGCGCGGCGTTATCGCCCGGCTCCACCACCAGCAAATTGACCTGCTCGCCGGTATCGCTCAGCCAGACGCAGGCCGCGTCGCCGCCGCTCGGCTGCCAGTGATGGGGATGGGCGACGAAGTGCCAGCTTTTCGGCATCTGCGGTTTGAGAAAACGGATCGCGGTTAATGCGTTGAGGACTAATTCCGCCCGCTGCTCTTTCGACAACTCGAAATCGCGGCATTTTTCTTCAAAGGAGAAATAGAGCGCGGCGTCATCGACGCAGAATCCCGATGGGGCAAAAGCGTCCGGGGTCAGCATGCGCCGGGCGAAGCGCGAGCGAAATAACATGCCATTGGCCAGATCGAGCATCATGCGGTCGTGCTCTTCATCGTAATACCAACGCCAGTTATCGTCAGGTTTAATCCGCATTTTTCCCCCTGTCCCCTTTCATACGCCTCTGCAAAGTTGTTGCGACTTGCCGCAGAATATTTTCTAAAATTAAGAAAAGTCTAAAATGTTTAAATAAGCAACAGTGAGGGAATATAAAACAACCAGGGCCGGAAATAAAGCCCTGGGTGGGATTCAGAGGAGGAAAAGATTAGATGTGGGTAACAATTTCTTTAATCAGCGGCGGACCTTTAAAAATAAATCCGGAATAGATCTGCACCAGCGATGCTCCGGCGGCCATTTTTTCCCGCGCGGCAATCACGGAATCAATACCGCCCACGCCAATGATAGGCAAGCGGCCATTGAGCTCAGCGGAGAGCATACGGATAATTTCGGTACTTTTTAATTGTAATGGACGACCGCTAAGTCCGCCGGTCTCATCGCAATGTTTCATTCCCTGAACCAGAGAACGATCGAGGGTGGTATTGGTGGCAATCACGCCATCAATATTATGACGCACGAGGCTATCGGCAACCTGGATCAATTCCTCAGGCAAAAGATCCGGCGCGATCTTCACGGCGACCGGAACATATTTTTGATGCTTCTGCTGCAGCTCAAGCTGCTTATTTTTAATACCGGAGAGTAAATCATCGAGCGCTTCGCCGTATTGCAGCGTGCGCAGCCCCGGGGTATTCGGCGAGGAGATATTAATGGCGATATAGCCGGCGTAGGGATAGACTTTTTCCATACAAATCAGGTAATCATCTTTCCCGTGCTCAACCGGCGTGTCTTTATTTTTGCCGATATTGATGCCCAGCACGCCGTCAAAATGCGCCTTCTTCACGTTCTCAACCAGGTTATCGACGCCATGGTTATTAAAGCCCATGCGGTTGATCAACCCCTCGGCATCCACCAGACGGAAGATCCTTGGCTTATCGTTGCCCGGCTGCGGACGCGGCGTCACGGTGCCGATCTCAATGGATCCAAAACCCATCGCGCCCAGCGCGTCAATGCATTCCCCGTTTTTATCCAGCCCGGCCGCCAGACCCAGCGGGTTTTTAAAGGTCAGCCCCATGCAGGTGACAGGCCTGGCCGGCACCTTCTGGCGAACCAGTATTTCCAGCGGCGTCCCGGTGACACGGCGTAATTGTTGAAAGGTAACTTCATGAGCGCGCTCAGGATCGAGCTGAAAAAGGGCTTTACGAACGAAGGGGTAGTACATGAACTCTCCTGGATTCCCGGTGTGCAAACCGGGGGCGTATTATGTGCGATCTGTTGCGGAAAGGGAATTGACCTGCGACAAAAAATCCCCCATCAGCGCAAACGATTACCTCCCCGCGCGCCGTTATGCGCTTTTCGGCTATCTAACGGTGGATAAATCATTTAAGGAAAGAATGGCCCTCTGTCACACTCACTACAAATGTTATCAATTATAGATAAATGCAAACATTTAGTTATAAGGAGAGAGAGATGCGCGTCATTACGCTTGCGGGCAGCCCGCGTTACCCTTCCCGTTCCAGCGCCCTGCTGGAATATGCCAGAGAGACGCTCACCGCCGCCGATATCGAAGTCTGCCACTGGCATCTGCAGAACTTTGCCCCGGAAGACCTCCTGTACGCTCGCTTTGACAACCCGGCGCTGCAGACGCTCAATGAGCAGCTGGCCGGGGCTGACGGACTGATCATCGCCACGCCGGTGTACAAAGCCTCGTTTTCCGGCGCCCTGAAAACGCTGCTCGACCTGCTTCCTGAGCGGGCGCTGGAGGGCAAAATCGTGCTGCCGCTGGCCACCGGCGGCACCATCGCCCACATGCTGGCGGTGGACTACGCCCTGAAGCCGGTGCTGAATGCCCTCAAGGCTCAGGAGATCCTCCATGGCGTCTTCGCCGACGACAGCCAGGTGACCGATTACCAGCACAAGCCGCAGTTTACCCCGAACCTGCAGCGGCGCCTCGATGAAGCCCTGGAGACCTTCTGGCAGGCGCTGCATCGCCCCAGCAGCCGCGCCCCGTCGTTAACGTCTCTGCGTGGGGTGGAACATGCTTAATCCTCTCCGCGCTCTGACCCTCGGCGGGCTGCTGCTGTTCTCCGCCCTGGGCCATGCCGCCCCGGCGGCGCCTGACGCCCTGCGCATCGGCTATCAGAAAGGCAGCGTCAGTATGGTGCTGGCGAAAAGCCATCAGCTGCTGGAGCAGCGCTACCCGCAAACCCATATTTCGTGGATTGAATTTCCGGCCGGTCCGCAGATGCTGGAGGCGCTGAACGTCGGCAGCATCGATATTGGCAGCACTGGCGACATTCCGCCTATCTTTGCGCAGGCGGCCGGCGCCGATCTGGTGTATATCGGTTCGGAACCGCCAAAGCCCAAAGCGGAAGTGATTCTGGTGGCGCAGGGCAGCCCGATTAATAACGTTGCTGAGCTAAAAGGGAAAAAGGTCGCTTTTCAGAAAGGCTCCAGCTCCCACAATCTGCTGCTGCGCGCCCTGCAGCTCGCAGGTTTGAAGTTTAGCGACATTCAGCCGGTCTATCTCGCCCCCGCCGATGCGCGCGCCGCCTTCCAGCAGGGCAATGTCGACGCCTGGGCGATCTGGGATCCGTATTACTCGGCCGCGCTGCTGCAGGGCGGCGCCCGGGTACTGACCGACGGAACCGACCTGAAACAGACGGGATCCTTCTATCTCGCTTCCCGCCCTTACGCTGAACGCAATGGCGCCTTTATTGAGGGCGTACTCGATACCTTTACCCAGGCCGATGCCCTGACCCATAGCCAGCGTGCGCAAAGCATTACGCTGCTGGCAAAAACGATGGGATTACCGGAAGCGGTGATCGCCAGCTACCTGGACCATCGTCCCCCCACCTCGGTGACCCCGGTGAGCGCTGAAACCGCCGCTCGCCAGCAGCAGACGGCCGACCTGTTCTATGAGAACAAGCTGGTGCCGAAAAAAGTTGATATCCGGGCCCGCATCTGGCAGCCCGCCGCCGCACAAGGAGCGAAATCATGAGTCTGAATATGTTCTGGTTTTTACCGACCCATGGTGATGGTCGTTATCTGGGTACCGAAGAGGGAGCCCGTCCGGTCGATTACGGCTATCTGCAGCAAATCGCGCAGACGGCGGATCGGCTGGGATTCACCGGCGTACTGATCCCGACCGGGCGCTCATGTGAAGATGCCTGGCTGGTTGCGGCCTCGATGATCCCGGTAACGCAGCGGCTGAAATTCCTAGTCGCCCTGAGGCCAAGCGTGGTGTCGCCGACGGTGGCCGCGCGCCAGGCGGCGACCCTGGACCGACTGTCGAACGGCCGGGCGCTCTTCAATCTGGTCACCGGCAGCGATCCCGCCGAGCTGGCAGGCGACGGTGTCTTCCTCGACCACACCGAGCGCTATGAGGCCTCGGCTGAATTTACCCATATCTGGCGCAAGCTGATGGAGGGGGAGACTGTCACCTTTAACGGCAAGCATCAGCGCGTTCGCGACGCCAAACTGCTGTTCCCGCCGCTCCAGCAGCCGCGTCCGCCGCTCTATTTCGGCGGATCGTCTGAGGTGGCGCAGGATCTGGCCGCTGAGCAGGTGGATCTCTATCTTACCTGGGGCGAACCGCCGGCCCAGGTGGCAGAGAAGATAGCTCAGGTGCGGGAGAAAGCCGCCCGGCACGGTCGCCGGGTGCGTTTTGGCATCCGCTTGCACGTGATCGTGCGGGAAACCAATGAGGAAGCCTGGCAGGCGGCGGACAGCCTTATCTCCCATCTGGATGATGAGACTATCGCCCGCGCCCAGGCGGCCTTCGCCAGAACCGACTCCGTCGGCCAGCAGCGGATGGCGGCGCTGCACAATGGTCGACGCGATAAGCTGGAAATCAGCCCCAACCTGTGGGCTGGCGTCGGTTTAGCGCGCGGCGGCGCCGGGACCGCGCTGGTGGGCGATGCCGCTACCGTTGCCGAACGGATCAATGAATACGCCGCGCTGGGTATCGATAGCTTTATCTTCTCCGGCTATCCGCATCTGGAAGAGGCGTATCGGGTCGGCGAGCTGCTGTTCCCGCTGCTCGACGTCGCGGTGCCGTCTGTTCCGCAGCCGCACAACCTGCGTCTGCAGGGGGAAGCCGTCGCTAACGAGTTTATCCCGCGTAAAGTGGCGCAGAGCTGAGGAGGCACTGATGGCAAAATCAACCCATCCCCTGTTGTTACGCCTCGCCCCCTGGCTGCTGCCGGTGGGAACGGTCATTGTCTGGCAGTTGGCGTCGTCCGTCGGCTGGCTGTCGACGCGGGTGCTGCCCTCGCCGGAGGGCGTTTTGAAAGCGTTCTGGACGCTCTCGGCCAGCGGTGAGCTGTGGCAGCATCTGGCCATTAGCTCGTGGCGGGCGCTGGTCGGCTTCGCCATCGGCGGCTCCATTGGACTGGTGCTCGGCCTGATCAGCGGTCTGTCACGCTGGGGCGAGCGCCTGCTGGACACGTCGATCCAGATGCTGCGCAATGTGCCGCACCTGGCGCTGATCCCACTGGTGATCTTGTGGTTCGGCATCGATGAGACCGCCAAGATCTTTCTCGTCTCGCTGGGCACCCTGTTCCCGATCTATATCAATACCTGGCACGGGATCCGCAATATCGACCGTGGGCTGGTGGAGATGGCGCGCAGCTATGGTTTATCCGGCTTTGCTCTTTTCCGTCACGTGATTTTACCCGGCGCCCTGCCCTCGATTATGGTCGGCGTGCGTTTTGCCCTCGGTCTGATGTGGCTGACGCTTATTGTCGCCGAAACCATCTCGGCGAACGCCGGTATCGGCTACCTGGCGATGAATGCGCGTGAATTTCTGCAAACCGACGTGGTGGTGGTCGCCATCATTCTTTACGCCATTCTTGGCAAACTGGCCGACGTCAGCGCCCAGCTGCTGGAGCGGCTCTGGCTGCGCTGGAACCCGGCGTATCATCTTCAGGAGGCTAACGCATGAACACTGCCCGTCTGAACCCAGGTATCCCGTTGCTGCTGAACGGGGTGACGAAACGCTATGGCGACAACACCATTCTTAACGAGCTGGATCTGCATATCCCCAGCGGCCAGTTTGTGGCGGTGGTGGGCCGCAGCGGCGGCGGCAAAAGCACCCTGCTGCGCCTGCTGGCGGGCCTGGAAAAGCCGAATGCCGGCGAGCTGCTGGCAGGCGCGACGCCGCTGGCGGCGATCCAGGACGACACCCGGATGATGTTTCAGGATGCGCGCCTGCTGCCGTGGAAAACGGTGATTGATAACGTGGGGCTGGGGTTAAAAGGCGCCTGGCGCGACGCCGCCCTGCAGGCGTTGGCCAGCGTCGGACTCGAGAGCCGCGCGCAGGAGTGGCCGGCGGCGCTGTCGGGCGGGCAGAAGCAGCGCGTTGCGCTGGCCCGCGCGCTGATCCATCGCCCGCGCCTGCTGCTGCTGGACGAGCCGCTGGGGGCGCTGGACGCCCTCACCCGTCTGGAGATGCAGGAGCTGATCGTCTCTCTGTGGCAGGAGCATGGCTTTACGGTCCTGCTGGTGACCCACGACGTCAGCGAAGCCGTGGCGATGGCCGACCGGGTGCTGTTGATTGAAGAGAAGAAGATCGGTCTCGATTTGAACGTGGATATTCCGCGACCGCGGCGCACCGGTTCGGCGAAGCTGGCCGAGCTGGAGGCAGAGGTGCTGGATCGGGTGATGAAACGCGGCAAGAGCGAGAGCGCACCGCGTTTGTTTAGTCATGGCTAACTAACGTCCCCGGCCCGCGCTTCGCTCGGCCGGGCTACCAAATCGCACAGTGCTGTAGCCCCGGTAAGCGAGAGCGCAACCGGGGATTTTGCCACCGTTACGCCAGCGCCTTACTGATTTTCTCGTACAGATCGCCTGAGAGATCCTTCAGCCCCTTCAGCTGCTCCAGCGCGGCGCGCATCAGCGCCTGGCGTTTCTCATCATAACGCTTCAGACGAATCAACGGCTCAATCAGTCGCGATGCGACCTGCGGGTTGCGCTGGTTAAGCTCGGTCAGCATCTCCACCAGGAACTGGTAGCCGCTGCCGTCTTCAGCATGGAACGCCGCCGGGTTGCTGCTGGCGAAAGCGCCGATGAGCGACCGCACGCGGTTCGGGTTGCTCATGCTGAACGAACGATGGTTCAGCAGACCGCGTACCGTTTCGACCACATTGGCCGCCGGACTGGTGGACTGCAGGATAAACCACTTGTCCATCACCAGGCCGTCCTGATGCCATTTGTCGTCATACTCCTGCATCAGCGCATCGCGGCACGGCAGCTCAGCGGCAACCGCCGCCGACAGCGCGGCCAGCGCGTCGGTCATGTTATCCGCCTGGTGATACTGCGCCGCCACCAGCTTATCGCCCAGCGTCGGCTCTGCGAACGCCAGATAGCGCAGGCAGGTATTGCGCAGGGTTCGCTTACCGATATCGGCGTGCTCCACCCGGTAGCTGTCGAGCTTATTGGCGTTATATACCGCGAGGAATTCGTCCGCCAGCTCGTTCGCCAGGGTGCGGGTGAGCGCCTCGCGCACGGTGGCGATGGCGATAGGATCGATAATGGCGAACATCTCGGCGATTTCGTTGGCCGACGGCAGGGTTAAGATCTCGGCGGCCAGCGCCGGGTCAATCTTCTCGTCGAGCAGAATCGCGCGGAAGGCGTCCGCCACGTGCACCGGCAGCGACAGCGGCTGTCCCTGCTGATGACGGTTGACGTTCAGCTTGATGTAGGTCACCAGCAGACTCTGCGCCGCATCCCAGCGCGAGAAATCATTCCGCGCATGGCGCATCAGGAAGGTCAGCTGCTGATCGCTCCACTTGTATTCCAGTTTCACCGGTGCTGAAAACTCGCACAGCAGGGCCGGGACCGGCTGGAAATAGACATTATCAAAGACGAAGGTCTGCTCAGCCTGGGTCACATTAAGCACCGGGTGCAGCGGATGACCGCCCTTCTGCAGGGGGATCACCTTACCTTCGTTATCGTACAGCTCGATGGCAAACGGAATATGCAGCGGCTGTTTCTCAGCCTGCTCGGCGGTCGGCGGCGTGCGCTGGCTGATGGTCAGCGTATACTGCTCGGTTTCCGGGTTATAGTCGTCGTGGACGGTGACAATCGGCGTACCGGACTGGCTGTACCAGCGGCGGAAGTGCGACAGGTCGACGTTAGAAGCATCTTCCATCGCCTGGACGAAATCGTCGCAGGTGGCGGCGCTGCCGTCATGACGTTCGAAATATAGCTGCATCCCTTTCTGGAAGTTTTCTTCACCCAGCAGCGTGTGCAGCATGCGGATCACTTCGGCACCCTTTTCATAGACCGTCAGGGTATAGAAGTTATTCATCTCGATAACCATATCCGGGCGGATCGGGTGCGCCATCGGGCTGGCGTCTTCGGCAAACTGCAGCCCGCGCATGGTGCGCACGTTGTTAATGCGGTTCACCGCCCGCGAGCCGAGGTCGGAACTGAACTCCTGATCGCGGAACACGGTCAGCCCCTCTTTCAGGCTGAGCTGGAACCAGTCGCGACAGGTGACGCGGTTGCCGGTCCAGTTATGGAAATACTCATGGCCAATCACCCGCTCGATATCGAGATAGTCTTTATCGGTGGCGGTGTCGGTGCGGGCCAGGACATATTTGGAGTTAAAGACGTTCAGCCCTTTGTTTTCCATCGCTCCCATATTGAAGAAGTCGACGGCGACAATCATATAGATGTCGAGGTCGTACTCGAGGCCAAAGCGCTCCTCATCCCATTTCATGGAGTTTTTCAGCGAGGTCATCGCCCACGGCGCGCGGTCGAGGTTACCGCGGTCGACGTACAATTCCAGCGCCACTTCACGCCCGGAGCGGGTGGTAAAAGTGTCGCGCAGGACGTCGAAATCACCGGCCACCAGCGCAAACAGGTAGCACGGCTTCGGGAAGGGATCCTGCCACTGTACCCAGTGACGACCGTTCTCCAGTTCCCCTTCCGCCATCCGGTTGCCGTTGGAGAGCAGGAACGGATATTTGGCTTTATCGGCGATAATTTTGGTGGTAAAGCGCGCCAGCACATCCGGACGGTCCAGGTACCAGGTGATATGGCGGAAACCTTCCGCTTCACACTGGGTGCACAGCGCTTCGCCTGACTGATACAGGCCTTCCAGCGCGGTGTTCGCCGCCGGGCTGATCTCATTGACGATGGTCAGGGTGAAATGCTCCGGCAGGCCGCCGATCACCAGCTGATTGTTTTCTTCTTTATAGTCGCTCCACGGCTGGCCGTTCACCTGCAGAGCAATCAGGGTCAGATCTTCGCCGTCCAGGCGCAATGGCACATCAGACGCAGCCGCATGGCGGGAGACCTTGCTCTCGGCCGTAACAACGGTTTTTGCGGCATCCAGGTCAAAGGTCAAATCGATATCGCTAATCAGATACTCCGGCGCACGATAGTCGTGGCGGTATTTGGCTTGGGGCTGTTGTGTCATAAAAAACCTTTAGCATCTTCGGTAAAGTGTCGTCCCAGTCTATTCCTGTTGTGTCAATCGCGCTATGCAGAATCTTCATCTTTTCAACGTGAAACACGAAAATCGCTACATTTTGTTAACACTCGCGGCACGAATTGCCCTCGACCCGACGCAAAGCTTGTGGTGTGATCCATGTTCAATATATTAAACTAGGCCTCGCAAATGACCGTCAGCGTCGCCATCGCTCGCCATCGCGGGACAGAGCCGGGTAATAAAGGTATACTCCGCCTCCTTTTTCCGCGTTGGTTTCGATGGAACGCTCCAGTGAGAGGATGCTACTGCGCACCATGACACAATTCACTTCTCCTGTACTGCATTCGCTGCTTGATACGGATGCCTACAAGCTGCACATGCAGCAGGCTGTCTTCCACCGCTACGGCGATGTACATGTGGCGGCGGAGTTTCGCTGCCGTGGAGACGACCTGCTCGGCATTTATGCCGACGCGATCCGCGAGCAGGTGGAGTCCATGCGCGATCTGAGGCTGCGGGATGATGAATATCGCTGGCTGTCCACCCTTCCCTTTTTTCGCCAGGATTACCTCGACTGGCTGCGCGATTTTCGCTATGACCCGCGCCAGGTCACGGTCGCCAATGACAACGGCAAGCTGAACATTCGCCTCACCGGCCCGTGGCGGGAAGCCATCATGTGGGAAGTCCCCCTGCTGGCGGTGATAAGCGAGCTGGTCCATCGCTACCGTTCACCCGAGATGGGCGTTGAACAAGCGCTAAACGCGCTGGAGCATAAGCTAGGCGACTTCGCCACCATGACCGCTGACCTCGATATGAGCGCCTTCCGCCTGATGGATTTCGGCACCCGCCGTCGTTTTTCACGCGATGTACAGGAAGCCATTGTGCAACGCCTGCAGCAGGAGCCCTGGTTTGTCGGCACCAGCAACTACGATCTGGCGCGCCGTCTGCACTTAACCCCGATGGGTACCCAGGCCCATGAGTGGTTCCAGGCCCACCAGCAGATCAGCCCGAACCTGGCCAGCAGCCAGCGGGCGGCCCTCGCCGCCTGGCTGGAAGAGTATCCTGACCAGCTGGGCATCGCGCTGACCGACTGCATCACCATGGATGCGTTCCTGCGCGATTTCGGTCCGGAGTTCGCCACCCGCTATCAGGGTTTGCGCCACGACTCCGGCGACCCGGTGGAATGGGGTGAAAAAGCCATCGCCCATTACCAGAAGCTGGGCATCGATCCGCTGAGCAAAGTGCTGGTCTTCTCCGATAATCTCGACCTGGCGAAAGCCGTCGACCTGTATCGCCACTTCGCCTCGCGGGTGAAGCTGAGCTTTGGTATTGGTACCCGTTTAACCTGCGATCTGCCGCAGGTTAAACCGCTCAATATCGTGATTAAGCTGGTGGAATGTAACGGCAAGCCGGTGGCGAAGCTCTCCGACAGCCCGGGGAAAACCATCTGCCACGATAAGGCCTTCGTCCGCGCCCTGCGCGAGGCGTTCGACCTGCCGCCGATTAAAAAGGCAAGCTAAAAAACATGGCCCGACGGCATTCTGCTATCGGGCCAATCAATATCACTCCTGCGGCAGACGGGTTCTGACGACCTCGGCAAAATACTCCGCGCCAGTTAGCAATATCTCATCATTAAAGTCGTAGCAGGCATTATGCAACGGTGTATTGCCCTGAGCATCTGAACCATCGCCGTTGCCTAAAAAGATGAAACAGCCGGGGATTTTTTGCAGAAAAGCGCCAAAATCCTCCGAAATCATCATCTGTGCGACGTTGCCGTCCACCTTCTCAGCCCCTACCACGTTAATCGCAGCGGTGACCGCCACATCAACGCATTTCTGCCAGTTCACCGTTGGCGCAAATTCATGGGTATAGCTGAACTGGCACCTAGCACCGTGCATCGCGCAAATTGCTTCGCTAATGGTACGCATTCGTTCTTCGAGCAGCATCTGCACCTCCGGTACAAAGCTGCGCGTATCCCCTTTGATTTCAACATGCGTCGGAATCGCATTGCGGATGCCATCGGTGTGCAGTTCAGTACAGGAAATGACCGCTGGCACGTTCGGATCAACATTTCGCGAAACAATTGTCTGCAAAGCCAGGATGATTTCCGCCGCAATTACCAGCGGATCTTTCGCCATATGCGGCCGCGCCGCATGCGCTCCCTGCCCTTGAATACGAATAATAAAGTTATCTTCACTGGCCATAATGCCACCGACTCGCGTGGCGATAGTCCCAGCTTTCATACCCGGCATATTATGCAGACCGTAGATTTCCTCAATGCCAAAGCGTTCAATAACGCCATCGTCCATCATCGCTCTGGCGCCATAGCCAGGCTCCTCAGCAGGCTGAAAAACAAAGATGACCGTGCCGTTAAAATTCTGCCGCTGCAATAGCAACTGCGCCGCGCCCAATGCAATGCAGGTATGACCATCATGCCCGCAGCCGTGCATCCGATCGGCGGTCATGGAGCGGTAAGACCGGTCTCCCTGTTCGGTCAATTGAATGGCATCAATATCGGCACGAATAGCGATAACGCCCTTGCCGTCGCCGCATTTCAATCTCCCCACTACCCCGGTTTTGCCAATATCGCGGTGTACCTCAATGCCCATGGCCTCGAGCTTTTCGGCAATAAACCGTGAAGTATTCTGCTCTTCGAAGGCGCTTTCCGGATGGGCATGCAAATAGTGACGCCAGGCGATAAGCTGCTGCTTTAACTGTTGCTGATTCATTCTCTGCTCCTGTAAACATTAGTCCATACGCTGGGCGCGCTGTAAAACCACCTGCAGCAGCACATTGGCGCCAGCAATCAGGTCTTTGGCCGCACTGTGTTCTTTGACGTTGTGACTGATGCCATCAACGCAGGGGACAAAAATCATCCCGGCGGGACATACCGACGCCATAAATTGTGCATCGTGTCCAGCGCCGCTTGGCAAACGTCGGTAACTGAGCGCCTGACGCTCCGCCTCGGCTTCCACCGCATTGACGATCTCATCGGCAAAAATGACCGGTTCAAAGCGCACCAGTGAGCGGCTGGTTATCTCCACGCCCTCTTCCTGCGACGTTTTTGCGACAAATTCTGCCAGTTGCTGCTCCGCCAGACATAAGATCGCATTATCGGTATTGCGAAGATCCACTGACATAACGACATGGTTGGGAATGACGTTGATCAGATTAGGCTTCACGCTGAAATGCCCAACGGTAGCTACCTGATCACCACCAAGGCTTAGCGCCAGCTCACGGGCAAAAACAGCGATTTTCGCAGCCGCCAGCCCGGCATCGCGTCTCATGGACATTGGGGTAGTACCCGCATGATTCGATACGCCTCTCAGGGTAAATTCCTGCCACGAAATACCCTGTACGCCGGTAACAACACCAATATCAATTTGCTCTTTATCAAGAATCGGTCCCTGTTCGATATGCAGCTCAACGTAGCTATCTACCGCCATATCTCCCGGCTGACGTTCGCCCTTATAACCAATGTTACGCAGCGCTTCATCGAGCGTGATACCGTCGAGATCTTTTGCCGCGAGCGCCTGCGCCAACGGATACTCGCCGGCAAACACCACGCTGCCCATCATATCGGGCTGAAATCGCACCCCCTCCTCGTTAGTAAAGAAGGTTACCGCCAACGGTCGTCGGGGGCGGATCCCGGCATCCTGGAGGGTGGCAATCACCTCAAGGCCGGCCATAACGCCGTAGTTGCCATCGTATAACCCACCGGTAGCGACGGTATCGATATGTGACCCCATCATCACCATCGGCAACGTCTCCTCGCCGTGATAAACACCGGTGACATTACCGATAGCATCAATAGACACACTCAGGCCCAGGGCCTTCATGCGGGCTACAACAAAGTCCCTGCCGGCTTTATCTTCGGCCGTCGCTGCCAGGCGGCATACGCCGCCGCCTTCCAGCGCACCATATTCGCCAAGCGCATACAGGGAATCGATAAGCCGTTGGCCGTTAATCTGCAGAAAATGACTCATAAAACATCTCGCTAGTGATGGTGGTTATTGGAACATGCCGTAAAAAATGGCAGAGACGGTGATAAGCCCGATCAGGGTGACGAAAACGTTGCTCGCTTTACCGCGCCAGGGGGCAAGCACCGGTAATTTATGAATGGCGTACATAGGCAACAGCAGAAGAATTGCCGCCCCGGTGGGACCGCTGATGCATTCGATAATACCGAGGATACTGGGGTTCTTGTACGCGGCGAACCAGCAGGTAAACACCATAAACACCAGGATGACCGCGTCGACGAGGCGAATGCCAGGTTTTTTCCCGCGTGCGGCGGCGGCCTCCAGAATCAGGTCGCGCAGCGATTCATAGGCGCCGATGTAGTGGCCAAGAAATGATTTAGTAATAGCGACAAAGGCGATAATCGGCGATAGCCAGGCAATAATCGGTGTATCGTACTGATTGGCCAGATAGGACAAAATCGACAGATTCTGGGCTTTGGCTTCCGCCAGTTGCTGCGGCGACAGGCTTAACACGCAGCTGAGAACAAAAAACAGCACCACCACCGTCATGAGCAGGATACCGTAGCGCTGGATCTGCGCGCATTTCCTCTCAGCGAGCGCCAGACCGTAACGCTGCTTCTGGCGCACCACCATCGGCGAAATGATGGGATAGTGGTTAAACGACATCACCAGTACCGGGAAGGTCATCCAGAGGGATAACATGATCCCCTGCCCATCGCCTGTGGCGCTGAAGCTTGCGGTTTGCAAAATTGCGCCGTTCCAGTGCGGAATCAGAAAAAGTGCCATAAAAATAAGCGAGATAATAAAGGGATAAACCAGGGTGCTCATCACCCGCATTATCAAACGCTGTCCAAAACGGACGATAAACATCAGCCCGAGGATCAGAACGATGGCCACCAGCGACCGGGGAGGCTCGGCCATTGCCAACTGGTGGGTGATAAAGCTCTGCGCGGTGTTGGTGATTGCCACCGCATACATAATCAAAATGGTATAGACGGCGAAGAAATAGATGACGGTAAACACTTTTCCCGCCAGCGCGCCAAAATGCTCGCCAATAACATCGGTAATACTGCTTTCCGGCGTATTGGAAGAGTAAATGAATCTCGCCAGACCGCGGTGAGCCAGATAAGTAATAGGAAAAGCGAGGACAAAAACAATCAGCAGCGGCCAGAAGCCGCCAATTCCGGCATTAATCGGCAGAAACAGCACCCCGGCGCCAATTGCGGTACCGAAAAGGCCAAGGACCCAAACGGTATCTTCGCTATGCCACTTTGCGGGATCGGAACATCCTTTATTGATAATTATATTTTCAGTATTCATCGGTCAGGTTCTCTCTGTGCATGACGCGAAAGCGCGTATGTTTTCGTTATGAGTCAGAACGCTTGTCACACCGAGGGCTCGTAGGGTAGGTAAGATGGCCCCCTTGTTATTGTCGATAGCGCTCAACCATTACGTCCAAACCAGACGATGTCTTCATAGACATCGGGTGATGTATCTCCTTCCGTGCTGATTAACAGAACCTGTGCATCGGCATTCAGGCGCAGAGATTCGGCAAGCTCGCGATACTCCGGCTGAGTCATCAGCGCGTAAAGCACGCCAGTGCCGATAGCGCCGGATTCCCCGGAGACAAAAGGTTCGTCAGTACCTGGTCGCGGAGCGGCCAGCAGGCGCATGCCATTGGCAGCCAGACAATCGTCGGCGGAAATAAAACAGGTGGCATGGTCGCGGAGCATTGGCCAGCTGGTGATATTAGGTTCACCACAGGCAAGCCCGGCCATCAGGGTTGACATATCCCCGCCGACGCTGTGCGGCAGTCCGTCATTAATGGTTGCCGAGCGATACAGGCAGTTCGCCTTGTGCGGCTCAACGATGATGATGGTGGGAGCCTGCTGCTGCATCTTTTCGATGAAATATCCCATGATGCTGCCGGCAAACGACCCGACACCGGCTTGTAAAAACAGATGCGTCGGCATCGGCGCCCCGCTTTCTACCAATTGCTGCCAGATTTCAACAGCGAGGGTCATATAGCCTTGCATGATCCATGTGGGGATCTGCTCGTAGCCCTGCCAGGCGGTATCCTGGAGTAATACCCATCCCTGCTCGCGCGCGGTTTTGGCCGCCAGCCGAACTGTGTCGTCGTAGTTCAGTTCAGTAATCGTGCATTCGGCGCCATGCCGGCGAATATTCTGCGCGCGTACCGGTGAGGAGCCCTTTGGCATATACACCACCGCACGCAGCCCAAGCTGCTCAGCCGCCCACGCCACGCCACGTCCATGGTTACCGTCGGTAGCAGTCACAAATACGATGTCCTTGATACGCGCCTTAATCGCTGGTGAATTAAGCTCGGCAAAGCTCAACGTAGTAATATCTCGCTCAAGCAGAGCGGCGAGATATTTCCCCATCGCATAAGATCCGCCTAATCCTTTAAACGCATTCAAACCGAATCGCTGGGCTTCATCTTTTATATGGATCGATCCCAGCCCCAGCCGCTGGCTTAAAAATTCCAGCTTACGCAGCGGCGTGACCCGGTAATCAGGAAATTTTTGATGGAATGCCAGCACTTCGTTCCCCACGCTTTCATTGAGCAGACTCAAGTCTGCTCCCTGGCCATAGGGCTGCCGCCGGGCGTTAAGTTGAAATTTAATTGTGTCCACTATTCAGGCACCTCTATTTTCATATCGTCCTGCGACGATAACGTTATTTGCGACCATTCCGCCTAAACGACGGGTGCACGGATCCGTGCGGCCTGAGACAGGACGGTCGCTTTAAATTGGTTAAGTCGGAGTGTGAGAGGCTTTTTGTCGCGATATGCCGCTTTCCCACTGCCTGTGATGGTACACTGCGCCCGGCGGTTAATTGGCGCAAAGTTGCCCATCGCGCCGCAATTTTCACTCTGTTTTATCATTCTTTCGCAACAACGTTGCATGAGTGAGATTGATCACAGGCTTGCAGGACGAGATATATGATGAAACTTGACGCATGGGATAAAAAAATTCTTACGCTCTTGCAGCGTAATAATCGCTTGTCGCAACGGGAGATCGCCGATCGGATCAGCCTGTCTCCTTCGGCAGTCAATCGGCGTATCGCTGCACTTGAGGATGCAGGGGTGATTAAAGGCAGTGTTAGCTTAGTGGACGCCAGTAAAGTGGGAAGACCCATCACCATTATGGTGCAGGTGACCATTGAGAATGAACGTCTCGATCTGCTTGAGGAGGATAAACAGCGTTTCGTAACCTGTCCGCAAGTGCAGCAGGTCTACTATGTCACTGGCGACTTCGATTTTCTGCTCGTGATCAACGTCCGTGATATGGCGGAATACGAAGCGCTAACCCGTGAACTCTTTTTTGCCTCGGGAAATATCAAGTCTTTCCGGACCATCGTGTCGATGCAAAATGCGAAGCAGGAAATGACGGTCATTATCGAGTAAGTCGTGTAAAAGTCGAAATGGGGAGCCAAAGAACGCCCCGGAGGTGTATTTATTTCCGAAATCCACCCTTCCCTGTGCGAAATCTACTTGTCTGATGGAAGATGACAGGTAACATAGATATCCCCCCGCTGTAGGGGGAAGAGACTTTTTTATTGGACTATATAGAGAGATTATTATGAGCGTTGTGCCTGTAGCCGACGTACTCCAGGGCCGCGTTGCCGTTGACAGCGAAGTCACGGTCCGCGGATGGGTGCGTACCCGCCGAGATTCAAAAGCTGGCTTTTCATTCCTCGCCGTCTATGACGGTTCCTGCTTTGATCCTGTACAGGCCGTTATTAATAATTCTCTGCCCAATTACAATCAGGAAGTGCTGCGTCTGACCACCGGTTGCTCGGTGATTGTCACCGGTAAAGTCGTGGCTTCCCAGGGCCAGGGTCAAAGCTTTGAGATCCAGGCGACCAACGTGGAAGTGACCGGCTGGGTGGAAGATCCGGACACCTACCCGATGGCGGCCAAGCGCCACAGCATCGAGTATCTGCGTGAGGTGGCCCACCTGCGTCCGCGCACCAACCTGATCGGCGCGGTTGCCCGCGTGCGTCACACCCTGGCGCAGGCGCTGCATCGCTTCTTTGATGAGCAGGGCTTCTTCTGGGTCTCCACCCCGCTGATTACTGCCTCCGATACCGAAGGCGCCGGCGAAATGTTCCGCGTGTCGACGCTGGATCTGGAAAATCTGCCGCGTAACGATCAGGGCAAAGTCGATTTCGACAAAGACTTCTTCGGTAAAGAGTCGTTCCTGACCGTTTCCGGCCAGCTGAACGGCGAGACCTATGCCTGCGCGCTGTCGAAGATTTACACCTTCGGCCCGACCTTCCGTGCGGAAAACTCCAACACCAGCCGCCACCTGGCGGAGTTCTGGATGCTGGAGCCGGAAGTGGCCTTCGCTAACCTGAACGATGTTGCCGGCCTGGCGGAAGCGATGCTCAAGTACGTCTTTAAAGCGGTACTGGAAGAGCGCGCGGACGACATGCAGTTCTTCGCCGAGCGCGTTGATAAAGACGCTATCGACCGTCTGCAGCGCTTTATCACCGCTGATTTTGCGCAGGTGGATTATACCGACGCCGTCACTATTCTGGAAAACTGCGGCAAGCAGTTCGAGAACCCGGTCTACTGGGGCGTGGATCTCTCCTCCGAGCACGAACGTTACCTGGCTGAAGAACACTTCAAAGCGCCGGTGGTAGTGAAAAACTATCCGAAAG
Organism: Klebsiella sp. JN_Kp127; assembly: GCF_040062505.1. Lineage (NCBI taxonomy): Bacteria > Pseudomonadati > Pseudomonadota > Gammaproteobacteria > Enterobacterales > Enterobacteriaceae > Klebsiella > Klebsiella sp. JN_Kp127. The sequence goes on from NZ_JBEAHS010000002.1 coordinate 81,585, forward strand.
ATATTAAAGCCTTCTACATGCGCCTTAACGAAGACGGTAAAACCGTCGCGGCAATGGACGTCCTGGCGCCGGGTATTGGCGAGATCATCGGCGGTTCCCAACGTGAAGAGCGCCTCGACGTGCTCGACGCGCGTATGGCCGAGATGGGTCTGAATAAAGAAGACTACTGGTGGTATCGCGACCTGCGCCGCTACGGCACCGTTCCACACTCCGGCTTTGGCCTGGGCTTCGAGCGTCTGATCGCCTACGTGACCGGCGTGCAGAACGTCCGCGATGTCATCCCGTTCCCGCGGACCCCGCGCAACGCGACATTCTAAATTTTTCTGACATAAACCTGAAAGGCCAGCGCAAGCTGGCCTTTTTTTATGTCAATTACTGTTATCAAAATTCAACAAACTTAAACATCAAGGCCTCGGATTCACATTTATGTTACGCACTGTTTCGGTGCATCCGGGTGATGCAGATCGCACTTTATGTTCATAACAGAGCAAACCCTCTGATAAATTTGCTCATTTTTTAACCACGCGCCGCACGTCTTGCCAAGACAAAGGCTGAATAAAAAGAAGACGAATTCAACACACAAAATGAGCAAATTTACGCTTATCCAAATTAATCATAAATAATTCATATAGATAGATATGGAAAGGCGATTTACCTCACCATGTGGAACGGAATTTTGATTAAGTTCACAAAGTTCCCAGAAATACACATTTAGTTACATGTTTTTTCGTTTTGTTACTCATATGAGATATTAGTAGCATTTTCCGGCTAGCGAAACGTTGTCGCGGATGGAAAGATGCCTTCAGACACCAAACTCTCATCAATGGTTCTGTAAGTTTTTATTGACAGAACTTATTGACGGCAGTGGCACGTGTTCATATAAAAAATATTAATGAGGGTAATAAATAATGATGAAGCGCAATATTCTGGCAGTGGTGATCCCTGCCCTGCTGGTAGCCGGTGCAGCTAACGCTGCAGAAATCTATAACAAAAACGGCAACAAACTGGACTTCTACGGAAAAATGGTCGGCGAGCACGTCTGGACCACCAATGGCAAGACCAGCAGCGACGATACCACCTACGCCCGTATCGGCCTGAAAGGCGAAACCCAGATCAACGATCAGCTGACCGGATACGGTCAGTGGGAATACAACATGGACGCCTCCAACGTTGAAGGTTCCCAGCCGACGAAAACCCGTCTGGCGTTCGCAGGTCTGAAAGCGGGCGAGTATGGTTCATTCGACTACGGCCGTAACTACGGCGCGATCTACGACGTCGAAGCAGCAACCGATATGCTGGTTGAATGGGGTGGCGACGGTTGGAACTACACCGACAACTACATGACCGGCCGTACCAACGGCGTGGCAACCTACCGTAACTCTGACTTCTTCGGTCTGGTTGACGGCCTGAGCTTCGCGCTGCAGTACCAGGGTAAAAACGACCACGACCGTTCGATTCACAAGCAGAATGGCGACGGCTTCAGCACCGCGGCGACCTACGCGTTCGACAACGGCATCGCGCTGTCTGCTGGCTACTCCGGCTCCAACCGCAGCGTAGACCAGAAAGCTGACGGCAATGGCGACAAAGCCGAAGCCTGGGCAACCTCTGCAAAATATGACGCCAACAATGTCTACGCGGCCGTCATGTACTCCCAGACTTACAACATGACCCCGGAAAACCAGGGTAACTACTTCGCTGGCAAAACCCAGAACTTCGAAGCCGTTGTACAATATCAGTTCGACTTCGGCCTGCGTCCGTCCATCGGCTACGTACAGACCAAAGGCAAAGACCTGCAGGCGCGCGGCGGCTTCTCCGGCGGCGATGCGGATCTGGTTAAATACGTCGAAGTGGGTACCTGGTACTACTTCAACAAGAACATGAACGTTTATGCGGCGTACAAGTTCAACCAACTGGACGACAACGCTTATACGCGTGAAGCTGGCGTAGCGACCGACGACCAGGCGGCCGTGGGTATCGTTTACCAGTTCTAATCTGCAGTACACCCCTTCGTGATATGCCTTCAGAGCAGGACTTCGGTCCTGCTTTTCTCTATTCCTGAGGCAAAGATCGTATCTTTCGAAAACCTTCGCGCTTTTTATCGCAAACGGTTGGCAATTCGTTGTTCTCCCGTTAACCTGATAGCGGATTTCCCTTCAGTAATCACAATGGAACCTCGTCATGTTTGAGAACATTACCGCCGCCCCTGCCGACCCGATTTTAGGTCTGGCCGATCTGTTTCGTGCCGATGACCGCCCTGAAAAGATTAACCTCGGAATTGGTGTTTACAAGGATGAAACCGGTAAAACACCCGTTCTGACCAGCGTCAAAAAAGCAGAGCAGTACCTGCTGGAAAATGAAACGACTAAAAACTATCTGGGCATCGATGGTATTCCTGAATTTGGTCGCTGCACCCAAGAGCTGCTGTTCGGTAAAGGCAATGCGATTATCGCCGATAAACGCGCCCGCACCGCGCAGACCCCGGGCGGTACCGGTGCGCTGCGCGTCGCCGCAGACTTCCTCGCCAAAAACACCGACGTGAAACGCGTGTGGGTAAGCAATCCAAGCTGGCCAAACCATAAGAGTGTGTTTACCTCCGCCGGGCTGGAAGTACGTGAATATGCCTACTACGATGCGGCTAACCACGCGCTGGACTTTGATGGTCTGCTGGCCAGCCTGAACGAAGCCCAGGCGGGCGACGTGGTACTGTTCCACGGCTGCTGCCACAACCCGACCGGTATCGATCCGACGCTCGAACAGTGGCAGACGCTGGCGCAGCTGTCGGTCGAGAAAGGCTGGCTGCCGCTGTTCGATTTCGCCTACCAGGGCTTCGCCCGCGGTCTGGAAGAAGATGCTGAAGGGTTGCGCACCTTTGCTGCTCTGCATAAAGAGCTGCTGGTCGCCAGCTCCTACTCGAAAAACTTTGGCCTGTACAACGAGCGCGTCGGCGCCTGCACCCTGGTCGCCGCCGATCAGGAGACCGTAGACCGCGCGTTCAGCCAGATGAAGTCGGTGATCCGCGCTAACTACTCCAACCCGCCAGCGCACGGCGCGTCCGTGGTCGCGACCATCCTGAGCAACGATGCGCTGCGGGCAATCTGGGAGCAGGAGCTGACCGATATGCGCCAGCGCATCCAGCGTATGCGCCTGCTGTTCGTCAACACCCTGCAGGAGAAAGGCGCGAGCCGCGACTTCAGCTTTATCAGCAAGCAGAACGGTATGTTCTCGTTCAGCGGCCTGACTAAAGAGCAAGTGCTGCGTCTGCGTGAAGAGTTCGCCATCTATGCGGTCGCGTCCGGCCGTATCAACGTGGCCGGCATGACGCCTGACAATATGGCGCCGCTGTGTGAAGCCATCGTCGCCGTGCTGTAAGCGATATTATTCGCTATAAAAAAGGCCGCGAATGCGGCCTTTTTTACGTTCGCGTCAGGTCGGTTACCAGACCGGCATCTCATCCTGCAGGAACGGGTTGTTGCGGCGTTCCTCACCCAGCGTCGACAGCGGACCATGGCCGGGAATAAAGGTCACGTCATCGCCCAGCGGCAACAGCTTATCCTTAATGGCCGCGATCAGCTGTCCATGGTCGCCGCGTGGAAAATCACTGCGCCCCACCCCGCCTTTGAAAATCACATCTCCGGAAATGAGCAGTCGGGAAGCGTCATCAAAGAAGACCACGTGACCCGGCGTATGGCCCGGGCAGTGCAGTACCCGCAGCGCCACATTCCCCACATTAACCACATCGCCTTCATTGAGCCAGCGATCCGGACGCAGCGGCTGGCAATCCTCCAGGCCGAACATCCGGCTTTGCGCCGGTAATCCTTCCAGCCAGAACTCATCTTCTTTTTCCGGACCAATAACCGGTACGCCATAATGCTGCGCCAGTTCCGCAGCGGCGCCGACGTGATCGAGATGGCCATGCGTCAGCAGGATCTGCATCAGCGTGACGCCAGCCTCCGCCACCACCGCTTTGATACGTTCAGCATCGCCGCCAGGATCGACCAGCGCCGCCAGCCGGGTTTGTTCGCACCAGATAAGAGAACAGTTCTGCGCGAACGCGGTAACCGGAATAATACGATAGTTCATGACGCTCCTTTCGTTACCAGTGCCTTACGGGACCGGTATCAATATGCACAAAGTTACTACGTGGGTAGTATCCTACACCACCTGCGCGCATAGATAACGCCGCTTTGCGAATATTGCTTAACGAAATACCTTCAATATGGAAATCCATTGCCTGCCCCTTGGTGTGATAGCTGTGTTTTGCTACACCACGGCTTCGTGCGCGAAGCTCATCATTGGTATCGAGGGAACGATAGCCAGAGATAAGCTGGACAGGTTTGTTGGTGCCAAGTAGTCCCTGCAACCGATAAAGATGATCGAACAGATTTGGATCGATGGACTTAATTTTATTCGCGCGGTAATCACGGAAAAAATGGTTAAGTCTTGCTAATTCATCCTGAATATAGCCTCTGCCATCGAAAAACTCCGCCTTGAGTGATTCACCAGTATGCAGGTTATTCAGCGTCAAAATACGCGGACGGGGGGTCGAGAGGGTGGCAAATGCCGGCGCAGGGAGAATGGCGGCAGCACCCAGCGCAGCACCACCCAACGCCAGCAATCTGCGGCGATTAGCGTCAAATTTGTCCATGATAATCAGGTCTACAGTCAATGAATCGTTATATACTTTTTCCGCTTTGCGCGATGCTGAACCTCAGCACGCCATCGCTCGCCACAGCCGTGATGCTACCCGGCAAAAGAGAGCGTTCGCGCTGACTGCGTCACGCATTGAGCGGAATGATATGTATATGCACTTCTGGCGCACGAAAGGCACCTTACCGGGCATTATTGCCAACGTCAAGGCAGCCTCACCCCAGGAAAATCGGGCGCTGCAGAGGAGCAGCGCCCTTTTTTACCCAGTGCTAGGACAACAAAATCCATTGAACTACTTCATTTACCTGATTAATTGCTCAGCTTTCGTCAGAATTTGTGCGCTGGATCGCGCGGTGATATCGTAATTGTAAATATCTGTTCGATATTGTGTACGTCCATCAGCGTCCACAAACGCCGTTAAGTAATATAAATTCACCGGTATATTTTGCCGAATATTGACATAGCGCGTGTCCCCTTGCTTCAGGGCATCGGAAATACGCGTGTCATTCCAGCCCGCATCCTGCAGCAGCATATTGGCCAGTTCCGAAGCCTTATTCACCCTCACACAGCCGGAGCTGAGCGCACGAACATCCTTCTGGAACAGGTTATGGTTCGGCGTATCGTGCAGGTAGATGGCATCTGAGCTCGGCATATTGAACTTGTAGCGTCCGAGCGAGTTACGCGCTCCGGGCGCCTGCTGAAAACGGAACGGTAAGTTGTTCTCGGTGATGGTCGACCAGTCGACCCGATAAGGATCGATGGTCTCTTTACTGTTCCAGCCGCGCATGACGGTGTAGCCATGCTGCTCAAGATAGCCTGGATTGTTACGCACCTTCGGCAGGATATCTTTGCGCGCCAGGGTTGGCGGCACGTTCCATGGCGGATTGACCACCACGTTATTCAGCGCGCTGCTCATCATTGGCGTTTTGCGATCCGGACGCCCCACAATTACCCGCGAGGCCAGCACCTGGCTGCCGTCCTGATAATAGACCAGCGAGAACGCCGGAATATTGACCATAATGCCGGTGGACAGTTTGCCCGGCAGTAAGCGTAAACGCTGAATGTTCAGGGCCAGCACCCCTGCGCGCTGCGCGGAAGAGACGTTGAGCCAGTCGCGAGTCGACTGGCCGATGACGCCATCCGCCCCCAGCCCCTGCATCGCCTGGAAGCGCTTAACCCCCTCCACCAGCTGGCGATCGTACACGCCGCGCGCCGCAGGTTTGCTCTTTTTCTTCGCCGACGGGCTCACCACATCGCCGGGCAGAACGATATTGGCGGTATTGTCCAGCATTCCGGTACGCTGGAGGATCTCGCGCAGGGCGCCGATATCATTGCTCCATTCGCCGGGGCGCAGCGAGCCGCTGCCGGTCATCTGCGGCCATGGGCGAGAATCAGCCACCAGCGCCAGCAGCGACTGATGCATGGCTTCATACTGCGGATGATGCGGCGCCAGGCCGGCGATAAACGCCGGCAGGGAGCCATTGTCCAGCGCCAGCTGCCACTGGTTAATCACCGACAGCGGCGGGGTCGCCATCTTGTACGGCGTTGAACTGTACAACCAGCGGGTCCCCTGGGTGGGTATGCCGCTGATAAAGTGCAGATAGCCCATCATGGCGTCCGACAGCACCACATCGCGCGCCATGCCGCTGACGGCGGGATCGGTCAGCAGGCTGACCCAGGTGGTAAACTGCGGCTGAAAACCGGCGATGGCGATCTCCGCCAGCTGCTGCTGGAACGCCTGCACTGCCTCGCGGTTTTCCCACATCGGTTTCATATCCCTGGCGGCGTACAGCGACACCAGCGGATTCATAAAGACGGGTTTGTACCCTGCCGGCAACAGCGCCTCGATCTGGGCGCGGCTGTTTGCCGCCGCCTCCATCGACAGCGGCTGCTCACCGGCCAGCTTCGCAACCGCCGGCGATTGCCCATCGCTTTGCGCCAGCGCGGCGGAAACCTCGGCGGGCGCCGCAGAACTGTCGCCGGGTACGACTTCAGGCTCTTCGGCCTGGACATTGAACAGCGGAGCAAATGCCAGTGCCAGGCTCAGGCTGAGCGCTGACAATGGACGACCATACCGTTTCTTTAGCAACATCCCTTGCCCCCTGTTGTCACACATTGCTGCCCACAAAATTGGGGCTCTTTTTTCAGTATATAAAGACGAAAAGGCTTTTGCCTTACCTAATGTAAAGAAGTTTAAAGATTATACCACCCTCGCATACCGGGCTGGATAGAAAAAAAGGGCAACGTAACGTTGCCCTCTTCACCACTTAGCCGCCAGAATGTAGCCGCAGCCTCAGGAGGCGTCGGCTGTTCCCGGCAGCGCTTCCGGCAGCGGCGCGGCAAACCCGCGCAGCCCCACCACGTGGACGTGTTCGTGATTATTGAACACCTTACGCACCAGTTTATAGGTGGTGCCTTTCTCCGGACTGATGTTCTCCGGCGCCGCGATAATCAGCTGCATCTCCAGACGTTCGCACAGCTCGAACAGCGTGGCGATGGAGCGGGCGTCGAGACGCGCCGCTTCATCGAGGAACAGCAGACGGCAAGGCGAGATATCCTTGCCGCGCAGGCGGCGGGATTCATCTTCCCAGCTCTGGACGACCATCACCAGAATCGACATCCCGGTACCGATCGCTTCCCCGGTGGACAGCGCGCCGGACTCCGCGCGCAGCCAGCCGTCGGAGCCGCGGTTAACTTCCACTTCCATCTCCAGATAGTTGCGGTAGTCGAGCAGCTCTTCGCCGATGGTTTGCGGCGTGCGCTGCCCCATGTCGATCTGCGGATTCAGGCGCTGATAGAGCTTGGCCAGCGCTTCCGAGAAGGTCAGGCGGTTGCTGTTGAACAGATCCTGATGCTGTTCATGCTGCTCGGAGAGCACATCAAGCAGCGTCGAGTGGGTCTCGCGCACGTTGACGTTCAGACGCACGCTGTTGACCTGGCCGAAGGAGACGCTCTGCAATCCCTGGTTGAGCATTCGGATACGGTTCTGCTCGCGCTGAATGGTTTTGCGAATAATGTTGGCCACGCTGCGGGAGCTGATGGCCAGCTTCTGTTCGCGGTTTGTCAGCTCTTCGGTCAGGCGGCTGAGCTCAATCTCCATCTGCTCGATCGCTTCCACCGGGTCATCGGTGCGGATAATATCCTGGCGGATACGCTCGCGCAGATGCTGGTAGACGGCAACGAAGAACTGAATTTTGCGCTCCGGGCGCTTCGGATCTTCCGAGATACGCAGCACGTCGCGCAGATGTTCGTTATCGGCGACCGCCAGACGCAGCGCACCGAGCGCCTTATCCGACATGGAGCGCAGCTCGTCGGCGGAGAGATAGGCCAGCTCGCGGCGGTGCAGACGACGCTCGACGCCGTTGTCTTTCACCAGGCGCATCACCGCGCACCAGCCCGCCTTGGCGGTCACTACCTGCTCGCGCATTTCGCAGTAATCGCGCTCCAGCTTGCGCAGTTTGCGGGTCAGGTTGTCCATTTCCGCTTCGCAGAAGGTCAGCGCTTTCTCCAGCTGATTGCGACGGGAGCGGTTATTGCTCAGCTGCATGTGCAGCTCATCGCGACGCGCACGGGCACGCTCTTCCGCGCCGGCATCGGCGCGCACGCCAATGTCCTGCAGCTCTTTATACAGATCGTTGAGCAGCTCTTTCTTGGTGTCATACGAGCTCTTCAGCGAGGCCAGCACCTGATTGTACTGGCTAAGCTGCGCCGCATGGGCACGCATCGCGTCGCGCGCGCGGCTGCGTTCGGTTTCCGCCTGCTCCAGGCGCTGGCGCAGTTTCTCGTTGAGATCGCTGTTGCCGCTGAGCATTTCCGCCGAATCGGAGTAGCTGAAGTGGGCCCGGCGCTGGACGACTTCCGCCAGGGCAAAAGCCTGCTGGCGCGCATCGCGCTGGGTCCGCTGCGCATAGGCGTAATCTTCTTTCAGCTGCTCAAACTGCTCCGGATCGCTCTGCAGCACCGAAACAATCGGCTCCAGCTTCGCCAGCTGGTTGCCGTGCTGCTGAATAAAGCGCGCGGCCTCCTGCGCTTCGTCCAGACGTTCCTGGATCTCGTCCACGCGGTCGGCCAGCGTATCATCCGCCAGCAGATTCAGGCGCGGCAGCAGGCGGTTGAGCGCCGACACGCCCTCTTTCGCCTGCTCATACTGCACGCGGTTCTGTTGGTTATCGCTTTCATGGGCGCTCAGCGCGCGCTCCAGCTCGCCGCGGCGGCTGTTGAGTTTGCGGATCTCTTCTTCCGGATCGTCCTCAAAGGCCACCGCCAGATGGCTGCCAATGAAGCGGCTAAAGGCCTGATGCAGACGCTGAGTTTTCTGCACGTCAAACGACAGGGTCGCAAAACGCTCGGACAGCGATTCACGCTCGGCATGCAGGGTTTCAATGCGGTTTTCACGCGCGGCGCGGCCAAACAGCGGCAGCGACGGGAAGCGCGAATAACGCCACTGGCGGTCGGCGATCTTCACCACCACCGCTTTTTCCAGCTCATCCACGCTGAATACGCTATCGTCAAAGGACTGCGGATCGCCTTCGATCAGATAGAGATCTTCCGGACAATCTTCCAGTCCTTCAAGCTGCTCGGCAACCTGCGACAGATCCGGCACCACGATGGCATGGCGCGACGGACCGTACAGCGCGGAGAAGTACGGCGCATCGTCAAGGCTGACATCATCGTAGATCTCGGACAGCAGAACGCCGCCGAACCGTTCCGCCAGCGCGTTGAGGCGCGGATCTTCCGAACCGCCCGGCTGGCTGAGACGCTCAATTTCTTCGTCGATGGCGCGCTTGCGGGCGCCGACCTCGTCACGTTCAACGATAGCTTCGCGCTCGCGCTCCAGCAGCTGCTGCAGGTATTCGGTAACCTCCTGGCCGGACTCAAACTGCTCGCCGCTCTGCTCGCACAGCTGGTTAAGGCTGTTCTGCGCCGCCAGCCAGACAGGCGCCCGGCGCATCAGCGTCTGAGTGCGCGACTGCAGCTGCTCCAGTTCCTGGCGCAGGGTCATGCGCTGTTCCTGCGCGTTAGAAACGCTGTCGGCCAGCGAAGCGATGCGCGCTTCCAGCTCCTGATGCAGCGTTTCCAGATCGTCGATATCGTAGCGTTTGCCCTGGCGTTTGCAGAACTCAGCCAGCTGGCGCTCGGCGTCCTGCTGCTCGCGCAGGCGCTGCTCCAGCTCGTTGAGGCGGCTACGCAGCCCCTGCGCCTGCTCGGCCTGGTGACGCTGGTTCACGCCGTCGCGCAGCAATTCGCGCGCCACGTCCCAGGCTTCATTGCGCGCCAGCGGGCCGTTAATCGCCGCCACCAGCTGGTAGGCCTGTTCAAACTGGCTGTGCGCGGTTTGCGCCACGCTCATTTTCTGTTCCAGCGACAGCATTTTCTCCGTCGCTTCCTGCTCTTTCGCCTGGAAGGTTTCCAGCCACTCGTCGGCGCTCTCCGGCGTCAGATCCGGCAGATGACACAGCGCCTTCGCGCGCTCCAGCGCCTGCAGCGCCTGGTTATACTGAATGGCGCGGGTCTGCTGCACGTCGAGCGCCTGCTGATAGTCGGCGAGCTGGTTTTTCAGCTCATCCACTTCCAGCTCGGCGGCCTCGGCGCGGGCTTCGTTCTCTTCCTGGCGATCGATGGCTTCCGCCACCACTTCGTTCTGCTCTTCCAGACGGATCTGCAGCTCGTCGAGATCCGCTTCGTAGCGCTCGATTTTTTCCTGCTGACGCAGTGCGGTCTGCACCAGGTTCAGGTGGTCGCTGGCGGCCTGGTAATCCGCTTCCAGATCGCCTTCTGCGCCGTTATGCTCCTGCAGCTCGCGCGCCATGTCGACGTGCTTATACTGCTCTGCCGCCAGCTGCGAACGCGAGGTAAAGAGATCGCGACGATACTCCAGCGCCTTATCAAGATGAATGCGCCGCTCGTTGGCGTGACGCATATAGTCCGCCGCCACGTAGTTGGTGGCTTCGCTGATCAGGTGTTTGAACAGATCGCGATCGGACTGGGTGACGCGGATCGCCTCGAGGGTCATGCGGTTTTCCCGCAGCGCCGCTTCCATATCCTGGAATGCCTTACGCACGCCGCTGTTTTCCGGCAACAGGTAGTCGCGCAGCGAGCGGGTAATGGTGCTGGAGATCCCGCCGTACAGCGAGGCCTCAATCAGGCGATAGTATTTACTTCGATCGGAAGCGGAACGCAGACGACGCGCCACCACGCCCAGGTCGAACATCAGCGAGTGATACTCGGTGATCGAGTTGAACTGCTTAAACTGGACCCCTTCCATCGCCTCGAGCTTGTCTTTCAGCTCATTGAGACTAACCACGCGCGCCTGGCGATCGTTCAGCGTTTCGGTTAACAGCTGGGTCGGCAGGATAGCGGTGGGCAGCCCCTGAATGGCGAAAGGCTTGATATCGACTTTGCGATCGCGCCCGGCAACCTGCTGCAGACGCACGCCGACCACCACGCGCTGATGGCGCGAGTTGATGACGTCGAGCACGGAGTAACAGACCCCGGCGCGCAGCTTCCCGTGCAGGCCTTTATCGCGTGAGCCGCTGGTGGCCCCCGCTTCGGTGGTGTTACGGAAATGCAGCAGGGTTAAATCGGGGATCAGTGCCGTGACGAAGGCCGCCATGGTCGTCGACTTACCGGCGCCGTTCCCCCCGGAGAGGGTGGTGACCAGTTCATCAAGATCAAAGGTCCGGGCAAAGAAACCGTTCCAGTTAACCAGCGTCAGCGAGCGAAACTTACCGCGTTCAATCATTACTCTTCCTCCCCGCTATCCGGCTGGTTCTCTTCATTCTCATCATTGAGCTGCAGGTGATTTTCCAGGGCCATCGCTTCCCCGTCGCGGATCAGGCGGCGCTGCGCCTCGCGTGGGTCGTCGCCGGCGCGCACATCGGCGCCAAAGCGGAATACCGATTCGGTAATACGGAACTTGCTGCTGTCATGGCCCATAAACCACACCATCCCCAGACGGCGCAGGCGGTTAAGCGACGCGCGCATTTTTTCCTGCAGCTTCTGGCGGTCCAGATCCGAACCGGTGGAACGGTTGTTGACCAGCTTCAGCAGCCTGGATTCATCCGCCAGGGTCAGCAGCTCGTCATACAGCTCCTGCTGGGTGAAAATCCCTTCATTTGCCAGGCGCTCCGGGCTGAGATAGAGATAGCAAAGAATTTTGCCCACCATCATATCCAGTTCGGACAGCACCGAGCGTGAAATCAGGGTTGTGGAACGCGGGCGCAGGTAGAAGAAGCCCTCCGGCGCGCGGATCAGCTCGACGTTATAGCGAGCATAAAACTCTTCCAGATAATCCTGGAAATCCATCAAAAATGCGTGATTATCCAGCTCGTCGAGGCCGATATGTCGGCCCGCGCGCAGGGCGCTGTCCAGCGCCGGAAATAACGGATTGGCCAACGCCTGCGCCAGCTTAACCGGCATCACTTGTTCAATATTTGTCAATGACATGCGCCTGTACCTTGGCTCCGTAATCATTAATCGGCTGCCATTTGGCTGGCAGTCCGGTGAAATCTGCCTGGGCGACGCCCAGCTGTACCGCCTGATCCACGACGATCCGCGCCACGTCAAAGTGACGCCCGCGCGGATATTGCGCCAGGAACTCCCGCGCCACCAGGCCGAGATCCAGCGGTATTCCTTTCTCTTTATAGACCGCCAGCTGCGCTTCGATCAGCGCCGCCAGCTGCTCGCGAATTTCGTTAAACTCTTCAAATTCAAGGTCCGCAGGCAGCTCGCCGGTGACCTCTTCATCGCGCAGGGCCATCTCCTCGTCGCGCATATCCAGCAGACGGTCGGCGTTGGCGTAAGTCAGCGCCCACGGCTCATCAAAATAGGTCTGTACCGACTGGCGCAGACGCTGAGCGAAGACGCGGTTCTTATCCATATCGATAGCGGTACGGATAAACTTGTGCACGTGGCGGTCATAGCCGATCCACAGGTCAATCGCCTGCTGGCCCCAGCTGACGATGCGGTCGAGCTTGCTTTGCAGATCGAACACCAGCCGGTCGACAAAATGGAGATCGTCGCGCGCCATGGTCGAATCCTGAATGCGCAGCAGATTCGCCTGCAGCTTATCTCCCGCCGCATCCAGCGTATCCTGCAGTTCACGCAGGGTACCGGAAGTTTCCGACAGCAACAGTTCACAGCTGGAAATCGCCGCGCGCCAGTCTTTGTTCAACAGCTGCGCGATATCGTCTTTCACCAGCTGCTGCTGCTCATCCATGATGCGCTGCGTCAGGTCGATGCTGTCGAAAATTTCCGCCACCGAATACTTCAGCGGGGCAAAAACGTTGCGATGCCAGTGAAACTCATCGCCGCCCTCTTCTGCCGCGTCCGCCGCGCGCTTCAGCTCGCCGGCGACGATCGACAACTGCATCGAGAGACGCAGCGTCGAAAATTCGCGCTGCCGGATATAATAATCGGTGATCCCGATCCCCAACGGCGTCAGACGATAGATTGCATTGCCTTCGGTAATTTCGCTGGTAAAGCGGTTCAGCAGACGCTGGCGCACCAAATCGTTGATGGCGTTATTGGCGCGCTGGCTGATGGTTTCGCTGGTCTGCTCAAACGCATCACTCACGTGGCGGAACGCATCCACCAGTTCTCCCTCGCTCATTTCTCCTTCCAGCCGTTCGCCATTCAGGGTGGCGATCGCCAGCAGGAAAGAGAGCCTGTCGACCGGCAGCGAGATAGAAAAATCATTTTTCCTGGCCCAGGCAACCAGTTCGGGGACTGTCTGGGAAAATTCACTCATACTTTATCCTTGCATCTGCGGCTATGAGCCTGGCTCTTAAGCGCGGTGACATGAATATAACGGCCCAGGCTGAGGTACGGCTCCTGACGACAGTAGCGCGTCTCCAGCTCCAGCAGCGCCGCATAGCTGTCATGCTGTTGGCGTTTTTCACGCAGATAATCATGAAACACCCGCACGCCGGTTTTGCTGACAATTTGCCAGCCAATCTCTTCCAGCCAGTGATAAACCTGCTGCGGCTCACGCGGATAATCCGGCGACAGCGTGCGTTTTTTCTTTTTTGGCATGCCCAGTTGTACGTAATCGAAATTACCGGCAACCATATTGTGCATCAGCAGGCCGTTAGCATTGTAGAACATCAACGACAAGCCGCCGCCAGGACGCAGCGTCGACCACAGGGTACGCAGCACCGCCTGGGGCTCCGCCACCCACTCCAGCACCGCATGAAACAGTACCAGATCGACCGGGCTTTCCAAGTGCTGCGCAATATCCTGAGCCGCGCATTGTACAAAATGCATGTTGTCGATCACACCTTTATCGACAGCAGCCTGGCGGGCGCGGGCCACCATTTCAGCAGAGAGATCGCACAGCGTCACGTGATGGCCCAGTTGCGCCACTTTAATGGCCGTTTGCCCTTCGCCGCCGCCGGCATCCAGTACCCTCAGCGGTCCCGGCCCCAGCTGCGCCAGCAGCGGCTCCAGATCCTGCCAGAGGATTGCCTGGCGCAGCTGGCCTTTTGTGGTGCCGTAAATATTGCGCGAAAACTTTTCAGCAATGTCATCGAAATTGCGATCCTGCACGGGCGACTCCACAAGCCAACACAAAACCGCTATTTTGTCATACCCGCGCCGAGAATGAAGCGATCTGTTATAAGATCCGAACATAACTTTGGTTATATGGTTAAAAAAGGAACCATCTGGCATGCTTTTCACGCTAAAAAAGATCGTCGGCGGTCTGCTGCTGCCGCTTCCTGCCCTGCTGTTGCTGATCGGTATCGGGATCGCCCTGTTATGGTTCAGCCGCTTTCAACGTACCGGGAAGCTGTGCGTGAGCCTCGGCTGGCTGCTGCTGGCGCTGCTGAGCCTGCAGCCCGTGGCAGACAGCCTGCTTAAACCGATAGAAGATCGCTATCCCACCTGGCGCGGCGAGCAGCCGGTGAGCTACGTGGTGGTGCTGGGCGGCGGCTATACCTGGAACCCGGAGTGGGCGCCAAGCTCTAACCTTATCAGCAACAGCCTGCCGCGCCTGACGGAGGGCATTCGCCTGTGGCAGGAGAATCCGGGATCGAAAATGATCTTTACCGGCGCGGCGGCAAAAACCAACCCCGTCAGCACGGCGGAGGCCGGGGCGAGAGTGGCGGAGAGCCTCGGCGTACCGCGCAGCGATATCATCGTGCTCGATAAGCCGAAAGATACGGAAGAGGAAGCGCTGGCGGTGAAGGGCGCCATCGGCGACGCCCCCTTCCTGCTGGTCACCTCGGCGTCACACCTTCCGCGGGCGATGATCTTCTTTCGCCATGCCGGTCTGGATCCGCTGCCCGCACCGGCTAATCAGATGGCGATCACGTCACCGCTCAATCCGTGGGAGCGGGTCATTCCTTCTCCGGTGTGGCTGATGCACAGCGACCGGGTCGGCTATGAAACGCTCGGTCGCGTTTGGCAATGGCTGAAAGGCAGCTCAGGCAAGCCAGGGCAGGAGTGATTTTGCGGCGAGGTCGAAACGGGCGCGGTCAAAGCGCCCGGTATTGACCAGACTATCCACCTCATCCCACAGCAGATAAAGCCAGCGCCGCCAGACAAAGGCCTCGGAAACCGGCGCCTGCTGCAGGTAGCGCCATAGCAGCTGCTCGGCCTGGCCCCCCTCCGCGAGACGGAACAGTTCGTACTCCCGCGGCGCCCAGAGCATCATCCCCGGGCCGACCATCGCCAGCAGCTGGTCGCTGCGCGGATCTTTCAGCATGCTGCGCAGGGTGAAATTGCCGTGCACCAGCACGGCATTATCATTGAAATCGCGGAACAGCTCCGGCAGACACTCGCGAGAGCGGAACAAAACCCGCTTATCCTGCATGGTCAGGCCGGTGTCCTGATACAGGTTCAGGGTGCTCCACAACATCGCCACCCGCTGCCGGTACCAGTTCGGCCACAGATTGTCCTGGGTATTATCGACCATCCCCACGCAGCCGCCGCTGTCCTGACGATGCCAGGCCAGCAGCGCCTCGACGATCTGCTCCTGCAGCTGCTCCCAGCGCGCCGGGGTGCGGGTGGGCGCCTCCACCGGGACGCCGCGCAGGCGCTCAAGCAGCAGCACGTCCGGCCCGGGATGCTCTTCGTGCGTCATCACGCCGTAGACCACCGGCATGCGCACCGTACCGCTGCGCGCCAGAGTGGAGATCTTCCAGGCCAGCTGCCGCGCCACCCCGGGCGTGGTGAAACTTCGCGCCAGCAGCGGCATCGGATTTCCCTGCGCGTCATACAGGGACCACAGCGTCGTAGCGGCTTTTTCACTGACACACTCCACCCGGCTCAGCTTTTCGCCAAGCAGGTGACTGAGTTCGGTTCGCAACTGTTCCATTGTCGATTACCCCTATGAACACTACTGATTTCATAATGAGCGCCCGCACCTGGGTTGTCATCGGATAAGATCAAAAATGGGCAAAAAAAGCATAAAACTAGTGGGGATATCCCCTCCTGCAAGGAGGGGACAGAGGACTAGCGCAGTTCAGCGCGGACGCGCGCCAGATCTTCAGGGGTATCGACGCCGGTACCGGGCACTTCGGCCGCCACGGCGACGTGGATCTTCTCGCCATACCACAGCACCCGCAGCTGCTCGAGCATTTCAATCTGCTCCAGCGGGCTTGGCGCCCAGCTGACGTAGCGGCGAATAAAGCCGGCGCGATAGCCATAGATGCCGATGTGGCGCAGCAGAGAATCACCAATGGCGTCGCGGGAGTGGGCAAAGCGATCGCGATCCCAGGGAATGGTGGCGCGGGAGAAATAGAGCGCATAGCCCTGCGCATCCATCACTACTTTGACCGCATTTGGATTAAACGCCTCTTCCGCATCGTGGATCGGTACCGCCAGCGTCGCCATTCCGCTGGTGCTGGCAGCCAGATTCTCCGCCACCTGGCGGACGATAGCCGGGGGGATCATCGGCTCATCGCCCTGGATATTGACGATGATGGTGTCATCGCTGAACGCGCACTTCTCCACCACCTCCGCCAGCCGTTCGGTGCCGGACTGATGGTCGGCGCGGGTCATGCAGACCTCGCCGCCGGCGGCTTCAACCGCCCGGGCGACATCTTCGTGATCGGTGGCGACAATAATGCGTTCCGCGCCGGATTCGCGGGCGCGCTCCAGCACATGGACAATCATCGGCTTGCCGTTAATGTCCTGCAGTGGTTTTCCCGGCAGGCGCGTGGAGGCGAAACGCGCAGGAATAATGACCACGAAACTCATGAGTGACTCTCTTCTACCGCCAGCGGACGCGCTTCTGTCTCCAGCAGCACAGGGATGCCGTCGCGGAGCGGAAACGCCAGACTATCAAGTTTGCAAATAAGTTCTTGCTTATCCTGACTGTAATACAGCTTACCGTTACAGACCGGGCAGGCGATGATTTCAAGTAAACGGTGATCCATGTTTCCTCCTGATGGACCGGATAGATTTCTCAGCAGCATAACACAGGAAGGTCGGCGCCGGGATCAATCGGCATCGATTTCCCACCCCTGCGTCTGGCCGACAAACAGCCCTTCCGGCAGGCGTCGGCACAGGATCCGCTCTGCCGATTGCCAGCGTGCGAAATCGTTGATCGCCCGGCGCAGCCCCTGCTCCAGACCACGGGTGATCTTCACCCCATCCTCCAGCCACAGGGCGAAGATCTCCAGTTCCCGGCTTTTGCGATGTATTTTACTGTCCATCCGCCCGACCAGTTTTCCCCGGTGCAGCAGAGGCAGTACGAAGTAGCCATACTGACGCTTCGGCGCAGGGGTATAGCACTCCAGGCGATAGCTGAAGTTGAACAGCTGCTCAGCGCGTTTCCGATCCCAGACCACCGGGTCGAAGGGCGAGAGCACGGCGCTATGGCTGGCGGTAAGTTTACCGCCGGGCGCGGACTCCAACTGCGCCAGCGCATCGCGATGCAGCCACATCTCGCCAAGCGCTTCCACGTTGGCCTGGGTCACCAGACCCTCTTCCTGCCAGGCCGCCAGCAGACCCGGTAGCGCCGGCTGACGTAAACGATAGTAATCCGCCAGCCACTGGGGACGAAAGATGCCGAGGCTGCGGGCGCTGTTGCGCAGCATGATGGCCTCTGCGGCGTCGCGGGACAGCGCATCGCGCTCGTCGTCCCAGTGCGGCATCACCCGCCGGGTTAAATCATACACGCGGTGAAAGTTGCGCCGCTCCACCACCATCACTTCCCCGGCGGTAAACAGCCCTTCCAGGTGGCGCTTATGCGGTTTCCACTCCCACCAGCCGCTGGCGCCTTTGCGAGGGTGGGCAAAATCCGCCGAGCGAACCGGCCCGTTTTGGCCGATATGCGCCACCAGCTCTGCAATACTGCCGGCATGCTCCTCCATCCACGCGCGATGATATTTCCAGCCCATCTTGTCGGGGTTCAACATCCGGTGGCGCACAAGGGCGAAATCGCTGCGCGGCAGAAAACAGGCTTCATGCGCCCAGTATTCCATCAGCTCGCCGTTGCGCAGCGACTCATCCAGCCAGTGCTGCGGATAGCTGCCGAGACGGCTGAACAGCACCAGGTAGGGGCTGCGGGCCACCACGTTGATGGTATCGATTTGCAGCAGCGACATCTGCTGGACGGTGGAAAGGATGTCATTTGGGCGAGCGCGACGCCGGGGCTTTTTTAATAACCCCTGCGCCGCGAGATGGAGGTGGCGCGCCTCATTAAGCGATAGTTGCAATACCGACATGCAGGTTCTCCGTCAGGATTTCCAGCACAGCGGCGAGCAAAGCCGGCGCGTCGGTTAACGTTGCGCCAACGTCGCTAAGTCCGCAAGCAACCGCTGTGCGCGTTCATCGGCCATTATGGCGTCGACCGGTAAATACCACCAGTTCGCAGCGGCGAAATCGCGACATTTCACGGCGTCTTTTTCGGTCATCAGCAGCGTCTGACCGGCGGTTACCAGGGCGGCGACATCGGCCTGGCTCAGCGCCTGATGGTCCGCCAGAGCCACGGTTTTGACCGGTTGGACGCCACTGCTTTCGAGGGTGGCGAAAAAGCGCGGCGGATGGCCGATGCCGGCCATTGCCACCACGTTAGTGAAGGTAGAGACATCGCGACGTTCACCGGTGAGCAGGTTGACCGCCATCCCGGGACGCAGCTGCATCGGGATCTCTCCCGGACGCGCCACGCCGCCGTTGACGATAACCGCATCAACGCTTT
Source organism: Klebsiella sp. JN_Kp127 (assembly GCF_040062505.1). NCBI lineage: Bacteria > Pseudomonadati > Pseudomonadota > Gammaproteobacteria > Enterobacterales > Enterobacteriaceae > Klebsiella > Klebsiella sp. JN_Kp127. Next base: position 100,378 of record NZ_JBEAHS010000002.1, read on the forward strand.
GCAAGCGCGACGCCCGCTCACGCATCGGCCCGGCAGGCAGCCACCAGCCGTTGCCAAAGCGGCGCACGCCGTCGATGACGACAATTTCCCGGTCCCGCGCCAGCTTATAGTGCTGCAAACCATCGTCGGTCACGATAATCTGCAGATCGTACGCGCTGAGCAGCGATTTCACCGCGTCGCTGCGCAGTGGAGAGACAGCCACCGGCGCGCCGGTGCGCTGATGGATAAGTACCGGTTCATCACCTGCCTGCGCCGTACTGGTCCGGTCAGTTAACACCAGCGGGTAGCGTTCGGCTTTACCGCCGTAGCCGCGGGAGACCACCCCAACGCGAATGCCCCGCTGTTGCAGCTGCTCCACCAGCCAGATCACCACCGGCGTTTTACCATTGCCGCCGGCGGTCAGGTTACCGACCACCACCACCGGCACCGGCGCGCGCCAGGCTTTTTTCCACCCCAGCTGATAACTGAGGCGAATCACCGCGCTCACCAGGCCATACAGCCAGGAGAGCGGCAGCAGCAGGCGCCACAGCGGCGATTCACCGGACCAGATGCGCGCGATCATTCGCCGAATTGCATCTTATGCAGCTGGGCGTATACGCCTTTATGCTCCAGCAGGTCGTGGTGCGTTCCGCGCTCCACGATCCGCCCGTCTTCAACCACCACGATCTCATCAGCCTGCTCAATGGTTGACAGACGGTGGGCGATAACCAGCGAGGTGCGGTTTTTCTGCAGCTCATCCAGCGCCGCCTGAATCGCACGCTCGGACTCGGTATCCAGCGCCGAGGTGGCTTCATCAAGGATCAGGATCGGGCTGTTACGCAGTAGCGCACGGGCGATAGCAATACGCTGGCGCTGGCCGCCGGACAGCATCACGCCATTTTCGCCGATGATGGTATCCAGGCCATTGTCCATCTTGTTGATGAAGTCCATGGCGTAGGCCATCCGCGCAGCCTCTTCAATTTGCTCGCGGCTGTACTCTTCGGTACGGGCATAGGCGATGTTATTAGCGACGGTATCATTGAACAGGTGCACGTTCTGTGAAACCAGCGCGACCTGGTCGCGCAGCGAGCTCAGCTTGTACTCGCGCAGGTCGTGGCCATCCAGCAGGATCTGCCCGTCGTCGACATCGTAGAAGCGTGTGATCAGGCTGGCGATGGTCGATTTACCCGACCCGGAGCGTCCCACCAGCGCCACGGTTTTCCCTTCCGGGATATCGAGATTGATATTGCGCAGCGCGGCCACTTCGCGACCCGGATAGGTAAAGGTGACGTTCTCGAACTTGAGATTGCCTTTCGCCCGCTCAATGACGCGCGTACCTTCGTCTTTTTCCTGCTCGGAATCGAGGATCGCAAACAGCGTCTGGCATGCCGCCATCCCGCGCTGGAACTGGGCATTGACGTTGGTCAGCGACTTCAGCGGACGCATCAGCGCAATCATGGAGGAGAAGACCACGGTAATGGTCCCGGCGGTCAGGGTATCCATCACGCTCGGGAAGCTGGCGGCGTACAGGACAAAGGCCAGCGCCAGAGAGGCGATAAGCTGAATGATCGGGTCGGAGATAGACGAGGCGGAAACCATCTTCATCCCCTGCAGGCGCATTTTATTGCTGACCTTATCAAAACGTTTGGTTTCCACTTCCTGGCCGCCAAACATCAGCACCTCTTTGTGCCCTTTCAGCATCTGCTCGGCGCTGGTGGTGACCTGCCCCATCGTGTTCTGCATATTCTTACTGATATTGCGAAAACGCTTGGAGACCACGCGGATTGCTACCGACACGATAGGCGCCAGTACGATCAGGATCAGCGACAGCTGCCAGCTGTAATAGAACATCATCACGAACAGGCCGATAATCGATGCCCCTTCGCGGACCACGGTGATCAGCGCGCTGGAAGAAGAGGAAGCGACCTGCTCGGAATCATAGGTGATACGTGACAGCAGCGTCCCGGTAGACTGCTTGTCAAAGAATGCCACCGGCATACCCATCATATGGCCGAACAGGCGACGACGCATGGTCATCACCACTTTGCCGGAAACCCAGGAGATACAATAGCTCGAGATGTAGCTGGTGATCCCACGCAGCACCATCAGCCCGATAACCACCAGCGGCATCCATAGCAGCACTGAGCGATCCGTTTTACCAAAACCATCATCCAATAACGGTTTAAGAAGCGATAACATGAAGGTGTCACTGCCCGCGTTAAGCACTAACGCCACCGCCGCTACGATTAGCCCGGCTTTAAACGGTGCAATAATCGGCCAAAGTCGGCGGAAGGTCTGCCACGTGGAGAGATCTTTATCGTTCTGCATTCAATAAACCAGCTTGTGTTGAAATAGCCGCATATTCTACCCGTTATCGGCGGGCGCGCCAAACCACTGATGATACCAACGTGGTAAAACTTGATCCCGTAAGCTATGGATTTGCCACCCTTCTGCAGAAAAAACCACCGTTATCTGCCCCTGCTGCGGCGTGGCGAACCAGCGATACCCCCGCTGGCGATAACGCTGAACGACCTTCTGCGAGGGCATCCGCCACGCATTGTAGCGCGAAGCGGAAACCAGCGCGGCCGCGCCATCCACCCGCCGGATCAGCAGCTCGCTGGAGGAGGTGTTGCTGCCGTGATGGGGAACCTGAATAAGTGTAGACGCCAGATGCTGCCAGTAGCGGCTGATCATCGCCTGCTCCGCCTGACGTTCTATATCGCCGGTCAGCAGGATGCTGGAGCGACCGTCATCGATCCGCACCACGCAGGAGTGATTATTTCCCTTTGCCGTGCTGCCCGGCAGCGGCCACAGCGCCTGGAAAGTGAGTCCCTGCCACTGCCAGCGCTCGCCGCGATGGCACGGCAGATGACCCGACCAGCCTGGCGGGCTGCGCACCCACGCCTGCGGCCATGCCTGCAGCACCGATTCGAGGCCGCCGCGATGGTCAAGATGCTCGTGGCTCAGCATAATCCCCTGCAGCTGCAGATGGTGCCAGCGCAGCCACGGGATAATCACCTGTCGACCGCTGTCGCCCTGCGGCCATGCCGGCCCGGTATCGTACAATAACGCCTTGCCGTAACGCTCGATCACCATCGCCAGCCCCTGCCCGACATCCAGCATCGTCACCTGCCATTGGTCCGCGGGCGGTTGCCGGCTGAATGGCCGCGTCAGCAAAAACAGCACGCTCAGACACAGCGCCGGCGAATGTCGCCAGCTCTGAAAACGCCAGCCCATCACCAGCAGCCACGGCAGGCTACTGATCCAGAGCCAGCGGGCATCCAACGTCAGCCAGCCGTCCGGTAAACGTCGTAACCCCCAGAACAATACCGCCAGCACGCGATCGGCTGCCAGCCAGATCAGCGACGCTACCATCTCCGGTCCAGTGAGATGCAGCAGCATTCCGGCGAGAATGAGCGGCACCGCCAGCAGGGTCACTAACGGTACCGCCAGCAAATTGGCGGCCATCGACGTCAGGCTTATGCCGTGGAAGAGCAGCAGTTGCAGCGGCAGCAGCAGCAGCGTCACGCCAGCCTGCAAATGCACGAGGGCGAACAGGGCTTTCCACGGCCAGCGCCAGCGGCTGTCAGGCAGCGGTAACCACTGGTACCAGAAGATCAGCCCCGCCACGGCGAAGGCGGATAGCCACAGGCTTTGCGACAACACCGCCAACGGATCGGCAACCAGTATCGCCCCCAAACAGCAGAGCCACACCTGCCACGCCGTCCAGCGTTGACCCGACAAACGTAAAGCACAGCAGACCGCAAGCCCTACGCAAGTGCGCAGGGCCGGCGGCTGCATACCGGTCAGCCAGGCATAGCCGACGGCGCCCGCCAGCCCGGCCAGCAGCGGTAGCCGCCAGCCGATCCAGCGCCCCGGTAAAAGTGACTGTAATCCGCGCAGCAGGAGCACGATCAGGGAAGCCGCGAGGGCAATATGCAAACCGGAGATAGCCATCAGATGGGAGGTGCCTGTGTTCTGCATCAGGACCTTTATCTCCGCCGGCAGCGCCAGCCGCTCCCCCATTCCCAGCCCCAGCATCACCGGATGCCAGGGATAAGTCTGCAATCGCCGGGTCAGCGACGCCAGGTAGCGGGCGCGCAGACTGCAGCGGGTATCCAGCGCGGAAGCGGCGACGATCCCCCCGCTCAGCGGCCGATGCTGAGCCAGCGCATAGCGCTGGCTGTCGAAGCCCCCGTCATTGAGCTGCCCATGCACCGGCCGCAGGCGCAGCGTCATCATCCAGCGCTGCCCCTCGCAGACGGGCGCAGGTGCAAGTTCCCCGTATAAAGTCACGCCAACCGGAGGGAACAGGAAACGACCCGCCAGGCGCACAATCTGCCCGCGGTGCAGGGTCTGACTATCCGTCTCGTGAAGGATCACTTCCGCCTGACGGACGGCGCCGGTGAGGTGCTGCGTTGGCCACAGCGCCTGATACGCGCTTAAAACTCCCCAGACCATCAGCAGAAGCGTCACCGCCACAACGGCGACGACCGTCCCGCGCAGACGGGTCAGAAACATCGCCAGTACGCCGGCGACCGCCAGAGTGCCCGGCCCCGGCAACGCGGGTAGCCAGAGTAGCGGCAGTATTGCGATGATGGCGCATCCGGCAAGCCATGGTAGACGCATAAACACCTCCCTGTGAGCGGGCAGTGTTACGCAAAGCGAGGCTGGCGTCCTGGGGCAGTATTCAGGCGCGCGTGCAGCGTTCCAGACATTCGTCACGCTTGCAGTCAGGCACTTTTGTTTTGCGAGGCGGGACGCAAATGGCAGGTACAAAAAAAGCACCCAAAGGTGCTTTTATCGTCAGGCAGGTTGCACGTCGTGCAACTCACCCTTCATAAATATTGGCGCGGTCACGTAATTCTTTCCCGGGCTTAAAGTGCGGAACGTACTTACCTTCCAGTTCGACTTTATCACCAGTTTTCGGGTTACGTCCGGTGCGAGGTGCTCGATAGTGCAGAGAGAAGCTGCCGAAACCGCGGATTTCAATGCGCTCACCTTGAGCAAGCGTTGAGGCCATATGTTCCAGCATTTCTTTAACAGCATCTTCCACCGCTTTCGCCGGAATGTGAGATTGCTGGCTGGCAAGTCTTTCAATCAATTCTGACTTGGTCATTATTCCTCCGGTTTCCTTCAAGGCAAAAATTAGCTAACAGCTTAAACAAGGGCGGCCGTAGCCGCCCTTTGTGCTTGATTACAGGACGAATCCTGCAATCTGTCAAGTAAACTCGTCACTATTCAGGTTGTTATTACCTGAATGACAAAGATTACTCGCCTTTCGCTGCTTTGAACGCTTCAGCCATGGCGTTGTTGGAGAAGTTCGCGTCTTCCTGCTTGTTCACGGTAGCGATAGCGTCTTTTTCTTCCGCTTCGTCTTTCGCACGTACAGACAGGCTCACTACGCGGTTCTTACGATCCACGCCAGTGAATTTCGCTTCAACTTCGTCGCCAACGCTCAGAACCAGAGTTGCGTCTTCAACGCGGTCACGGGATGCTTCAGAAGCACGCAGGTAACCTTCTACGCCGTCAGCCAGTTCTACGGTTGCGCCTTTAGCGTCAACTGCAGTCACTTTACCAACAACGATAGCGCCTTTCTTGTTCAGAGCAACGTAGTTGTTGAACGGATCTTCCGCCAGCTGTTTAACGCCCAGGGAGATACGCTCACGCTCTGCGTCAACCTGCAGAACAACTGCTGCGATTTCGTCGCCTTTTTTGTATTCACGAACTGCTTCTTCGCCTGCAACGTTCCAGGAGATGTCAGACAGGTGAACCAGGCCGTCGATGCCGCCGTCCAGGCCGATGAAGATACCGAAGTCAGTGATAGACTTGATTTTACCTTCAACACGGTCGCCCTTGTTGTGGGTTTCCGCGAACTGCTGCCATGGGTTAGATTTGCACTGCTTCAGACCCAGGGAGATACGACGACGTTCTTCGTCGATATCCAGAACCATTACTTCCACTACGTCGCCAACGTTAACAACTTTGGACGGGTGGATGTTTTTGTTGGTCCAATCCATTTCGGAAACGTGAACCAGGCCTTCAACGCCTTCTTCGATTTCAACGAAGCAGCCGTAGTCGGTCAGGTTGGTCACGCGACCGGTCAGTTTGGTACCTTCCGGATAACGTTTAGCGATAGCTACCCACGGATCTTCGCCCAGCTGTTTCAGGCCCAGGGATACACGGGTACGCTCGCGGTCGAACTTCAGCACTTTAACAGTGATTTCGTCGCCAACGTTTACGATTTCGCTCGGATGCTTAACGCGTTTCCAGGCCATATCGGTGATGTGCAGCAGGCCGTCAACGCCGCCCAGATCAACGAATGCACCGTAGTCAGTGAGGTTCTTAACGATACCTTTGACTTCCATGCCTTCCTGCAGGTTTTCCAGCAGCTGATCGCGCTCTGCGCTGTTTTCGGATTCGATAACGGCACGACGAGAAACAACAACGTTGTTACGCTTCTGGTCCAGCTTGATGACTTTGAACTCAAGCTCTTTGCCTTCCAGGTGCAGCGTGTCGCGCACCGGACGAACGTCTACCAGGGAACCCGGCAGGAACGCACGAATACCGTTCAGCTCAACAGTGAAGCCACCTTTAACTTTGCCGTTGATAACACCGGTAACAGTTTCAGCGTCTTCGTAAGCTTTTTCCAGCGTGATCCAAGCTTCGTGACGTTTAGCTTTCTCACGGGACAGCAGAGTTTCACCGAAGCCGTCTTCTACTGCATCCAGAGCAACGTCAACTTCGTCACCAACCTGGATTTCCAGCTCGCCCTGGGCGTTTTTGAACTGCTCAGCCGGGATGGCGGACTCAGATTTCAGACCGGCGTCAACCAGTACTACGTCTTTGTCGATAGCAACAACAACACCACGAACGATGGAACCCGGGCGGGTTTCGATTTCTTTTAAGGATTCTTCAAACAGTTGAGCAAAAGATTCAGTCATGTTTAATCTTCAGGTTAATATTAACGTCCACCTGGCTCCGTGCCGGATGGGGTTGTTTCACATACCCGCTGACCATCCATTGCCGCGGGGTACTGCTATAATTCGGAGGCTTCGGCGCGTGACCGGTTAAGGCTTACGCAACGGCCAATTTTTCGCGCGCATATTGTAGCGCTTTTTCAATCACTTGCTCAATGTTTAGTTCGGTTGAATCGAGAACTAATGCATCGGCAGCCGGGACAAGCGGCGCCACGGCGCGATTTCTATCGCGATCGTCACGCTCTTTTATCTCGGACAAAAGACGTTCAAAGTTAACATCAAAGCCCTTTTCCTGCAACTGCCGCATGCGGCGATGCGCCCGCTCATCGGCCGAGGCATCGAGGAAAATTTTCACCGGCGCGTCCGGGAAAACCACCGTGCCCATATCGCGCCCGTCGGCAATCAGCCCCGGCAGCTCACGAAAGGCGCGCTGGCGGCGCAGCAGCGCTTCGCGAACGCGAGGGAAAGCCGCCACTTTCGAGGCGGCGTTCGCGACCTCCTGGGTGCGAATTTCGCCGCTGACATCTTCCCCTTCCAGCACCACTTCCAGGTTGCCGTCAGTAGAAATAAAGCGCACGTCAAGATGGGCAGCCAGGGGCACCAGCGCCTCTTCGGACTCCACGTCAACATGATGATGCAGCGCCGCCAGCGCCAGAACGCGGTAGATCGCGCCTGAATCTAACAGATGCCAGCCCAGCGCTTCCGCCATTGCCTTGCACAACGTACCTTTACCCGCACCGCCAGGCCCATCAATGGTGATTACCGGAACTGTTGCCGTCATCTTTTTCTCCTTCAGCAAGGCGCATAAATATCTAAACGCCGCGCATTATACGCATCTCTTCGGCGGAAAGTGAGTCTTGCTTTTAAATTACAGATAACTGGAAATCTCATGCGGAAGAATTGAGCAATTATAGCGGGCTGATTGAGCATCAGCCCGGAAGATGAGGGAGTTTTACTTTTTATCTGCAGCGATACGGTCGCGGATATGCTGCGCGCGTTCAGCTGAAGGCGGGTGTGAATCGAACAGAGATTTACTGTGGCCGGCGTCAAGGCTGGCCAGTTTTTCGAAGCTGCCCACCAGCCCCTGAGTGCTGATGTTGCGTTTTTTCAGCAGATCGTAAGAGAAATCATCAGCATCCGACTCCTGCGAGCGGGAGAACGCAGAGTTGATCATTCCCTCAGCGATATCGCCCAACTGAGATTTAGACAAGTTTGCAGCCGCTTCGCTGGTCGCTGAAATTGCATCGCGTGCGGCAATAGTCGCATACGCGGTTTGCATCGCTTTGCGCGAGTGTCCGAGCGCTACGTGACCCAGCTCATGGCCCAGAACCGCTTCAACTTCATTATCGGTCATCATGTCCATCAGGCCGCTATAGACGCGGACGCAGCCGTTGGCCATTGCCCAGGCGTTGACGTCGGATGTCATGTAAACCTTATAGGTTACCGGCGTGCCGTTGATATTATTTCCTAACGCTTTGGCAATTTTGTTCAGACGTTTGGTGTACTTACTTGATGCACTAGCCAGTTTATTTTCACTATCCATTTGCTTACAGGCATCGTCGGAAAGCGTTTTGACTTCAGAGTCAGAAAGCGTCGCCGCTTTGTAAGCCGTCATTCCTGAATTGACGAGGGCGTTGGTGTCCATCCCCTGCATATTTTTACAACCTGCCAACAACGTGGCGGAAACGGCCAAAGCCAGCATTACTTTTGTATTTCTCATATCAATCATCCATTGATTAGCATAATAAATTCTTATAAATCCTATATTTACAAGCAAGCAAGGCTAGCATTTAGTTTCCTGTCCGACAAGCAGAGATAAAAAAAACGCCGACCTGAAGGTCGGCGTTTTTACCTTAAATTCGCGTCATTCAGGCCGGCGTACTGATCCGCGCCAGTTGCTCAAAATAGTCGGGGAAGGTTTTCGCCGTACACTTCGGATCAAGGATGGTCACCGGCGTATCAGACAGCGCCACCAGCGAGAAGCACATCGCCATCCGGTGGTCGTTATAGGTGCCGATTTCAGCATACTTCAGCGTCGCCGGCGGGGTAATGCGAATATAATCTTCACCCTCTTCCACCTCGGCGCCCACTTTACGCAACTCGGTCGCCATAGCGAACAGACGGTCCGTCTCCTTGACCCGCCAGTTGTAGATATTGCGCAGCGTGGTGGTCCCTTGCGCGAACAGCGCGGCGGTGGCGATGGTCATCGCGGCGTCCGGGATATGGTTCATATCCATATCGATAGCCTTGAGCTCGCCACGGGTACAGGCGATGAAATCGTCGCCCCAGGTGACGGTGGCGCCCATTTTTTCCAGTACGTCGGCGAAACGAATATCGCCCTGTACGCTGCCGCGGCCGATACCGGTGACTTTCACCGTGCCGCCCTTAATGGCGCCAGCGGCAAGGAAATACGAGGCCGATGAAGCATCCCCTTCCACCAGGTAATCCCCCGGCGACTGATACTGTTGCTTGCCGCGCACCACAAAGCGCTGATAAGACTGGTTGTCCACCTCAACCCCGAAGGTTTTCATCAGGTGCAGCGTAATGTCGATATAGGGTTTTGACACCAGATCGCCCTTAATGGCGATCACGGTATCCTGCGGCGCCAGCGGCGCGGTCATCAGCAGCGCGGTCAGGAACTGGCTGGAGACGCTGCCGTCAACTTCAACATTGCCCCCCTGGAACCCCCCGCGCAGGCGCAGCGGCGGATAATTTTCCTGCTCCAGATAGTCGATCTGAGCGCCGCCCTGACGCAGGGCATCCACCAGATGGCCGATCGGGCGCTCTTTCATTCGCGGCTCGCCGGTCAGCACGATATCGTTGCTGCCAAGGCACAGGGCTGCCGCCAGCGGGCGCATCGCGGTACCGGCGTTGCCGAGGAACAGCTCCAGCGCCGCTGCGGCATGCAGCGGGCCGCCGTTGCCGGTCACTTCACAGCGGGTACGTTCAGCAGACAGGGTGTATTGAACCCCCAGCGCACTCAGGGCATTCAGCATATGGCGCACATCGTCGCTGTCCAGCAGGTTGGTCAGCACCGTCGTGCCGCGGGCCAGGGCGGCCAGCAGCAGCGCGCGGTTGGAGACGCTTTTCGAACCTGGCAGGTTCACGGTGCCCTCTACGCGTGCGATGGGTTGTAACGTCAGGGAATCCATCAAACTTCACTCTCAAACAAACAGAATAAAAACCCCGCAGACAGGCCGCGGGGAGGAAGAAAGGAACGGGCGATTAACCGTGGCGGCGTTCGAAGTCCAGCATAAAATCGGTTAACGCCTTCACGCCGTCTAACGGCATCGCGTTGTAGATGGAGGCACGCATGCCGCCCACCACCCGGTGGCCCTTAAGCGCGTGCAGCCCGGCGGCAAACGACTCTTCAAGGAACAGTTTATCCAGCGCGCTGTCCGCCAGCTGGAACGGCACGTTCATACGGGAGCGGTTGGCTTGCGCCACATCGTTACGATAGAAGCCGCTGTTATCGATCACGCCATACAGCAGTTCGGCTTTCTGCTGGTTGATCTTGTCCATCGCGGCAACGCCGCCCTGCTGTTTCAGCCACTTAAACACCAGACCGGCCAGATACCAGGCAAACGTCGGCGGCGTGTTAAACATCGAGTCATTCTCGCTTAACACGGTGTAGTCGAGGATTGACGGGCAGGCCACGCTGGCTTTACCCAGCAGATCTTCACGCACGATGACCAGCGTCAACCCTGCCGGGCCGATATTCTTCTGCGCGCCGGCATAGATCACGCCGAAGCGGTTGACGTCAATTTCGCGGGACAGAATGGTGGAGGAGAAATCGGCGGTCACGATGACGTCGTCGCCGAAGTTCGGCGTATCGTCAATCGCGATACCGTCAATGGTTTCGTTCGGGCAGTAGTGCAGATACGCCGCGCCCGGCGTCAGCTGCCACTCGCTCATTGGCTTGACCGCGCGCTTGCCGTCGACGGTGATTTTCGCGTCGATGACGTTAGGCGTGCAGTATTTCTTCGCCTCTTTGACCGCGCTGGCGGCCCAGTAGCCAGCGTCCACATAGTCAGCGACGTTTTTATCGCCGAGGATGTTCAGCGGGATCCCGGCGAACTGGCCGCGACCGCCGCCATGACAGAACAACACTTTATAGTTGGAAGGGATATTCAGCAGAGAACGGAAGTCCTGTTCTGCCTCTTCTGCCACCTGGATGAACTCCTTACCACGGTGACTGATTTCCATGACCGACGTACCCAGACCGTGCCAGTCGCACAGTTCCTGCTGAGCCAGTTTGAGTACTTCCGCCGGCAGCATTGCCGGGCCCGAACTGAAGTTATAGACCTGAGCCATTTCCCCTCACCACGTTGCTATGTTGTTTTGCCCGCGAACCGCCGCGGGCATAAGTTATTCCTGTGGCTATCGGTTTTATCATTCAGTGACACGGTCCGCAATGGCTAAAACTCGCCGACGGCAAAACGCGGCAGCCGTCACACAACAGAATCTATCGGCTTGACGTAATAAAACCGACATATTTGCTGTCAGGTGAGTCGTTTCGCCCGGCTGGCCTTCGACCATTCTGCATTTGCGCAGCGGGAACATATTCGCTTTTCTCCCGCCTGCATCGCCATCACGATGCTGCAGCGTACGCAGGCGTAGATCCCCTCCTGAGGAATAGTGGTATAGCGCGTGGTGCAGTGCGTCGGGAGAATCGACAACCCGGCCCTCACCTCGTCATCGGGATAATAAAACACGCTGATCTGGCCATTGGTTTCAAGGATCGCCAGCCGCACCTGGCCGAGCTGCTCGACGCTGTTGACCCGTAGCTCCATAAAAAATTCGAATTCGGTCATATTTTCCGCATGCAGTTTCTCCCATGCCAGTTGCCCCTCCTCCACCACCACGATAGGCTTGCCCTCCAGCAGATCCTCCAGCTTTTCACTATGCCCCATCAGCCACATGATGCCGCGATAAAGCAGCGCCAGCGTGACGAAGACCACCAGCACCGGCAACAGCGGGACATCGTCATAAAACGCCACGTCCCCCGCCGCCGAGCCGAGGGTCAGAATAATCAGCACTTCAAACAGCGACATCTGCCGCACGCCGCGCCGTCCGGTAATTTTGAGGAAAATAAAGACCAGAACGAAGGTGTAGAGGCTGCGCAACGCCACCTCGCCGAGAAATTCCACCGGCACTTTATCGAGTGCCATCCTCTGCCAGTCAAAGGCTTTCATTATCATCTCCCTGAGCATTAAAAGATGTCTCTAAGCATAGCCAGATGATGGAGATAGCACCTGTCAGATAAAAGCCGTATCATTGCGCGCTTTCCGTACGACAAAAGTGATCGCCATGACCCAAACGTTTATTCCCGGCAAAGATGCCGCCCTGGAAGATTCCATCGCTCGCTTCCAGCAAAAATTGCTCGACCTCGGATTTGATATCGAAGAGGCCTCGTGGCTGAACCCGGTGCCGCACGTGTGGTCCGTTCACATTCGCGATAAGGAATGCGCGCTGTGCTTTACCAATGGTAAAGGCGCCACCAAAAAGGCAGCCCTCGCCTCCGCGCTGGGCGAATATTTCGAGCGCCTGTCCACCAACTATTTTTTCGCTGACTTCTGGTTAGGCGACACTATCGCTAACGGCCCGTTCGTTCACTACCCGAACGAAAAGTGGTTCCCGCTGACCGAAAACGACGACGTCCCGGAAGGTCTGCTGGATGCCCGCCTGCTCACGTTCTACGATCCGGACGATCAGCTGACGGCCAGCATGCTGGTGGATCTGCAATCCGGTAACGATGAGCGCGGCGTGTGCGGCCTGCCCTTTACCCGCCAGTCCGACGGCGAAACGGTCTATATTCCTATGAATATCGTCGGCAACCTGTATGTCTCCAACGGCATGTCCGCCGGCAACACCCGCAATGAAGCTCGCGTGCAGGGCCTGTCCGAAGTCTTTGAGCGCCATATCAAAAACCGCATCATCGCCGAAAGCATCAGCCTGCCGGAGATCCCGGCGGAGGTCATGGCGCGCTATCCGGGCGTTGTGGAGTCGATCGCCAAACTGGAAGCCGAAGGTTTCCCGATCTTTGCCTATGATGGCTCGCTGGGCGGCAAGTATCCGGTTATCTGCGTCGTGCTGTTTAACCCGGCAAACGGCACCTGCTTCGCCTCTTTCGGCGCCCATCCGGACTTCGGCGTGGCGCTGGAGCGTACGGTCACCGAACTGCTGCAGGGCCGCAGCCTGAAAGATCTCGACGTCTTCACGCCGCCGACCTTCGACGACGAAGAAGTCGCCGAGCATGCTAACCTCGAAACCCACTTTATCGACTCCAGCGGCCTGATTTCCTGGGATATGTTCAAGCAGGATGCCGACTATCCGTTCGTTGACTGGAGCTTCTCCGGCACCACAGAAGAAGAGTTCGCCACCCTGATGGCCATCTTCAAGGCCGAAGATAAAGAAGTGTATATCGCCGACTACGAGCACCTGGGCGTTTACGCCTGCCGTATCATCGTCCCGGGGATGTCGGATATTTACCCGGCGGAAGATCTGTGGCTGGCGAACAACAGCATGGGCGCTCATCTGCGCGACACCATTCTGTCCCTGCCGGGCAGCGAGTGGGAAAAAGAAGATTACCTGGCGCTGATCGAGCAGATGGACGATGAAGGCCTGGATGATTTCACCCGCGTTCGCGAACTGCTGGGCCTCGCCACCGGCAAAGACAACGGCTGGTATACCCTGCGCGTCGGCGAGCTGAAAGCCATGCTGGCCCTGGCCGGCGGCGATCTGGAGCAGGCGCTGATCTGGACCGAGTGGACCATGGAGTTCAACGCTTCGGTCTTCAGCGCGGAACGCGCTAACTACTATCGCTGCCTGCAGACCCTGCTGCTGCTGAGCCAGGAAGAGGAGCGTCAGCCGCTGCAATACCTGAACGCCTTTATCCGTATGTACGGCGCCGAAGCGGTCGAAGCCGCCAGCGCGGCGCTGAGCGGGGAAGCGCCGTTCTATGGCCTTCAGTCTGTCGACAGCGATCTGCAGGCCTTCCCGGCCCATCAGTCGCTGCTGAAGGCTTATGAAAAACTGCAGCGAGCGAAGGCGGCGTTCTGGGCAAAATAAGCCCTAAGCGCGCCATCGTGGTGACCAACAACGGAGCCCAATGCGGCTCCGTTGATTTCACCTGACGAGGCGGCCACTATAGTTTGTAGTTGCAAAGTTAATTAATAGTAAATAATGCGCTTATAAGATTTACCATTCGTTAATTTTAAATAAAATACTCCATATTAATTAACTCAAAAAATGGCGTGAAAACGAAAAAATTCAACATAACTTATAAATTTTAAAATTTATTTTCTTCATGATATTCAATCATTTAACCACTAAAAACACAAAAACCACACACTAAAAAGGCATATAGTTCCGGTGAGATATGATCTATATCAATTTCCCTTCTATAATGCTTTGTTAGTATCTCACCGCCAACTTATATAAAGAGAGAGTTAGTGTGAAAGCTGACAACCCTTTTGATCTTTTGCTCCCTGCCGCGATGGCGAAAGTCGCCGAAGAAGCAGGTGTCTATAAAGCAACGAAGCATCCGATGAAGACCTTTTATCTGGCGATCACCGCTGGCGTTTTCATCTCCATCGCTTTCGTATTCTATATCACCGCGACCACCGGCACTGCCGCGATGCCTTATGGGATTGCCAAGCTTATCGGTGGGGTCTGTTTTTCCCTGGGTCTGATTCTGTGCATTATCTGCGGCGCTGACCTCTTTACCTCTACGGTATTGATCGTGGTGGCGAAAGCCAGCGGTCGAATTACCTGGGGGCAACTGGCAAAAAACTGGCTCAACGTCTATTTTGGTAACCTGGTGGGAGCACTGCTGTTTGTGCTGCTGATGTGGTTATCAGGCGAATATATGACTGCCAACGGCGGTTGGGGGCTCAATGTCCTGCAGACCGCTGACCACAAAATGCACCATACTTTTGTGGAGGCCGTGAGCCTGGGTATCCTCGCTAACCTGATGGTTTGTCTCGCCGTATGGATGAGCTATTCCGGTCGTAGCCTGATGGATAAAGCGATGATCATGGTCCTGCCGGTAGCGATGTTCGTTGCCAGCGGCTTTGAGCACAGCATCGCCAACATGTTTATGATCCCGATGGGTATCGTAATCCGCAACTTTGCAAGCCCGGAATTCTGGACCGCAATCGGTTCGACTCCGGAAAGTTTCTCTCACTTGACCGTTATGAACTTCATCACTGATAACCTGATTCCGGTAACTATCGGGAACATTATCGGCGGGGGTCTGCTGGTCGGGTTGACATACTGGGTCATTTACCTGCGTGGCAACGACCATCACTAAGGGTTGTTTCAGGCAGTAAATAAAAAATCCACTTAAGAAGGTAGGTGTTACATGTCCGAGCTTAATGAAAAGTTAGCCACAGCCTGGGAAGGTTTTGCGAAAGGTGACTGGCAGAATGAAGTCAACGTCCGTGACTTTATTCAGAAAAACTACACCCCATATGAAGGCGACGAATCCTTCCTGGCTGGCGCGACTGAAGCGACCACCAAGCTGTGGGACAGCGTAATGGAAGGTGTAAAACAGGAAAACCGCACTCACGCGCCTGTTGATTTTGACACTGCCCTGGCTTCCACCATCACCTCTCACGACGCAGGCTATATCGAGAAAGGTCTGGAAAAAATCGTTGGTCTGCAGACCGAAGCGCCGCTGAAACGTGCGATCATCCCGTTCGGTGGTATTAAAATGGTTGAAGGTTCCTGCAAAGCGTACAATCGCGAGCTGGACCCGATGCTGAAAAAAATCTTCACTGAGTACCGTAAAACTCACAACCAAGGCGTTTTCGACGTCTATACTCCGGACATCCTGCGCTGCCGTAAATCCGGCGTGCTGACCGGTCTGCCGGATGCTTACGGCCGTGGTCGTATCATCGGTGACTACCGTCGCGTTGCGCTGTACGGTATCGACTTCCTGATGAAAGACAAATTCGCCCAGTTCAACTCTCTGCAAGCGAAACTGGAAAGCGGCGAAGATCTGGAAGCGACCATCCGTCTGCGTGAAGAAATCGCTGAACAGCACCGCGCGCTGGGCCAGATCAAAGAGATGGCGGCTAAATATGGCTACGACATCTCCGGTCCGGCGACCACCGCTCAGGAAGCTATCCAGTGGACCTACTTCGGTTACCTGGCTGCCGTTAAATCTCAGAACGGCGCGGCAATGTCCTTCGGTCGTACCTCCAGCTTCCTGGATATCTACATCGAACGTGACCTGCAGGCGGGTAAAATCACCGAGCAAGACGCGCAGGAAATGGTTGACCACCTGGTCATGAAACTGCGTATGGTTCGCTTCCTGCGTACCCCGGAATACGATGAACTGTTCTCCGGTGACCCGATTTGGGCAACAGAATCCATCGGCGGTATGGGCGTTGACGGCCGTACTCTGGTGACCAAAAACAGCTTCCGCTTCCTGAACACCCTGTACACCATGGGGCCGTCTCCGGAGCCGAACATCACTATCCTGTGGTCTGAAAAACTGCCGCTGAGCTTCAAGAAATTCGCTGCTAAAGTGTCCATCGATACCTCTTCTCTGCAGTATGAGAACGATGACCTGATGCGTCCGGACTTCAACAACGACGACTACGCTATCGCATGCTGCGTAAGCCCGATGGTTGTTGGTAAGCAAATGCAGTTCTTCGGTGCTCGCGCCAACCTCGCAAAAACCATGCTGTACGCTATCAACGGCGGCGTGGATGAAAAACTGAAAATGCAGGTGGGTCCGAAATCTGAACCGATCAAAGGCGACGTTCTGAACTTCGACGAAGTGATGGAACGCATGGATCACTTCATGGACTGGCTGGCTAAACAGTACGTCACTGCGCTGAACATCATCCACTACATGCACGACAAGTACAGCTACGAAGCCTCTCTGATGGCGCTGCACGACCGTGACGTTATCCGCACCATGGCGTGTGGTATCGCGGGTCTGTCCGTTGCTGCTGACTCCCTGTCTGCAATCAAATATGCGAAAGTTAAACCGATTCGTGACGAAGACGGTCTGGCTGTCGACTTCGAAATCGAAGGCGAATACCCGCAGTTTGGTAACAACGATGCTCGCGTCGATGACATGGCCGTTGACCTGGTTGAACGTTTCATGAAGAAAATTCAGAAACTGCACACCTACCGCAACGCGATCCCGACTCAGTCTGTTCTGACCATCACCTCTAACGTGGTATATGGTAAGAAAACCGGTAACACCCCAGACGGTCGTCGCGCTGGCGCGCCGTTCGGACCAGGTGCTAACCCGATGCACGGCCGTGACCAGAAAGGTGCTGTTGCCTCTCTGACCTCCGTAGCGAAACTGCCGTTTGCTTACGCGAAAGATGGTATCTCTTACACCTTCTCTATCGTACCGAACGCGCTGGGTAAAGATGACGAAGTTCGTAAGACCAACCTGGCGGGTCTGATGGATGGTTACTTCCACCACGAAGCGTCCATCGAAGGTGGTCAGCACCTGAACGTGAACGTAATGAACCGCGAAATGCTGCTCGACGCGATGGAAAACCCGGAAAAATATCCGCAGCTGACCATCCGCGTATCTGGCTACGCTGTACGTTTTAACTCCCTGACCAAAGAACAGCAGCAGGACGTTATTACCCGTACCTTCACTCAGACCATGTAATTCCCTGTCTGACTGAAAAAGCGTACAATAAAGGCCCCACATCAGTGGGGCCTTTTTAACAAGCAATCCCCGCCCTAGCCTGCTTTGCCAGTTATCTATACTTTGGGTATCTGTCAAAACAGACTCGACACAGCCGCTGAGCTGTGCACCAACACGGCCCCGGATGGGCCACATCTGGAGAAAACACCGCAATGTCAGTTATTGGTCGCATTCACTCCTTTGAATCCTGTGGCACCGTTGATGGCCCGGGCATCCGCTTTATTACCTTTTTCCAGGGCTGCCTGATGCGCTGCCTGTACTGCCATAACCGTGATACCTGGGATACCCACGGCGGCAAAGAAATCACCGTTGAAGAGTTAATGAAAGAGGTGGTGACCTATCGTCACTTTATGAATGCTTCCGGCGGCGGCGTCACCGCATCGGGCGGCGAAGCGATCCTGCAGGCGGAGTTTGTTCGCGACTGGTTCCGCGCCTGTAAGAAGGAAGGTATTCATACCTGTCTCGATACCAATGGCTTTGTTCGTCGCTACGATCCCGTTATCGACGAACTGCTGGAGGTAACAGACCTGGTGATGCTGGATCTCAAGCAGATGAACGATGAGATTCACCAGAACCTGGTCGGCGTCTCTAACCATCGTACGCTGGAATTCGCCCAGTATCTGGCGAAGAAGAATATCAATGTCTGGATCCGCTACGTGGTGGTTCCGGGCTGGTCAGACGATGATGATTCCGCGCACCGCCTGGGCGAATTTACCCGCGATATGGGCAATGTCGAAAAAATCGAGCTGCTGCCCTACCATGAGCTGGGCAAACACAAATGGGTAGCGATGGGCGAAGAGTACAAGCTGGACGGCGTCCATCCGCCGAAGAAAGAGACCATGGAGCGAGTCAAAGGCATCCTTGAGCAATATGGGCACAAAGTGATGTACTAATCCCACCGGGCCGGTGATGCGCTTATGCCGGCCTGCAACGGCGTGGGAAGCTGTTACCGTCCAGCCGTTGCATTCTTATGCAAGACGGCTCTACTGCAGTAAGCACAGGCTATTAAAACCGATGACGCGCAGCATGCGCTGCGCGCTACAGGGTCAGGCGTGCGCCACCGGCGTTGGATGATGCCCGGCTTTGCGCAGCAGGGTCAGCAGATAGATAAACGACACGCTGGCGATCATAATAAACAGCAGGTTATCCGAGAAGTTCTGCATCAGCATCGCCGTCAGCGTCGGGCCCAGCAGGCTGCCGATGGTATAGCTCATCAACAGCGCCTGGTTCATTGCCACCAGCTGATGGTGCTCCACTTTTTCACAGGCCCAGGCCATCGCCACCGGATAGAGGGTAAAGCCCGAAGCGCCCAACACAAACAGCGCCGGCGCCATCGCCGCCTGGCTGAGCATCGCCATACATCCCAGAATCACCACAAAAACCTGCACCCGCAGCACCAGCAGGCGACCGTAGCGGTCTGCCAGGCGCCCTACCGGCCACTGGCCGAGGATCCCGGCGCTAACCATCACCGCCATCCAGAAGCCAATGCCGGCGTCGCTGACGCCCTGATGGTTCAGCCACAGCGGCATCAGACCATACAGCGAGCCGAGGACAATCCCTGAGATAATGCAGCCATTGACCCCATGGCGCGCCTGGCGCAGCTTCAGCATCGGCCAGATACGTACCGTTTCATGCGGCTCTTCGGCCTGCCCCATGATGCGGGTAAACAGCAGCGGCAGGATCGCCGCCAGCGCCAGACCCGTCACCCACGGCAGGACGCTCATTAAATCGGTGGGGAGTTTACTGACCATCAGCTGGCCCAGTACGGTACCGACGTAATAGACCATCATGTACGCCGCCAGCAGACGACCGCGGCTGCGTGAAGTGCCGCTGCAGACCAGCGCGCTTTCCACCACCACCCAAATCATCGCGCAGCCTACGCCGGCGATAAAACGCCAGCTCAGCCACGTCCAGAAGCCCACGGTGATCCCCAGCCCTACGCAGCCGACGGCGAATATTAACGACGCGAGATAATAGCTGCGGTTAAACCCCAGGCGCTTGATCACCCAGCCGGCAAGCAACGTACCGGCCAGATTGCCGGTAAAATAGGATGACCCTACCATGCCGACCTGCCAGGTTGGCATATTTTCATGGGCGAGCCAGAGCGGGACGAGCGTATTCAGCACCGCTATCGCCAGGGTCAGTAAAAGCAGGCCACAGAGCAGCATTTGCACTGGCCGGGTGTAGATGGTCATGGGTAAAAACCGTGAGGAATGTTCAGATCGCGAGCGAATCATGCCACCGCTAAAAACATTGTCAATCCACCTGAAATCAGGCCTGACGCGGTTTTGCCGGGCACGATAGAAGTTTTTTATCCACAGAACGGATAAAGATGAGGCAACAGATAATACGCTGTTGTTTTTCTTAATTTATTAATAAATCTTGCTGTTAATTTCAGTCGAAAAATTTCATCTATCGACAGCACGTTTTCATCATGCCGGCACGCCTGCGCCGGCATGATGACGCTGATTAACTGGCGATAGCCATCCCGACGGTCATATGCAGACCATAGAATACGCCGCGGCCGATCATCTCTCCCGCCAGCACCAGAACAAACGCCAGGCCGAGCAGCGAGACCGCCGGCTTGCGACCGCGGATCTGCGGCACGCACCAGCAGGCCAGGGCCAGCGCCAGCAGCACCACGCGCCAGGCCATAAGCAGCCCATAATCCGGCACCAGGGCGGAGGCCTGCTGAACTGAGCTGCGGATAGTGGCGAGTTCACTCCCCTGCATCAGGACCACCACGATACTCACCAGCAGCGCCAGTAAAGTGACCACCGGCAGCAGGCGCAGCGCCCAACCGTCGACGCCTGCGACGCGCAGCAGCAGGTAGCCCAGCAGCGGGCCGCCGATAAACAGCGTCAGGAAGAAGCTCAGCGGCGTCCAGACGGTATACCAGGTCGGCACCGTGTCGATGGTGTTATAGACCCGCACCATCATCCAGACGAAGATCACCCCAAGCGCCATGGTCGCTACCAGCCACAGGCTACGCAGTCCGGCAGGCAGCTTTTTACACACGGCCAGCAGCCAGCCAATCCCGCCGACGGCGAAGAAGATCGCCCCGCTGGCTATCTCATTACTCAGCGATGAGGCCCCTACGCGATTGAGCGAGTTAAAGGCCCGCAGCGGCGAACCGAGGTGCATTGTCGAGGCGATAAACCCGATCCCCATCAATACCCACAGGCCGAACATGCTACCCACCACGCGCTGCTCCTGCTCACGGGAAAGCTTGCCCGTCATGAGCGCCAGCGCCAGGACGATGAAGCCGCCCGCGACGCACTGGCCGAAGACCGTAAAGATCATCAGCGGCCATTCATGCCATCCGTTTCCCATCTTACACCTCCTTCGGGTTTGCCATGTAACCGGTGGTATCGCCACACGGCCGGGCATTGGCGTTAGGTTTGATCACGATGCTCGGCCGGGTAAAGTGCGCCGAAGGCAACGGCGCCACCGCCGCCAGCTGGCCGTGCTTAGCGCGCAGTTCGGCAATCGGCCCGAAATCCAGCGCCCGCAGCGGACAGGACTCGACGCAGATCGGCTTTTTCCCGTCGGCGACGCGCTCGTGGCAGCCGTCACACTTGGTCATATGGCCTTTGTCGGCGTTATATTGCGGCGCGCCGTAAGGACAAGCCATATGGCAGTAACGGCAGCCAATGCACACCTCTTCGTTGACCACCACAAAACCGTCTTCGCGCTTGTGCATCGCTCCGCTCGGACAGACCTTGGTGCAGGCCGGATCTTCGCAATGGTTACAGGCGATGGAGAGGTAATAGGCGAACACGTTCTGATTCCAGACGCCGTTATCCTCCTGCCAGTCGCCGCCGGCATATTCATAAATGCGGCGGAAGCTGACCTCCGGGGTCAGATTTTTGTAGTCCTTACAGGCCAGTTCGCAGGTCTTGCAACCGGTGCAACGGGCGGAATCAATAAAAAATCCATACTGAGTTGTCATCGGTTACTCCTTACAGCTTCTCAACCTGGACGAGGTTGGTATGCGACGGGTTCCCCTTCGCCAGCGGCGAGGGGCGCTGGGTGGTCAGCAC
Organism: Klebsiella sp. JN_Kp127; assembly: GCF_040062505.1. Taxonomy (NCBI): domain Bacteria; kingdom Pseudomonadati; phylum Pseudomonadota; class Gammaproteobacteria; order Enterobacterales; family Enterobacteriaceae; genus Klebsiella; species Klebsiella sp. JN_Kp127. Next base: position 122,067 of record NZ_JBEAHS010000002.1, read on the forward strand.
GTTAATGCTGCCCGCCTGATCCACGCGCGAGGCGTCCGGGTTATACCAGGCCCCTTCCCCCAGCGCGACCACGCCCGGCATCATGCGCGGGGTCACCTTCGCTTCGATATGCACTTCCCCACGGTCGTTGAAGATGCGAATGCGATCGCCGTTGGCAATGCCGCGCTGGCGGGCATCGATCGGGTTAATCCACATCTCCTGCCGACAGGCAGCCTTCAGTACATCGACGTTGCCGTAGGTTGAATGGACGCGCGATTTATAGTGGAAGCCGGTCAGCTGTAGCGGGTATTTCGCCGTCAGCGGATCGTTGTAGTTTTCGAAGCCCGGGGTGTAGATCGGCAGCGGATCGATGACATCGCCTTCCGGCAGCTCCCAGGTGGCGGCGATTTTCGCCAGCGCCTGCGAATAGATTTCAATCTTGCCCGAAGGCGTGGTCAGCGGATTAGCCTGCGGATCCTCGCGGAAGGCTTTATAAGCCACATGGTGCCCTTGCGGATCGCGCTGCTTATAGATGCCCTGCTGACGGAAGGTGTCGAAATCCGGCAGGTCGGGAATCGCTGTACGCGACTGCTCATACAGATAGCGCATCCAGCCTTCCTGGGTACGGCCTTCGGTAAATTTTTCCTCGACGCCGAGGCGCTTCGCCAGCTCGCTGGTCATCTCATAGATAGTTTTGCATTCAAAACGCGGCTTGATGGCCTGGTCGGCAAAGATGACGTAGGACATGTTGCCGCAGGAAGCATCCAGCGCGAAATCCATCTGCTCAGAGGCGGTGCAGTCCGGCAGCAGAATATCGGCGTATTTCGCTGACGAGGTCATATGGCAGTCGATGACCACAATCATCTCGCACTTCTTGTCGTCCTGCAGGATCTCGTGGGTGCGGTTAATCTCTGAGTGCTGGTTGATCAGGCAGTTGCCCGCATAGTTCCAGATCATTTTGATCGGCACATCGAGCTTATCTTTGCCACGCACCCCATCGCGCAGGGCGGTCATTTCCGGGCCGCGCTCAATCGCATCGGTCCACATAAACATCGAGATGCTGGTCTGAACCGGATTCTCCAGCGTCGGCATGCGCTCAAACGGCAGGCTGTAGGAGCCCTCGCGCGCGCCGCTGTTGCCGCCGTTGATCCCGACGTTACCGGTCAGAATGGCGAGCATCGCGATAGCCCGGGTGGCGATTTCGCCGTTGGCGTGACGCTGCGGCCCCCAGCCCTGGCTGATATAGGCCGGTTTGGCGCTGGCAATTTCGCGCGCCAGTTTAACAATGCGTTCGCGCGGAATACCGGTTATGGTCGAGGCCCACTCCGGCGTTTTGGCGATACCGTCGGCGCCCTGGCCAAGTATCCAGGCTTTATAGTGGCCATTGGCCGGGGCATCGGCAGGCAGAGTTTTCTCGTCGTATCCCACACAGTATTTATCGAGGAACGGCTGATCGACCAGATTCTCGGTGATCATCACCCACGCCAGACCCGATACCAGCGCCGCATCGGTACCGGGGCGAATCGGGATCCATTCATCTTCGCGTCCGGCGCCGGTGTCGGTATAGCGCGGATCGATAATGATCATCCGGGCATTGGATTTCTGGCGCGCCTGCTCAAGATAGTAGGTCACCCCGCCGCCGCTCATCCGCGTTTCGCCTGGGTTGTTGCCGAACAGCACCACTAACTGGCTGTTTTCAATATCCGACGGGCTGTTGCCATCCGCCCAGCCGCCGTAGGTGTAATTCAACCCTGCGGCAATCTGCGCGGATGAATAGTCGCCGTAATGATTGAGATACCCACCGCAGCAGTTCATCAGACGGGCAATCAGGGTTTTCCCCGGCGGCCAGGAGCGGGTCAGCGTGCCTCCCAGCGTGCCGGTGCCGTAGTTCAGATAGATGGACTCGTTGCCGTAGTCTTTAATCAGGCGCTGCGTCGTGCTGGCGATGATATCGAACGCCTCTTCCCAGCTGATTTGCTCGAATTTACCCTCACCGCGTTTGCCTACGCGCTTCATCGGATATTTCAGCCGATCGGGGTTATAAACCCGGCGGCGCATAGACCGCCCGCGCAGGCAGGCGCGCACCTGATGCAGGCCGTCATAGTTATCGTCACCGGTATTATCGGTTTCGACGTATTGAATCGCGCCATCCACCACGTGCATGCGCAGCGGGCAGCGGCTACCGCAGTTGACGGTGCAGGCGCTCCAGACCACCTTCTCACTGGCCGGGGCAGGCGTGTCGGCGGCGTGGGCCATACGGGAAAAGGGTAACGTTAGTGCGTTGCTGGCCAGCGCCAGGCCGCCTATTGCCGTGGTTTTCATCAGACCACGGCGGCTTACCTCAGCAGCCAGTAAAGCATCGGGGGCTTTAATTTTCATGGATACTCGCTTTGGTTGCTCACAATAAACTGACAAGCGCTATATAGTGATATATATAAGGCTTTGAAATATTATTGGTTTTTTATGCTGGTTTAATCCAAAGGGAGTATCACTGCATTCGCGGATGGGATTATTGCCCGGTATCAATAAGGATGTAAAAAAAGCGCCCGCAGGCGCTTTTAAGGGAGAAGGTAAAAATTAACCGATATATTCGAGGCCGCGCATATACGGGCGCAGGATTTCCGGGATCTCGATACGGCCATCAGCCTGCTGATAGTTTTCCATCAGCGCCACCAGGGTACGACCGACCGCCAGGCCAGAACCATTCAGGGTATGAACGAGACGGGTCTTCTTGTCGGACTTGCTGCGGCAGCGAGCCTGCATACGACGCGCCTGGAAATCCCAGACGTTGGAACAGGAAGAGATCTCACGGTAGGTGTTCTGCGCCGGGACCCACACTTCGAGGTCATAGGTTTTGCAGGCGCTGAAGCCCATATCGCCGGTGCACAGCGCGACCTTACGGTAAGGCAGGCCCAGCAGCTGCAGCACTTTCTCGGCGTGGCCGGTCATCTCTTCCAGCGCCGCCATCGAGTCTTCCGGACGGACAATCTGCACCATTTCAACTTTATCGAACTGGTGCATACGGATCAGACCACGGGTGTCGCGACCATAAGAACCTGCTTCGGAACGGAAGCACGGCGTATGGGCGGTCATTTTTATCGGCAGATCGTCTTCATCGATAATTTCATCACGCACCAGGTTGGTCAGCGGCACTTCCGCCGTCGGGATCAGCGCGTAGTTGCTGCTGTCAGCCTCTTCTTCCAGCGGACGGGTATGGAACAGGTCGCCGGCAAATTTCGGCAGCTGACCGGTGCCATACAGGGTGTCCTGGTTAACCAGGTACGGGACATAGTTTTCGCTATAGCCATGCTGTTCAGTGTGCAGATCCAGCATGAACTGCGCCAGGGCGCGGTGCAGACGGGCCAGCTGGCCTTTCATCACCACGAAGCGCGAACCGGTGAGCTTAACGGCGGCGGCAAAATCCAGCCCCCCGTGCATTTCACCCAGCGTCACGTGATCGCGCACGTCGAAATCGAACTGGCGCGGCGTGCCCCAGCGGCTGACTTCAACGTTGTCGTTTTCGTCACGGCCAACCGGCACGTCATCGTGAGGAATATTCGGGATCGCCAGCGCGATATCGCGGATTTCCGCCAGCAGCGCTTCCAGCTCGGATTTTGCGGCATCCAGCTGTTCGCCGAGTTTGTTCACTTCCAGGCGTAATGGCTCGATGTCTTCCCCGCGCGCTTTCGCCTGGCCAATGGATTTCGATCGGGAGTTGCGCTCCGCCTGCAGGTTTTCCGTTTGCACCTGCAGAACTTTACGACGCTCTTCAAGCGCGCGAAGTTTATCTACATCCAGCTTAAAGCCCCGGCGTGCCAGTTTTTCTGCGACTGCGTCTGGCTCGGTACGCAGCAGATTGGGATCGAGCATGCTTATCCTGTGCTTATCGAATTAAAAAAAGAATAGTGGCCGCAGACTACGACCACGGAAATAGTGTAATAACCTTACCGCAACGCCTCAATTAGCGGTAGCGTTTTATCGGGCTATTTTGATCCTGTTCAGCGAGCCAGGCGAGCTTTTCGCCAATTTTGCCCTCAAGCCCCCGGTTTGTCGGGCGATAATATCGCGTTTGCGCCATTTCCTGCGGGAAGTACTGCTCACCGGCGGCGTAGGCGTTAGGTTCGTCATGAGCGTAACGATACTCCTGCCCATAGCCCATCTCTTTCATCAGCTTCGTCGGGGCATTGCGCAGATGCACCGGAACGTCATAGTCCGGACGGTCTCGCGCGTCGGCCAGCGCCGCTTTAAAGGCGGTGTAGACCGCATTGCTCTTCGGCGCGCAGGCCAGATAGACAATGGCCTGGGCAATCGCCCGTTCGCCTTCCGCCGGCCCGACGCGGGTAAAGCAGTCCCACGCCGAAATGGCCACCTGCATCGCCCGCGGGTCGGCGTTGCCGACGTCTTCCGAGGCAATCGCCAGACAACGGCGGGCAACGTACAGCGGATCGCCCCCGGCGGTGATGATCCGCGCGTACCAGTAGAGCGCCGCGTCCGGCGCGCTCCCGCGCACTGACTTATGCAGGGCGGAAATCAAATCGTAGAAACGGTCGCCTTTATTATCAAAGCGCGCGCTGCGCTCGCCGGCGATCTCGGTCAGCAGTTCCGCCTTCAGCACCCGCTTGCCCGCATCATCGCTCTCGGCCATATCGGCCATCATTTCCAGGGTATTCAGCGCCCGCCGCGCATCGCCGTTCACCAGTTCGGCGATGGCCCTGCGGGTCTCATCCGGCAATACGATATCCTGGCCGCCGTAGCCGCGGGTTTTATCGTGCATCGCCTGGTCAAGCACCTGCTCGATATCGTCGGTGGTGAGCGATTTCAGTAAGTAGACGCGGGCGCGGGAGAGCAGCGCCGAGTTAAGCTCAAAGGAGGGATTTTCGGTGGTCGCGCCAATAAAGGTGATGGTGCCATCTTCAATATGCGGCAGAAAGGCATCCTGCTGGCTTTTATTGAAGCGATGCACTTCGTCAACAAACAGAATCGTTCGTCGGCCGGCGTTGCGATTCTGCCGCGCGCGCTCAATGGCCTCGCGGATCTCTTTCACCCCGGAGGTCACCGCCGAGATCCGTTCGACATCGGCGCTGGCATAGCGGGCGATCACTTCCGCCAGGGTAGTCTTGCCGGTGCCCGGCGGCCCCCAGAGGATCATCGAATGCAGGTGCCCGGCTTCGATCGCCCGCGGCAGGGGTTTGCCCGGCGCCAGCAGGTGCTGCTGGCCAATATACTGCGCTAAATTTTCTGGCCGCATGCGAGCGGCCAGAGGTTGAAACGCGTTGTCGGAAAAATCGAGCGACAGATTGCTCACTTTCGCCTCTACTTACGTTGATCGTCCACCGTCACCCCTTTCGGCGGCGTAAAGGTGAACTTAGATGCGTCGACGGCGCCGTTCTGCTGCGATTTCAGCTGATAGCTGCTGCGCTGATCATCCTGCTCGACGGCGCTGAACTGATGGATGGTGCCGTCCCGACCGACGTTGATCGTGAACTGCTTCAGGTTGCCGCTGCCGCTTTTCGGCGTCAGCACAAAATCATCGCCGTTTTGTTTGATATTGTACTGCTGCCAGTCGCTGGACTGGTTGCGGGCAATCAGCATAAACGGCGTGTTGCTGGTGGCGTCTTTCAGCCAGGTCGCCGTGGCCTGCTCGACGAACGGGTTATAGAACCACAGGGTTTTACCATCCGAAACGAGGACGCTCTCATCCGGCTGGGTCATATGCCAGTTAAACAGATTCGGGCGTTTTACCCACAGGTCGCCCTGTCCGTCCTGCACGGCGTTGCCGCTGCCGTCGGTGACTTTTTGCGTGAAGCTGGCATGGAAGCTGCTCACTTTATCAAGACGGCTTTTTAAGTCACTGGCCGCATCTGCCCAGACCTGGCTGACGACCATACCAGACAGTAATGCACAGGTGATTGCGAGTTTTTTCATTGTTCTTCCTTAATGTGCGTCACTCCCGACGCGGGAGCCTCTTCTGCCCCTAATGTAGGACCGCCGACGGCGGCGGGACAGAAGAATTGGCTGATTTTGCGCTTATTTACCCAACTTTGCACTCATTCAAAGGGCGGCGGCGCCAGTACTTCTCGGTTACCGTTATGGCCCTGCTCGCTGACAATGCCCTGCGCTTCCATCTGTTCGATAATACGCGCGGCACGGTTATAGCCGATGCGGAACTGGCGCTGCACCCCTGAAATCGACGCTTTACGCTTCTCGGTCACAAAGCTGACCGCCTGATCGAACAGCGGATCCAGCTCTTCACCACCGTCGAAGCCACCGCCGCCGCCTTCGCTTTCGCTGTCGGAGGTAATGCCGTCTACATACTGCGGACGACCGCGGGCTTTCCAGTCCTGAACCACGGCGTGGACTTCCTGGTCGCGAACAAACGCCCCATGGACGCGCACCGGCGTGGTGGAGTTCGGCCCGGAGTAGAGCATGTCCCCCATCCCGAGCAGCGATTCCGCACCGCCCTGATCCAGAATGGTACGCGAGTCAATTTTGCTCGACACGGTAAAAGCGATGCGCGTCGGAATGTTGGCCTTAATCAGACCGGTAATGACATCCACCGACGGACGCTGCGTCGCCAGCACCAGGTGGATCCCCGCCGCACGCGCTTTCTGCGCCAGGCGAGCGATCAGCTCTTCCACCTTCTTACCGACGGTCATCATCAGGTCGGCGAATTCGTCCACCAGCACCACAATGTACGGCAGCTTTTCCAGTACCGGGTGCACGGCGTCCATACTGTCGCCTGGCTTCCAGTACGGATCCGGGATCGGACGCCCCATGCGCGCCGCTTCTGCAATCTTCTCGTTATAGCCCGCCAGGTTACGCACGCCCAGCGCCGACATCAGCTTGTAGCGACGCTCCATCTCGTTGACGCTCCAGCGCAGCGCATTGGCGGCGTCTTTCATGTCGGTAACCACTTCCGTCAGCAGGTGCGGAATACCTTCGTAGACCGACAGCTCCAGCATTTTCGGGTCGATCATGATGAAACGCACATCTTCCGGCTGCGCCTTGTAGAGCATGCTGAGGATCATGGCGTTGACGCCGACCGACTTACCGGAACCGGTGGTACCGGCCACCAGCAGGTGCGGCATTTTCGCCAGATCGGCCACCACCGGATCGCCGGCGATGTCTTTACCCAGCACCACGGTCAGCGGCGACGGGTTATCACGGAACTTGCTGTTGTCGAGCACTTCACGCAGGTAGACGGTCTGGCGCTTTTTATTCGGCAGCTCAAGCCCGACATACGGTTTACCCGGGATCACCTCCACCACGCGCACGGCGACCGTGGACAGCGAACGCGCCAGATCCCGTGACAGGTTAGAGATTCGCGCCGCTTTGACGCCAGGCGCCAGATTCAGTTCGAAGCGGGTGATCACCGGCCCCGGCGAGTAGTTCACCACATCCGCTTTAATGCGGAAATCGGCGAGTCGCGCTTCCACCAGTCGTGCCATCTGCTCGAGAGCAAAGGTATCCACCGGCTCGACTTCACTGGGCGGCGGCGTAAGCAGATCCAGCGACGGCAGCGGCGTCGTCGGCTTTTGCAGCGGTCGACTATCGCCATTGCGCATCAGCAGCGGGTGGATCAGGCTCTCCTGCGGCGCAGGCGCGGCAGGCTGATGCCCCGGCGGGGTAACCGGCTGGTGTTGCGGCACTGGCTGATGATGTACCGGCTGGTGCTGCGCAGGTTGATAACCCTGCTGCGGAGCGGCGGCCGGTTGTTGATAGTGCTGGGCTGGCTGCTGCGGCTGTACTTCCGGTGTCGGCGTAAACAGCGGCTCGCTCGGCCCCTCATTGACCAGGGTTTTCATCGGCGAGAATTCGTAATCCGCCGGCGAGAACGGATTGGCGCCCGGCGGCTGCTCGGAGGCGTAGCGCTGCTGCTGGGTGGCGGCAAACTGGCGCGCTAGCTCCGCTTCCGCCGCAGCGTCGGCATCATCGTCATCAGTCGCGTTATCGTCTTCCCAGCGATGGCCATAGCGCTGCTGTTGAGTGGCGGCGAACTGGCGAGCCAGTTCATCCTGCTCCATAGCATCCGCTTCCTCATCCGAGAGTAGCCCATCATCATAATGGGGGTCGCGCTCCGCCTGCCGCGCGCGCTGTTCTGCTTCCCGCTGCGACGGTAGCTTGATGCCGTAGGAGGCCAGTTCCCGACGCGTCGGGACGCGAACGCGATTAGGCCGCGGTAGTTTTGGACCAATGCCCTCTTTCACCTGTACCCGCGGTCCGCTGGAGGCCGGGCTGAACAATGGCGCCGTCGCTGCGGACGCGGCGGTCGCCGTCGTCGCGGCCGCTGAGCCGCCGCTGGCAGCCGTTGCCTGATGCACCCCGGCCGCCACCGCAGAAACCACGGTTGACTCCACGGGCGGTTTGGCCGGGGCGGCTGGCGGCGTCAGCGGTTTGGTGGCGATCGGGCTTTCCGGCTCCGGAATAGGCTGATACCAGGAAGCCAGCAGCTCGCGTTCGCGCGCCCGCTTCTCTTCCACTTCCTCGAAGTAATAGAGCGGCGGACGTTTCACTTCTTCCTGCACGACCTCAGGCTCTGGCTGCGCGGCAGGTACCGGCGCGGGCTCAGGCTGATACGCCTGCGGCGCGGGCTGGCCGGCATGCGGATCGTAACTCGGCTGCTGATACTGTGCAGGCTCGGGTTGATACCCCTGCGGCGCGGGCTGACCGGCATGCGGATCGTAAACCGGCTGCTGATACTGTGCAGGCTCGGGTTGATACCCCTGCGGCGCAGGCTGTTGCCCGGCATATGGATCGTAAACCGGCTGCTGATACTGTGCAGGCTCGGATTGATGCCCCTGCGGCGCGGGCTGACCGGCATGCGGATCGTAAACCGGCTGCTGATACTGTGCAGGCTCGGATTGATACCCCTGCGGCGCAGGCTGTTGCCCGGCATATGGATCGTAAACCGGCTGCTGGTGCGGCGCATGCTCGGGTTGATACCCCTGCGGCGCAGGCTGTTGTCCGGCATGCGGATCGTAAACCGGCTGTTGATACTGCGCCGGCTCTGGCTGATACGCCTGCGGCGCGGGTTGCCCCGCTGGCGGCTGATAAGCAGCCTGCTGGAACGGGGCGGGTTCAGGCTGATAGGCCTGCTGCGGCGGATAGCTGGCTTCTGGCTGATAAGCCGGCGCAGCGCCCTGATGGCCCGCCGTCGACTCGCCCCACGCCTGCGGCGCGGCAGTGGCCGCCGCCGCTGCGCCCACCGGCTCAGCGATACTGTGGCCGTTCAGCAACGGATCGTAAGGGTCGAAATCGCCCGGGCGCGCGGCGCTGGCGCCGGAAAATAGCACATCATTCTCTGCGGGACGCGCGGCGCTGGCGCCGGAAAACAGTACATCGTCGGCGGCGACAGGCGCACCGCTGGCGCTGTACTGCACGGCCTCTTCCCCGTCGTCCATCCGTTTGCCGGAGAAAAGCGCCGCGTCGGTTTTACGCCCCATAGGATTGGTAAACTTCTCGGCCAGACGTTTACGCCGCGCCAGCGCGCTGCGCAAGATACGGGCCCGACGCGATTCCTGGGGGGTTGCCGCCTCTTCGTCGTCGTACTCTTCATCGTCGTCTTCGTATTCGCCTTCATCGACCCAGGTATCATCCCGACGGGTGCGGTTGCTGGCAAAGGTGAGTACGGACAGGATGCCGCCGCCCAGTTTTTCCGCAATGCTGACCCACGACCAGCCGGTAAACAGCGTCAGGCCGGCCGCCCAGATGCACAACAGAGCGATGGTGCCGCCGCTGCTGTGCAGCAGCGGTTGCAGGGTGGTGCTCAGCAGGCTGCCAATCACCCCGCCAGAGGCGAAGTACCAGATATCATCGGCGTTAATCGCCGCCAGACCGCAGGAGGTCAGGATCAAGGCTAACGCACCGATGAGACGCAGAGAAACGGCGAAATAATCAATGTATTCGTCGTTTTCCTGATGCCGCCAGGCAAACCAGCATCCGCCGATGATGATCACCGGGATGGTATAGGCCATGACGCCAAAAATGAAAAACAGGGTATCGGCAAGCCACGCGCCGGGGGCGCCGCCTAAATTATGAATAGGCTCATGCCATGCCGTTTGCGACCAGCTTGGGTCCGAGGGGTTAAAGCTCAGTAATGCCGCCATCAGCCAGATGGCGAAGAGGGAGCAAAGGATGAGCATCGCCTCAAGGAGTCGGCGCCCGCTGCTGAGTTTGGTAAGTTTGACTTCTTTGTCTTCGGTGTATTCCTGGCTCAAGAAAGGCTCTCCAGGTATCAGGCTGTTTCCTGCCTGCTGCTAAAACGGACAACAGCGCCGGGTCTCCCCGGCACTGTTGCTGTATGGATTAACAGGAGTGTAATCAAACTACGTCGAGTTTGCACCTGTTCCGTGTTAGCGCGTCTTAATAACCAGACGATTACTTTGCTTGACTTCTTCCATTACCACATAGGTACGGGTGTCGTTAACGCCCGGCAGGCGCAGCAAGGTCTCGCCCAGTAATTTACGATACGCTGACATATCCGGTACGCGGGTTTTCAACAGATAGTCGAAATCCCCGGAAACCAGATGACACTCTTGAATTTCTTCAAGTTTTTGCACTGCGGCGTTAAATTGCTCAAACACATCCGGTGCGCCACGATTCAGAGTAATCTCAACAAATACCAGAAGTGATGCATCCAGATAATGCGGGTTGAGCAGCGCCGTATAGCCCTGAATAAAACCCTGTCTTTCAAGACGACGCACACGCTCAAGGCAAGGCGTCGGAGAAAGTCCCACCCGTTTAGAAAGCTCGACGTTAGAAATTCGCCCATCTTTTTGCAATTCATTCAGGATGTTACGATCAATGCGGTCGAGATCTTTGCCAGGGCGCTTCTTGCTATCTACCATTATTATTGTCTCTCTGTATTCCTTCCCTACTCCTGTTCCGGCTCTGTGCCTTCACTGCCAGAGCCCATCCTGTTATTACCCGTACGACATTAGGTAACCCAGGGGTACGTGAGAAGCCCGTTGCCTGACGGCAGTCACCGATATCACGCATGGCGTCTGTCCACACCATGCGTAGATTTCGTTAACCCGGATAAAAATGGCATTTGCGTGCATGAAAATTCGCCGCACGCCAAATACTGCTTTTCTTCTTCCTTGAATGTTTTCGCAAAAGCACAGGGGATTGTCAAAGCAAAACATCGATTTTTAGTACAAGATGCCAGATATTCATCATCCACCCTGGTTGATTCTCATTTTTTCGTCTTATAATTGTCCCGCCAACAGTAGAAATAGTTATATTCCTTGCCGGGAAAATCGCCAATTCATCGGCCGCTTCTATTGCACATATCGTTAACAAAATCGCTGCGCTCTTTTTTTACGACAACAAATTCCCTACAATCCCAGCCCAATGTATGCCAATTATTATGGGGATCTCATGGGCACAGCCAAACACAGTAAACTGCTTATTCTTGGTTCTGGACCTGCGGGATACACCGCGGCGGTCTATGCCGCGCGCGCCAACCTGCAGCCGGTGCTGATCACCGGGATGGAAAAAGGCGGTCAGCTGACCACCACGACGGAAGTGGAAAACTGGCCAGGCGATCCGAACGATTTGACCGGTCCGCTGCTGATGGAGCGCATGCACGAACATGCCGCGAAATTTGAAACCGAGATTATTTTCGACCATATCAGCCGCGTCGACCTGCAAAACCGGCCGTTCCGTCTGACCGGCGACAGCGGCGAATACACCTGTGACGCGCTGATTATCGCCACCGGCGCTTCAGCCCGTTACCTGGGTCTGCCTTCCGAAGAAGCCTTCAAGGGCCGCGGCGTTTCTGCGTGCGCCACCTGTGACGGATTCTTCTATCGCAACCAGAAAGTGGCGGTGATCGGCGGCGGCAACACCGCGGTTGAAGAGGCCCTGTATCTGTCGAACATCGCCTCTGAGGTACATCTGATCCACCGTCGCGATTCCTTCCGTGCGGAAAAAATCCTCATCAAACGCCTGATGGACAAAGTGGCAAACGGCAACATCGTGCTGCATACCGATCGCACCCTCGAAGAGGTGACCGGCGACCAGATGGGCGTTAGCGGCCTGCGTCTGCGCGATACCAAAAACAGCGACAACGTCGAGTCCCTGGAAGTAGCCGGTCTGTTTGTCGCCATCGGCCACAGCCCGAACACCGCCATCTTTGAAGGTCAGCTGGAGCTGGAGAACGGCTACATCAAAGTGCAGTCCGGTATCCACGGCAATGCGACCCAGACCAGCATCCCGGGCGTGTTTGCCGCCGGCGATGTCATGGACCATATTTATCGTCAGGCTATCACCTCCGCCGGCACCGGCTGCATGGCGGCGCTGGACGCTGAACGTTACCTCGACGGTCTGGCTGACGCGTGCAAATAATCTTTACAAGTCAGTAACAAAGGTAAAGAAGGCGACGAAAAGTCGCCTTTATTTTTGCCGCGATGTAACATTGCCGTGCCCAATATTCCCATAACGACACCTGCTAAGCGCGCAATGAATAAAACCCGTCAACAAGAGTTAACCCGCTGGTTAAAACAGCAAAGCATTATCTCCCGTCGCTGGTTGATGATTTCCCGCCTCCTCGGCGTGGCGAGCGGTCTGCTGATCGTGGCGCAGGCCTGGTTCCTGGCGCGGATCCTGCACCGGATGGTGATGGAGAATATTCCTGCGACCGCCCTGCTGCTGCCGCTGACCCTGCTGGTGCTGACCTTTGTGCTGCGCGCCTGGGTGGTCTGGCTGCGTGAACGAGTCGGCTTTCAGGCCGGGCAGCATATTCGCTATGAAATTCGCCGCCAGGTGCTCGACCGTCTCCAGCAGGCGGGCCCGGCGTGGATCCAGGGTAAACCTGCCGGCAGCTGGGCGACGCTTATCCTCGAGCAGATCGACGATATGCATGACTATTATGCCCGCTACCTGCCGCAGATGACGCTGGCGGCCTGCGTGCCGCTGCTGATCGTTATCACTATTTTCCCGATCAACTGGGCCGCCGCGCTGATCCTCCTCGGCACCGCGCCGCTGATCCCCCTGTTTATGGCCCTGGTTGGGATGGGCGCCGCCGATGCCAACCGGCGTAACTTCCAGGCGCTGGCCCGCCTCAGCGGCCACTTCCTCGACCGTCTGCGCGGCATGGAAACCTTGCGTATTTTTCACCGCGGTCAGGCCGAAACGGATAATATTCGCGACGCCTCGCAGGACTTTCGCCAACGCACCATGGAAGTCCTGCGCCTGGCGTTCCTCTCCTCCGGAGTACTGGAGTTTTTCACCTCGCTCTCCATTGCGCTGGTAGCGGTTTATTTCGGCTTCTCATACCTGGGCGAACTTAACTTCGGCCACTATGGCGCGGGCGTCACGCTGATGGCGGGCTTCCTGACGCTGATCCTCGCCCCGGAGTTTTTCCAGCCATTACGCGACCTGGGCACTTTCTACCATGCCAAAGCCCAGGCCGTCGGCGCTGCGGACAGTCTGAAAACGTTTATGGAAACCCCGCTGACCCAGGTGGAGCGTGGCGAAAAAACCTTAAATGATAACGATCTGATTGGCGTGGAAGCGCGCGATCTGCTGATTAAATCTCCCGACGGGAAAGTCCTCGCCGGGCCGCTGAATTTTTCACTGCCTGCAGGCGCGCGGGTGGTGCTGGTGGGGCAGAGCGGCTCAGGGAAAAGTTCCCTGCTGAACACCCTGCTCGGCTTTTTGCCCTATGAAGGTTCGCTGACGGTCAACGGCGTGGAGCTGCGCGAGCTGGACGCCGATCGCTGGCGTCGCCTGTTAAGCTGGGTGGGGCAGAATCCCCAGCTTCCTGCCGCCACGCTGCGGGAAAATGTGCTGCTGGCGTGGCCGGAAGCCAGCGATGCCCAGCTTCGGCTGGCGCTGGACAAGGCCTGGGTGAGCGAGTTTATCGCTCTGCTGCCGGATGGGATCCATACCGCCGTGGGCGATCAGGCGGGCCGTCTGTCGGTCGGCCAGGCGCAGCGTATCGCGGTCGCCCGCGCGCTGTTGGTGCCGTGCCGCCTGCTGCTGCTGGATGAACCCGCCGCCAGCCTCGACGCTCATAGCGAACAACGGGTTATGCAGGCGTTGACCCACGCCTCCACCCAGCAAACCACGCTGCTGGTTACCCATCAGCTTGAGGGACTGGCGGACTGGGATGCCGTCTGGGTGATGCAGGACGGACAGATTATCGAACAAGGCGACTACGCCACGCTGGCCCGCGCCGGCGGGGTCTTCTCGGCGCTGTTGGCCCATCGTCAGGAGGAGATTTAAATGCGCGCGCTCTTACCCTATCTGGCACTGTATAAACGCCACAAATGGATGCTGCTGCTCGGCATCGTACTGGCTATTGTGACCCTGCTGGCCAGTATCGGCCTGCTGACGCTCTCCGGCTGGTTTCTCTCCGCCTCTGCGGTGGTGGGCGTCGCCGGGATCTACAGTTTTAACTATATGCTGCCCGCAGCGGGCGTACGCGGCGCAGCGATTATCCGTACCGCCGGACGCTATTTCGAGCGTCTGGTCAGCCACGATGCCACCTTCCGCGTGCTGCAGCACCTGCGCGTCTTCACCTTCAGCAAACTGCTCCCCCTCTCTCCGGCGGGGCTGGCGCGCTTTCGCCAGGGGGAACTGCTCAACCGCGTAGTCGCCGACGTCGACACCCTGGATCATCTCTACCTGCGGGTCATTTCGCCGCTGGTCGGCGCGCTGGTGGTGATTGTGGTGGTGACCTGCGGATTAAGCCTGCTCGACGTTACCCTCGCGCTGACGCTCGGCGGCATCATGCTGGTGACCCTGCTGGTTATGCCGCCGCTGTTCTATCGCGCCGGTAAACCGGCCGGAGAGAGTATGACCCAGCTGCGCGGCCAGTATCGGCAACAGCTTACCGCCTGGCTGCAGGGCCAGGCGGAGCTGATGGTGTTTAACGCCAGCGACCGCTATCGCGCGCAAATGGAAAAAACCGAGCTCAGCTGGCAGGACGCGCAGCGTCGCCAGGCCGAGCTGACCGCGCTTTCACAGGCGCTAATGCTGTTAATCGGCGGAATCGCCGTGGTGGCCATGCTCTGGCTGGCCTCAGACGGCGTCGGCGGCAACAGTCAGCCCGGGGCGCTGATCGCCCTGTTCGTCTTCTGCGCCCTGGCGGCTTTCGAAGCCCTGGCGCCCGTCACCGGCGCTTTCCAGCATTTAGGTCAGGTGATCGCCTCCGCGCTGCGGATCTCGCAGATCACTGACCAGCAGCCGGAAGTCTCCTTCGTTGAGGGCGAGGCCAGCAGGCCTGCGCAGGTGGCCTTAACCTTCAGGCAGGTCACCTTCCGCTACCCGCAGCAGCCCTCCCCCGCCCTGGAGAACATCTCCCTGCAGATTGCCGCCGGGGAACATATCGCTATTCTTGGCCGAACCGGCTGCGGAAAGTCGACGCTGTTGCAGTTGCTCACCCGCGCATGGGATCCGGCGCAGGGAGAGATATTGCTCAACGACCAGCCGCTGTCCGGGCTGAGCGAAGCCACCCTGCGGCAGTCAATGAGCGTGGTGCCGCAGCGCGTGCATCTGTTCAGCGCCACCCTGCGCGACAACCTCCGGCTGGCGGCGCCTGAGGCTGATGACACTCTGCTCTGCGCCACCCTTGAGAAGGTAGGCCTGGAAAAACTGCTGGAAGATGGCGGACTCAACGGCTGGCTGGGCGAAGGCGGACGCCAGCTTTCCGGCGGCGAACTGCGCCGGCTGGCCATCGCCCGCGCGCTGCTCCACGATGCGCCGCTGATGCTGCTGGATGAACCGACAGAAGGTCTGGATGCCGCCACCGAAAGCCAGATCCTGCATCTGCTGGCGGAAGTCATGCGCGAGAAGACCGTGCTGATGGTCACCCACCGCCTGCGAGGCCTGGCGCGTTTTAATCAGATAATAGTCATGGACAACGGCCAGATAATTGAGCAAGGTAGTCACGCGGAGCTGCTCGCTAAACAGGGCCGGTACTTCCAGTTTAAACAGCGTCTGTAGGCTATTATCTAATTTTTGCTGATGCGTATTGAGGTTAAAATGCGTCTGGTTCAGCTCTCCCGGCATTCTATCGCCTTCCCTTCTCCGGAAGGCGCCCTGCGTGAACCTAACGGCCTGCTGGCGCTCGGCGGCGATCTAAGCCCCGCGCGTCTGCTGATGGCCTATCAGCGTGGTATTTTTCCCTGGTTTTCCCCCGGCGACCCGATCCTCTGGTGGTCGCCCGATCCCCGGGCAGTGCTTTGGCCGGAACAGTTCCATCTCAGCCGCAGCATGAAGCGCTTTCATCAGCGCTCCCCCTACCGCGTCACGCTCAATCATGCCTTTGGCGAGGTGATTGAGGGCTGCGCCAGCGATCGTGACGAAGGCACCTGGATAACCAGCAGCATCGTTCGCGCCTATCACCAGCTGCATGAGCTGGGCCATGCCCACTCCATTGAAGTCTGGCAGGAAAATACCCTGGTGGGGGGAATGTACGGCGTGGCGCAGGGGGCGTTGTTTTGCGGCGAGTCGATGTTCAGCCGGGCGGAAAATGCCTCTAAAACCGCGCTGCTGGTATTTTGCCAGGACTTTGCGCAGAGCGGCGGTAAATTAATTGACTGTCAGGTGCTGAACAACCACACCGCGTCATTAGGCGCAGTGGATATTCCCCGCCGCGATTATCTGGACTATCTCTCGGTATTACGCGGCTACCGTCTACCCGAGCGATTTTGGGTACCACGGGTGCTATTTCCGGGCGGATAATAAAATGTTTTCAGCACATTTTGCGTCAGGATGG
This sequence comes from Klebsiella sp. JN_Kp127, assembly GCF_040062505.1. Taxonomy (NCBI): domain Bacteria; kingdom Pseudomonadati; phylum Pseudomonadota; class Gammaproteobacteria; order Enterobacterales; family Enterobacteriaceae; genus Klebsiella; species Klebsiella sp. JN_Kp127. The sequence goes on from NZ_JBEAHS010000002.1 coordinate 138,772, forward strand.
TATAATTGCGCGGTAGAGTAGCTTCTGCCTGTTGCCCCGCCGCCGTTTGGGAATAATAAGAGTCAGATAACGCCCATCGTTCTGTCACTCCCCTTTACGTTTGCGCCTGTCACGCGGCATGGCCGTGTGTGTCCCGGGCAATGCGCCAAAACTACTTCGGCGATTCATACCCGTCATATTTCCATTGCCGGCGTGCTGACTGCGCGCCTTGCGGTAAGGTGAATGATTCAGGGTAGACACGTAAAACTTTACTTACATGATGAACTTCGGCATTATCTTGCCGGTTCAAAACTACGGTAGTGATACCCCAGAGGACTAGATGGCCAAAGAAGACAATATTGAAATGCAGGGCACCGTACTTGAAACGTTGCCTAACACTATGTTCCGCGTAGAACTGGAAAACGGTCACGTGGTAACCGCGCATATCTCCGGTAAAATGCGTAAAAACTACATCCGCATTCTGACGGGCGACAAAGTGACTGTTGAGCTGACCCCGTACGACCTGAGCAAAGGCCGCATTGTCTTCCGTAGTCGCTGATTGTTTTCGCCACTAAGGCGTCAGATGCTGAAGGCCGGGATAATTCCCGGTCTTTTCATTTCTACCGCCAGCCAGCAAAAAAAAACCGGCCAATGGCCGGTTTTTACATGCAAGATATCGCCTTAGTGGGCGGCTTCCGGTTTGTGCTTCGGCGCGCTCTGGAAGTCGTAAGTCAGCGTATTTTTCGCGCTGTCCAGAGAGACCGTCACCTGCCCCCCGTCGACCAGCGAGCCAAACAGCAGCTCGTTCGCCAGCGGTTTTTTCAGGTTGTCCTGAATGACGCGTCCCATCGGACGTGCCCCCATCGCCCGGTCGTAGCCTTTTTCCGCCAGCCAGTCGCGCGCTTCCTGGCTGACTTCCAGGGAGACGCCTTTCTGATCCAGCTGAACCTGCAGCTCGACGATAAACTTGTCGACAACCTGATGGATCACCGTGGTGGAGAGGTGATCGAACCAGATAATGTTGTCGAGACGGTTACGGAACTCCGGCGTAAAGATCTTCTTGATCTCATCCATTGCATCCGGACTGTTGTCCTGCTGGATAAGGCCAATCGATTTACGCTCGGTTTCCCGCACCCCGGCGTTGGTGGTCATCACCAGCACCACGTTGCGGAAGTCCGCTTTACGTCCGTTGTTATCGGTCAGCGTTCCGTTATCCATCACCTGCAGCAGCAGGTTGAACACGTCCGGATGCGCTTTTTCGATCTCATCGAGCAGCAGCACCGCGTGCGGATGTTTAATCACCGCATCGGTCAGCAGCCCGCCCTGATCGAAGCCGACGTAGCCCGGAGGCGCCCCGATTAAACGGCTGACGGTATGACGTTCCATATATTCGGACATATCAAAACGCAGCAGCTCAATACCCAGCGCCTTCGCCAGCTGCACGGTCACTTCGGTTTTCCCCACCCCGGTCGGCCCGGCGAACAGGAATGAACCCACCGGCTTGTGCTCATGGCCCAGCCCGGCGCGCGCCATTTTGATGGCTTCCGTCAGCGCCTCGATGGCCTTATCCTGACCAAAGACCAGCATTTTCAGTCGATCGCCAAGGTTTTTCAGCGTATCGCGATCGCTGCGGGAGACGCTCTTCTCAGGGATCCGCGCAATGCGCGCCACCACTGACTCGATATCCGCCACATTAACCGTTTTCTTACGCTTGCTGACCGGCATTAAGCGCGCCCGCGCCCCTGCCTCGTCAATCACGTCAATCGCCTTATCCGGCAGATGACGATCGTTAATGTATTTCACCGCCAGCTCAACCGCCGCACGCACCGCCTTGGCGGTATAACGCACATCGTGGTGCGCTTCGTACTTCGGCTTCAGGCCATTGATAATCTGGACGGTCTCTTCCACCGACGGTTCGGTAATATCAATTTTCTGGAAACGGCGGGCCAGCGCACGATCTTTCTCAAAGATGTTGCTGAATTCCTGGTAAGTGGTGGAGCCAATCACCCGGATCTTGCCGCTGGAAAGCAGCGGTTTGATCAGGTTAGCCGCATCGACCTGACCGCCAGACGCCGCCCCCGCACCGATGATGGTGTGGATCTCATCAATGAACAGGATGCTGTTGGTATCCTGCTCCAGCTGTTTGAGCAACGCTTTAAAGCGTTTTTCAAAATCGCCACGGTATTTCGTCCCGGCCAGCAGAGAACCAATATCGAGCGAGTAGATGGTGCAGTCAGCCATGACTTCCGGCACATCGCCCTGCACAATACGCCAGGCAAGGCCTTCGGCGATGGCGGTTTTACCGACGCCGGATTCCCCCACCAGCAGCGGGTTATTTTTACGCCGACGGCACAGAACCTGAATGGCGCGCTCCAGCTCTTTTTCACGGCCGATCAGGGGATCAATGCCGCCGACGCGAGCAAGCTGATTGAGGTTGGTGGTGAAGTTTTCCATACGTTCCTCCCCGCCGGCTTGCTCTTCATTGCCAGGCTGGCTTCCGCTGTTATCGGAAGACTGGCTCGGCTCGTCTTTGCGTGTACCATGAGAAATGAAGTTCACCACATCGAGTCGGCTCACTTCATGTTTACGCAGCAGGTAGGCGGCCTGCGACTCCTGCTCGCTGAAAATCGCCACCAGCACGTTGGCGCCGGTCACTTCGCTGCGGCCAGAAGATTGCACGTGGAAGACGGCGCGCTGCAGCACACGCTGGAAGCTCAGCGTCGGCTGGGTGTCGCGCTCTTCTTCCGTGGCTGGCAGGACGGGTGTGGTTTGTTCGATGAAGGCTTCAAGTTCCTGACGCAATGCCACCAGGTCCACTGAACACGCTTCCAGGGCCTCACGGGCCGAGGGGTTGCTTAGCAGAGCCAGCAGCAAGTGCTCGACGGTCATAAACTCATGACGGTGCTCGCGCGCTCTGGCGAAAGCCATATTTAAACTGAGTTCCAGTTCTTGATTGAGCATAGGCACCTCCCCCAATTTTCATGCCTGTATTCAGGCTTTTTCCAGCGTACACAGCAATGGATGCTCGTTCTCCCTCGCGTACTGATTCACCATAGCGACTTTGGTCTCCGCCACTTCCGCGGTAAACACGCCACAAATCGCCTTACCTTCATAGTGAACCGTGAGCATCAGTTGCGTTGCACGTTCAACATCATAAGAAAAGAATTTTTGTAACACGTCAATAACAAACTCCATTGGAGTGTAGTCATCATTGACCAATATCACTTTATACATAGATGGCGGTTTAATCGCATCACGAACTTCGTCGTCAACCAGGTGCTCGAAGTCCAGCCAATCTCTCTTACTCATCGTCAGTGTTCATCATCGGTTGCTGTTGCCAACAGGCGGAGGCCTGTCGATGACCAGAGGTTATGCTCATCACAAATCTACAACAGATCATAGATAACTATCATCTATCGCTTCTATCCGCGACGGCTGTCACATTCCCCGGCAATAGCGTTAACTGCTTCAAATTTTGACGCATTTTTCGCCGCTCCCCCTCCTCAATCGCTTGACGCGTTTTCGTATTTCTCTAAATTGTAGTGGCGAGAGTTGGCGAGCAATTGAACAACTCGTCACTCCACCACCGGTTCATTCCATCTTACTAATAAAGATTTACGAAGGATGTCGAAGTATGGAAATGGGTACTGTTAAGTGGTTCAACAATGCCAAAGGGTTCGGTTTTATCTGCCCTGAGGGCGGCGGCGAAGACATTTTCGCCCATTACTCCACCATCCAGATGGATGGTTACAGAACGCTAAAAGCCGGACAAGCCGTTCGGTTTGATGTTCACCAGGGGCCAAAAGGCAACCACGCCAGCGTGATCGTCCCTGTGGAAGCGGAAACGGCTGCATAACTCTTTTGCTTCATTGTGTACATCCTGCTAATAAAATGCCAGTCCTTCTGACTGGCATTTTTATTTCTCATCCCGACTACTCCCGCGCCAGGGCATCCACCGGATCGAGCCGCGCCGCATTGCGCGCCGGCAGCCACCCAAACAGCACCCCGGTTAACGTCGAACAGAGAAACGCTGTCACCAGCGCCAGCGGCGAAAAACCGATCTCCCAGCCGGGGAGAAACAGCTGCAGAATAAACGCAATCATCAGCGACAATGTCACCCCCAGCGCGCCGCCGACTAGGCAAACCAGCACCGCTTCGATGAGAAACTGCTGCAGCACATCGCTGGCCCGGGCGCCAACCGCCATGCGGATGCCTATCTCACGCGTTCGTTCAGTCACCGACACCAGCATAATATTCATCACGCCAATCCCGCCGACCACCAGGGCGATCACCGCCACCAATGTGAGGAACAGCTGTAAGGTATGTGTGGTCCTTTCGGCGGTTTTCAAGATGCTGTCCATATTCCATGTGAATACATCTTTTTTACCATGCCGCAGCTCCAGCAAACGCAGCAGCTGTTTTTCAGCGGTGTCGCTGTCATAGCCTTCATGAACGCGGACGGTGATCGAGTTCAGCCACGACTGGCCCATCACCCTTCCCGCCATGGTGGTGTAGGGCAACCAGACGCGGAGAATTTTACTGCTGCCGAACATCGACTGCTTTTCATCCGCAACGCCAATCACCGTGGCCGGCATATTGCCCACCAGAATCACCTCGCCCACCACTTTTGCTTTATTGGGAAACAGCTGGCGACGGGTATTGCTGTCGAGCACCACCACCTGCGCCCGGCTGTTGAGCTGCAGCTCATTAAAGGTATTGCCCTCGCTAAAGGTCATGCCGTAAACATTAAAGTATTGCGGCCCCACCCCTTCCGCGCTGGCGGCTACGTCAATATTGTTGGCGCGCAGACGCAGGCTTTTTGACACCGCCGGCGTAGCGGAACGCACCCACGGCTGTTTCTGGATCGCCAGCAAGTCGTCATACTTCAGCGCCTGTTGATAACGCGGGTCGTCATCGCCAAAATCCTTGCCAGGGTAGACGTCAATGGTATTGGTGCCTATCGCGCGAATATCTGCCAGCACCATTTGTTTGGCGGCATCGCCCACCACGACGATCGACACCACCGAGGCAATCCCAATAATAATGCCGAGCATGGTCAGCAGGGTGCGCATTTTATTCGCCGCCATCGCCCGCCAGGCCATGACCAGCGCCTCGCGAAAGCCGCTGGTGAACTGACGCCACGCCGAGGGCTCCTCCTGCTGACGGGCGCGCAGCCCACCGCCCTGGCGGCTGGCGGAGGGGTTGCGGACGATTTCGCCATCGCGGATCTCGACGATCCGCTCCGCCTGAGCAGCGACCTGCGGATCGTGAGTGACAATGATGACCGTGTGCCCCTGCGCTTTCAGCTGGTGCAGGATCGCCATCACCTCTTCGCCGGAATGGCTGTCCAGCGCGCCGGTCGGCTCATCGGCGAGGATCACTTCCCCACCGTTCATCAGGGCGCGGGCGATACTGACCCGCTGCTGTTGGCCGCCGGACAGCTGCGACGGCTGATAGTCGGCGCGATCGCCAAGCCCCAGGCGCGCCAGCAGCTCATGAGCGCGCGCCAGGCGCGCCCGCCGTTCACTACCGGCATACACCGCCGGCACTTCGACGTTCTGCGCGGCGGTCAGATGCGACAGCAGGTGATAGCGTTGAAAGATAAAACCAAAGTGTTCCCGCCGCAGACGGGCCAGCGCATCGCCATCCAGCTGTGCAATATCGGTTCCCGCCACCCGATAGGTGCCGCTGGTGGGTTTATCAAGGCAGCCAAGGATGTTCATCAGCGTTGATTTACCCGAGCCGGAGGCGCCCACGATCGCCACCATCTCCCCGGCATGGATACTGAGGGTGATCCCCTTGAGGACCTCAACGCTGCCGTCGCCGGAAGGATAGCTGCGACGAATATCACGCAGCTCGAGCAGGGCCGTCATTTTGCCGCCCCGCTCGCGCTCTCGCCGACGATCACCTCATCCCCCTCTTCAAGTCCCTGTACCACCGCGACGTCGGTATCATTGCGCGCGCCAATGACAATCTCACGCTCTTTGACCTCGCCGGTACGCAACAGCCGGACGTGGTAGCGGTTATCACCGACCGCATCGCCCAGGGCGCTCAGCGGGATGGTGATCACGTTCTTCACCTCGGCCAGTTGAATATGCACCTGCGCGGTCATGTCGAGGCGCAGGATCCCCTGCGGGTTCGGGACCTCGAAGCGGGCATAATAGAAGATGGCGTCGTTGACTTTTTCCGGCGTCGGCAGAATGTCCTTCAGCTTGCCTTCATAGCGGGTTAACGGGTCGCCCAGCACGGTAAACCACGCCTTTTGCCCCGGTCTGAGATGGATGACATCCGCTTCGGAGACCTGCGCTTTAACCAGCATGGTGCTAAGGTCCGCCAGGGTCAGAATGTTCGGCGCCTGCTGGGCAGCGATCACCGTCTGTCCCTGCAAGGTGGTAATTTGCGTCACTTCGCCAGCCATCGGCGCCAGGATCCGCGTGTAGTCGAGGTTGGTCTTCGCGGTGTCGAGCGTCGCCTGGTTGCGCTTAATTTGCGCTTCAATGGTGCCGATTTGCGCCTGTTTCACCGCCAGGTCGGTGGCCGCGGTATCGAGGTCCTGTCGCGAGACCAGCTGGCGCTGCGCCAGCTGCTGCTGACGGGCCAGGGTCACCTGCGCCAGCTTACTCTCCGCGCGCGCCTGATTGAGCTGGGCGCGCAGCTCCATCAACGTCGCTTCCACCTCTTTGATCTGGTTTTGCGCCTGCTCAGGATCGATAACCCCCAGCAGTTGGTCCTTTTTGACCTTATCGCCGATATTCACGTGCAGCGTCTTCAGCTGTCCGCTGACCTGGGCGCCGACGTCAACTTTTCGCAAGGCATCCAGCTTGCCGGTAGCCAGCACGCTCTGCTGAAGGTCGCCTTTGCGCACCACCAGTGTCTGGTAGTGCGGCAGCGGCGCGTTGAGGATCCGCCATCCCCAGACAGCCAGACCCAGCACCACGATCGCCAACAGCCACCAGACGGTCCTGCGTTTTCCCTTCACTTTCATATTCCGATTCCTGCTGTTTCCCTGCCGATCCAGGCGGTGATTCTATCGAAACCCGTTGGCAACAGAACATCCATTTTTCGCGCCAATGACGTTTTGTTTAGCTGCCGGAGAGCTTTGCGCCGCCGAGCCCCCGACGGCGAAGAGATTAATCGGCGCGACCGCGGGCCAGCCACAGTACCCGCGAGAACATTTTTTTCAGCAGCGTCGGCACTGCGTCCACCCCACGGCGGCCGGCTTCCATTGCCACCTCAATCGCCAGGTCCGGCTTGGATGAACGATGAATGGCCTTGGTGATCACCCGCCGCATATTCATGGGCACATTATCCGGGATCTGCGCCACCCGGTGGTAAACGTCATCAAATCCCTGACGATACATAAAGTGTTCCATATCCAGCGCCGGCAGAGTGGTCAGATGGTCGCGCTCCAGCTCGCGATCGTTATTCAGCAGGCCGCGTACGGTCGCGGCATATTTTTTCCCTGCCTCATCGCCGTCCACCAGCACGTGCCACTGGATCCCCATCCGGCGGGCGAATTTGATCAACGGCTTCAGGCCCGACTGGGCGAATTCAATGACTTTCACCCCTTCAGCATCAAAATGATGGCCGCACTGGCGGGCCAGTTCGTTGATAACCCAGGTTTCCGTCTCCCCCTCCACCAGCAGCCAACAGCGGGCGAAGAGCGATGAGGCGCGATTGAAGCGGATATGAAAGGCAATGCGCCGACTCTCTTCGGCATTCATTCCGCCGGGCCCCAGCCGCCATGCCGACACCCGCGCCGATTCACGCACCAGCCGACACACCTGCTCCACCGGCGTCAGGGACAGCAGCTCTCCGGAGTTGGTGGTGGTCACCCGCTGCAACGGCAGCAAATTCAGCAGATGCCAGGCGACGGAGAGCATGATCGGATGCAGGCGGGTCTCGGGATCTTCAATCAACAGCAGCGGCCGCGCGTCGCGATCGAGGCGCACCGTCCCTTTCGCCTGCAGCAGGGTGGCGAACAGCCCCAGCAGGATCACCCGATGGCTTCGCCCGCCGGGCTTGTCGATCATCCGGTTGATAATATCCAGATAACGCCAGCTACGCTGTTCATCATGGGAACGCCGCCGCATCAGGCGATGTCGCGTCTGGGCGCTGCTTTGCTCGGCAAAATAATGCTCCAGCAGCTGCACCATGGCCGACAACCCCTCGCGGATCTGACCGTCGGATAAATTTTGCGGGTGGCTGACCAGTTCGCGGGACAGAAAATCCAGCTGGCGGGCGGTGATCTCTATCTGCGGCGAGTGCGGTACCGTTCCGTTATGAATGCGCCGCATAAAGCGCGCGTCGCGCAGACGCAGCACCGGCATCAAACGCACCAGGTGTCTGGCCAGCTCATCGATATCCTCCAGCGCCAGCGCTTCGCCTTCGCCATCGATAAAACTGCGCAGGGTCATCACGCTTTCATCATCGGCGAGTTCGCCTTCCAGGCGGTAGAACACCCGGTGATACCCGTCATCACAGGGCACCCAACAGCGCTGAAGCGGACGGAAACGCCGCACCCGATGGCGTCCAGGCTCCGTTTCGCGGAAGGTCAGAATAATATGCAAATGGTGCTCGCGCCCCTGGATGTCGCCCGCGGGGAACCAAAAGTCATCGCGAACAAAGTGATAAAGATCGAACTCTGGCGACAAAAGCAGGGTCAGCGCATCAAGCAGACTGGACTTCCCCCACGCGTTCTCCCCGATCAGGACGTTATTTTGCTCGAGCATCAACGACAGACGATTGATACCGCGAAAACCGACGATTTCTACGCGCTCAAGAAGCATGTCCCCTCCGCTACACCACCACTCTCCTTCAGTAATCAACAGTATAGCGAGGGCGGCGGCAAGATGACACTCCGCTTAGTCACCTCGCGCATCCTATTCAGGAGGTTAAATATATTCATAAAATTACACACTTACCGCCTATTAACCGCTGTTGATTATTCATCAAACAAAATAGTTTTATTTCAGACGTTATGTTCTACACTATTGATAATCTTGGATGGATATAGGAATAGTTAAACTGGCAAACGCAATCCCTTCACCTTGCCCTAAATCAAATAATATCAATATATTTAACTGGCTCTGGGATGGCGATTATCTCTAGAATAACGCCGCTTTATTTTTATCGTCGTCCCTTATCACGATAAATAAAGAACGGCACGGTCCGCTCGTGCGCGTAAACATTTATATTGAGGTGGTTATGTTCAGAAAATTAGCAGCCGAATGCTTCGGCACCTTCTGGCTTGTATTTGGCGGCTGCGGTAGCGCCGTCCTTGCCGCAGCATTTCCCGAGCTGGGTATCGGTTTTGCCGGCGTGGCGCTGGCATTTGGTTTAACCGTATTAACCATGGCGTATGCGGTTGGCCATATTTCCGGCGGTCATTTCAACCCGGCGGTGACCTTAGGCCTGTGGGCCGGCGGTCGTTTCCCGGCGAAAGAGGTCATTGGCTATATTATCGCCCAGGTGGTCGGCGGAATTATTGCCGCCGCGGTGCTGTACGTAGTGGCCAGCGGTAAAGCCGGCTTTGATGCCGCCGCCAGCGGTTTTGCCTCCAACGGCTATGGCGAACACTCCCCGGGCGGCTTCTCTATGCTGTCGGCTATCGTTATTGAAATCGTACTGACCTGCGGCTTCCTGCTGGTTATCCATGGCGCTACCGACAAACACGCGCCTGCGGGCTTCGCGCCGATCGCTATCGGCCTGGCGCTGACCCTCATCCATTTGATCAGCATTCCGGTCACCAACACCTCGGTCAACCCGGCGCGCAGCACCGCGGTGGCGATTTTCCAGGGCGGTTGGGCGCTGCAGCAGCTGTGGCTGTTCTGGGTCATGCCGATCGTCGGCGGGATCCTCGGCGGCGTGCTGTACCGCACTCTGCTGGAAAAACGCGATTAATCTTTTCTAAAGCCCGGGTCCCCGGGCTTTTTCTTTCTGGCGACAGCTTTACTCGGCCCGGCTATTTGGATAGTGTCATGAGCGCTATTCTCATCATGCAAGGGTTGCATCGTTCATGTTCTCGGGACTGTTCATCATTCTGTTGCCGCTGGTCGTCGGCTATTTACTGCCTCTTCGTCACTCCTCCGCGTTAAAACTGATTAACCGGATGCTGAGCTGGATTGTCTATGTGATCCTCTTTTTTATGGGTATCAGCCTGGCGTTTCTCGACAATCTGGCCAGCAATCTGCTGGCGATATTGCATTACGCCGCGGTGAGCGTGGTCATCATTTTACTGTGTAATATTACCGCTCTGCTGTGGCTGGAAAGAAAAATGCCCTGGCGCAGTCTGCATCGTCAGGAGAAATTACCCTCGCGCCTGGCCATGGCCCTGGAATCACTCCAGCTGTGCGGTGTGGTGGTGCTCGGTTTCTTGCTTGGCCTGACCGGCCTGTCTTTTTTACAACACGCCACCGAAGCCAGCGAATATACGCTGATCTTTCTCCTGTTCCTCGTCGGTATTCAATTACGCAATAATGGAATGAGTCTGCGACAAATAGTCCTCAACCGGCGGGGAATGATCGTCGCCGTGGTGGTCACGGCCAGTTCATTACTCGGCGGCATCCTCAACGCCTTTATTCTGGATTTGCCGCTAAAGACCGGTCTGGCGATGGCCAGCGGCTTCGGCTGGTATTCACTCTCCGGTATTTTACTGACCGAATCCTTTGGCCCGGTGATCGGCAGCGCGGCGTTCTTTAACGACCTGTGCCGCGAGCTGCTGGCCATCATGTTAATTCCGGGCCTGATTCGCCGTAGCCGCTCCACGGCGCTGGGGCTGTGCGGCGCCACCTCCATGGACTTCACCTTACCGGTGCTGCAGCGTTCCGGCGGCGTGGAGATCGTCCCTGCCGCCATCGTGCACGGTTTTCTGCTGAGCCTGCTGGTCCCGATCCTGATCGCCTTTTTTGCCGCCTGAGCAGGCGCTGGCGGCAGACTTCCTGCCGCCAATTTTGCGCTAAATCAATCTCCCTTTAAGTTGTATCAGAAATACCTTTTCTCCTCACGCGCTCGGGCATAACCTTAAACATGTATATCAAATATAACTTTAAAGGTGTGACCATGTTTTGTGTGCAATGTGAACAAACCATTCGTACCCCGGCCGGCAACGGCTGCTCTTACGCGCAGGGGATGTGCGGTAAAACAGCGGAAACCTCCGATCTGCAGGATCTGCTGATTGCGTCACTGCAAGGCCTCTCCGCCTGGGCGCTCAAGGCCCGCGAATATGGCATTATCGACCACGACGTCGATAGCTTTGCGCCGCGCGCTTTTTTCTCTACGCTGACTAACGTTAACTTCGACTCCCCGCGTATCGTTGGCTATGCGCGCCAGGCTATCGCCATGCGTGAAGCGCTTAAAGCGCAGTGCCTGAACATTGATGCCCACGCGACGGTTAACAATCCGATGGCCGCTCTGCAACTGGCTAGCGACGATCTGGGCGACCTGCAGCGTCAGGCGGCGGAATTTACCCCGAACAAAGACAAAGCGGCCATCGGCGACAACATTCTCGGCCTGCGCCTGCTGTGCCTGTACGGCCTGAAAGGCGCTGCGGCTTATATGGAACACGCGCACGTTCTCGGCCAGTACGACAACGACATCTACGCCCAGTACCATAAAATCATGGCATGGCTGGGTACCTGGCCTGCCGATATGAACGCGCTGCTGGAGTGCTCAATGGAGATCGGCCAGATGAACTTCAAAGTCATGAGCATTCTGGACGCCGGTGAGACCAGCAAATACGGTCATCCGACCCCAACCCAGGTCAACGTTAAAGCGACCGAGGGCAAGTGCATCCTGATCTCCGGCCATGACCTGAAAGATCTCTATAACCTGCTGGAGCAGACCGAAGGCACCGGCGTTAACGTCTATACCCACGGGGAAATGCTGCCGGCGCACGGCTATCCGGAGCTGCGTAAATTCAAACACCTGATTGGGAACTACGGCAGCGGCTGGCAGAACCAGCAGGTGGAGTTCGCCCGCTTCCCGGGCCCCATCGTCATGACCTCTAACTGCATCATCGACCCCACCGTCGGCGCCTACGACGATCGTATCTGGACCCGCAGCATCGTCGGCTGGCCGGGCGTGAACCACCTGGAAGGTGAAGACTTCGCGCCGGTTATCGCCCAGGCGCAGCAGATGGCTGGCTTCCCGTACAGCGAAATCCCGCATCTGATCACCGTCGGCTTTGGCCGTCAGACCCTGCTCGGCGCGGCGGACACACTGATCGATCTGGTCAGCCGGGAAAAACTGCGTCACATTTTCCTCGTCGGCGGCTGCGATGGCGCCCGCGGGGAACGTAACTATTTCACCGATTTCGCCACCAGCGTGCCGGACGACTGCCTGATCCTGACCCTGGCCTGCGGTAAATACCGCTTCAACAAGCTGGACTTCGGCGATATCGAAGGCCTGCCGCGTCTGGTCGATGCCGGTCAGTGCAACGATGCCTACTCGGCGATTATTCTGGCGGTCACGCTGGCGGAAAAACTGGGCTGCGGCGTCAACGATCTGCCGCTGTCGCTGGTGCTCTCCTGGTTCGAGCAGAAAGCGATCGTCATCCTGCTGACGCTGCTGTCTCTCGGCGTGAAAAACATTGTCACCGGCCCGACGGCGCCTGGCTTCTTCACTCCGGATCTGCTGGCTATCCTCAATGAGAAGTTTGGTCTGCGTTCCGTGACCGCCGTGGAACAAGATATGCAGCAGCTGCTGAGCGCGTAAGGAGTCCCTGATGACCATGCCAACCTCACAATGCCCGTGGCGAATGCAGGTGCATCACATCCATCAGGAAACGCCGGATGTGTGGACCGTTTCATTGCTCTGCCATGACTATTATCCGTACCGTGCCGGGCAGTACGCCCTGGTCAGCGTGCGTCATTCGGCAGAGACCCTGCGCGCTTACACTATTTCGTCCACGCCGGGCGTCAGCGAATATATTACGTTGACCGTTCGCCGTATTGACGATGGCGCGGGCTCACAGTGGCTCACCCGCGACGTAAAGCGCGGCGACTATATCTGGCTGTCCGACGCGATGGGGGATTTCACCTGCGAGGATAAAGCGGATGATAAGTTCCTGCTGCTGGCCGCTGGCTGCGGCGTCACGCCGATCATGTCGATGCGCCGCTGGCTGGCGAAGTACCGTCCGCAGGCCGACGTGCAGGTGATCTATAGCGTTCGTTCGCCGGAGGATGTGATCTTTGCCGAAGAGTGGCGCAACTATCCGGTTACCCTGGTGGCGGAGCACCACGCGACGCACGGTTTTGTCGCCGGCCGTCTGACCCCGGAACTACTGCAGAGCGTGCCGGATATCGCCAGCCGCACCGTGATGACCTGCGGGCCAGCGCCGTATATGGAGAAAGTTGAACAGGACGTTGCCGCCCTGGGTGTTACCCGCTTCTTTAAGGAGAAGTTCTTCACCCCGGTGGCGGAGGCCGCCACCAGCGGGCTGAAATTCACCAAACTGCAGCCGGCGCGAGAATTTTACGCGCCGGTGGGCACCACCCTGCTCGATGCGCTGGAGAGCAATCAGGTGCCGGTGACCGTCGCCTGCCGCGCCGGCGTCTGCGGCTGCTGCAAAACCAGAGTCGTTTCCGGGGAGTATAGCGTCACCAGCACCATGACGCTGACCGACGGCGAAATCGCCGACGGCTATGTGCTGGCCTGCTCCTGTCACCCGCTGGGCGATCTGGTTCTGGCCTGACCTTAAAAGGCCGGATGGCGCTATGCTTATCCGGCCTCTGTTTCTGCTTTACGTCGTACGCAGTTGTTCCGCCTTTCGGCGCATGGCTATCGCCAGGCCGACTGACCGGCCAGCGAGTAACGCCCGGCGCCCAAAAGCGCTATCGCCAGCGCGCCAACAAAAAAATAGACCAGATTCTCGATCGCCCACGCGCCCACCGCATCAAGCGCAAACGTCTTGCCGAGACCGACCATCAGCCACGCCACTACCATGGTGAAAGCCAACACCAGCGCCGCTGGGCGCGTCAGGATGCCGACAATCAACAAACAGGGGGCAACCACTTCCCCCACCAGCACACCGTAGGCGATAAACCCCGGCCACCCCTTCGCCACCAGCATCCCGCTAATGCCGTCCACGCCATCCAGCAGCTTGTGCAAACCGTGAAACAGCATTAACCCGCCGACGGCGAGTCGTAACAAGAGTTTACCGGCATCTTCATGCGACAGCGTTCTGTTTACTGTGTTTAACAATCCCTTAACCATTTGATGTGCTTCCTGTTTTACACCCTGTGAGACCCCAGAGTATGCCCAATACTTCAGCAATAAAACCAGCGAAAAATTGAGGGAAATCGGCAACGTACGCTGCAGTTTCATCTAAGCTTGAGGGCGTTATCAAAAAAAGGAGATGGAGATCATGAAACAAACCGTGGCCGCATACATTGCCAAAACGCTGGAACAGGCCGGCGTGAAACGTATCTGGGGCGTCACCGGCGATTCCCTCAATGGATTGAGCGATAGCCTGAACCGCATGGGCACCATCGACTGGATGGCCACCCGGCACGAAGAGGTCGCCGCTTTCGCCGCCGGCGCGGAGGCGCAACTGACCGGCGAACTGGCGGTCTGCGCCGGTTCCTGCGGACCGGGTAACCTGCACCTGATCAACGGTCTGTTTGACTGTCACCGCAACCATGTCCCGGTGCTGGCCATTGCCGCCCACATCCCTTCCAGCGAGATTGGCAGCGGCTATTTCCAGGAGACCCATCCCCAGGAGCTGTTCCGCGAATGCAGCCACTACTGCGAGCTGGTCTCCACCCCGGAGCAGATCCCGCAGGTGCTGGCGGTGGCGATGCGTAAGGCGGTGATTAACCGCGGCGTTTCGGTGGTGGTTCTGCCCGGCGACGTGGCGCTGAAAGCCGCCCCGGAGAGCGCCAGCAGCCACTGGTACCATGCGCCGTTGCCGACGGTCTCCCCGGCCGACGAGGAGCTGCGCAAGCTGGCGCAGCTTATCCGCTACTCCAGCAATATCGCGCTCATGTGCGGTAGCGGCTGCGCCGGCGCCCACCAGGAGCTGGTGGAGTTCGCAGCGAAAATTAAAGCCCCCATCGTCCATGCGCTGCGCGGTAAAGAGCATGTGGAGTATGACAACCCGTATGATGTGGGCATGACCGGGCTGATTGGCTTCTCTTCTGGCTTCCACACCATGATGAATGCCGACACCCTGATCCTGCTCGGCACCCAGTTCCCCTATCGCGCCTTCTATCCGACCGACGCCAAAATTATTCAGATCGACATTAACCCCGGCAGCATCGGCGCGCACAGTAAGGTTGATATGGCGCTGGTGGGCGACATCAAATCAACGTTAAAGGCGTTGCTGCCACTGCTGGAAGAGAAAACCGATCGCCGCTTCCTCGATAAGGCGCTGGAGCACTATCGCGACGCGCGAAAAGGACTCGACGATCTGGCGAAGCCCAGCGAGAAGGCGATCCACCCGCAATATCTGGCGCAGCAGATCAGCCATTTTGCCGATGAAGACGCCATTTTCACCTGCGATGTCGGCACCCCGACCGTCTGGGCGGCACGCTATCTCAAGATGAACGGCAAACGCCGACTGCTGGGTTCATTCAACCACGGCTCCATGGCCAACGCCATGCCGCAGGCCATTGGCGCCAAAGCCACCGCGCCGGAGCGTCAGGTGGTGGCCATGTGCGGCGACGGCGGGTTTAGCATGCTGATGGGGGATTTTCTGTCGCTGGCGCAGATGAAGCTGCCGGTGAAAATTATCATCTTTAACAACAGCGTGCTGGGTTTCGTGGCGATGGAGATGAAGGCCGGGGGCTATCTCACCGACGGCACAGAGCTGCACGATACCAACTTCGCCCGCATCGCCGAAGCCTGCGGTATTAAAGGTATTCGCGTTGAGAAAGCCGCCGAGGTGGATGAAGCGCTGCAGACCGCCTTCCGCACCGACGGTCCGGTGCTGGTCGACGTCGTGGTCGCCAAAGAGGAGCTGGCGATCCCGCCGCAGATCAAGCTGGAGCAGGCGAAAGGCTTTAGCCTGTATATGCTGCGGGCGATCATCAGCGGGCGCGGCGATGAAGTCATCGAACTGGCGAAAACCAACTGGCTCAGGTAAAACAGAAGCAATACTCAGAACCAGAACAAGGAAAAACCGTGATCGATCTGCGCAGTGATACCGTTACCCGTCCCGGGCGCGCCATGTTGGAAGCCATGATGGCCGCCCCGGTCGGGGACGATGTGTATGGCGACGACCCTACCGTCAATGAACTTCAGCGCTACGCCGCCGACCTGGCCGGCAAAGAGGCGGCGCTGTTTCTGCCCACCGGCACCCAGGCCAACCTCGTCGGCCTGCTCAGCCACTGCCAGCGCGGCGAAGAGTATATCGTCGGCCAGGGGGCGCATAACTATCTGTACGAAGCCGGCGGGGCGGCGGTTCTCGGCAGTATTCAGCCGCAGCCGATTGACGCCGCGGCGGACGGCTCGCTGCCGCTGGATAAAGTCGCAGCGAAAATCAAACCTGACGATATCCATTTTGCCCCGACCCGCCTGCTGAGCCTGGAAAACACCCATAACGGTAAGGTGCTGCCGCGCGACTATCTCCAGGAAGCCTGGGCGTTTACCCGCCAGCGCGATCTGGCGCTGCACGTCGACGGCGCGCGCATCTTTAACGCCGTGGTCGCCTACGGCTGTGAGCTGCGCGATATCGCCCAGTACTGCGACTCCTTCACCATCTGCCTGTCAAAGGGGCTTGGCGCCCCGGTTGGCTCGCTGCTGGTCGGCAGTGAGGCGTATATTCGCCGCGCCGTTCGCTGGCGGAAAATGGTCGGCGGCGGGATGCGCCAGGCGGGCATTCTGGCCGCCGCCGGGCTGTACGCGCTGAAAAATAACGTGCAGCGCCTGCAGGAGGATCATGATAACGCCGCGTGGATGGCGGATCAGCTGCGCGCCATCGGCGCCGACGTCACCCGTCACGATACCAACATGCTGTTCGTTCGCGTCGGTGATGAACAGGCCCGGGCGCTCGGCGAGTTTATGCAGGCGCGCGGCGTGCTGATCAACGCCTCGCCCATCGTCCGTCTGGTCACTCACCTGGATGTCAATCGTCAGCAGTTGAGCGAAGTGGTCGCCCACTGGCAGGCTTTTTTACAACGCTAAGGAGTCAGGCGTGTCGCAATCGGTTTTGGTGCTCGGCGCCAGCGGCTATATTGGTCAGCATTTAGTCCGCGAATTAAGCGCGCGGGGTTATCCGGTGCTGGCGGCGGCGCGCCATACCGACCGACTGCAAAAACTCGCTTTGCCCGGCGTCACCTGCCGGTCAGTCGATCTCAATCAGCCGCAGGCTCTGCCTGCGCTGCTCACAGGTATCGATACCCTTTACTATCTGGTACATGGCATGGGCGAAGGCGGCGATTTTATCGCCCATGAGCGTCGGGTGGCGACGCATGTTCGCGATGCCCTGCGCCAGACGCCGGTGCGTCAGATTATCTTTCTCAGCTCGCTGCAGGCTCCAGCGCAGGAGCAGTCCGACCATCTGCGCGCTCGTCAGGTCACCGGCGATCTCCTGCGCGAGTCGGGCGTGCCGGTAACCGAGCTGCGGGCCGGAATTATCGTCGGCGCCGGCTCCGCCGCCTTCGAGGTGATGCGCGACATGGTCTATAACCTGCCGGTGCTGACCCCCCCGCGCTGGGTGCGTTCGCGTACCACCCCTGTCGCGCTGGAAAACCTGCTCGTTGACCTCGTTGAGCTACTGAATCATCCTTCCGACGCGCACCGCGTCTTCGAAGCCGCCGGTCCGGAGGTGTTAAGCTATCAGCAGCAGTTCATTCGCTTTATGGCCGTCAGCGGCAAACACCGCCCGCTCATTCCGATTCCCCTGCCGACGCGCTGGATCTCGGTGTGGTTCCTCAATGTCATCACCTCGGTGCCGCCGACCATCGCCAAAGCGCTAATTCAGGGGTTGAAGCACGATCTGATCGCCGATGACCGGACGCTGCGGGCGCTGATCCCGCAAACGCTGGTCCCCTTCGATCAGGCGGTTCGCCGCACCCTGAAAGAAGAAGAGCAGCTGGTAAACTCCAGCGACTGGGGCTACGACGCCCAGGCTTTCGCCCGCTGGCGACCGGAGTATGGCTATTATCCGAAACAGGCAGGCTGCACCATCACCACTCAGGCGAGCCGCAAAGCCCTGTGGCAGGTCGTTAACCAAATCGGCGGTAAAGAGGGATATTTTTTCGGCAATCTGCTGTGGAAAACCCGCGGCGCGATGGATCTGCTGGTCGGCCACCGGCTGGCCAAAGGGCGACCGCAGCGCGACTATCTGCAGACCGGCGATACGGTCGACAGCTGGAAGGTGATTATCGTGGAGGAAGAAAAACAGCTCACTCTGCTGTTCGGCATGAAAGCGCCGGGACTGGGCCGGTTAAGCTTTACCATTAACGATAAAGGCGATCGTCGTGAACTGGACGTCCGCGCCTGGTGGCACCCGCACGGTATGCCGGGCCTGGTCTACTGGCTGCTGATGATCCCGGCGCACCTGTTTATTTTCCGCGGTATGGCGCAACGCATCGCCCGGTTGGCCGAACAAATCTCAGGCAGAGTCGAAGGATAAGCATTATTCTTTCATGATTCTCATTGCATAGTCGGGAGAATCACGGAAAAATGCGCACGAAATTCTTTTCTGGGACAGTAGAGTAATATGAAGGTACTGGTTACCGGTGCGACCAGCGGATTAGGCCGCAACGCAGTGGAATATCTGCGCAACAAGGGCATCAGCGTGCGAGCGACCGGGCGCAACGAAGCGATGGGTAAGCTTCTGAGCAAAATGGGGGCGGAATTCATCCCGGCAGATTTAACCGAGCTGGTCTCTTCGCAGGCTAAAGTGATGCTCGCCGGTATCGATACCCTGTGGCACTGCTCAAGTTTCACCTCGCCCTGGGGCACGCAACAGGCTTTCGATCTCGCTAACGTCCGCGCCACCCGCCGCCTCGGCGAATGGTCGGTAGCATGGGGCGTACGCAATTTCGTCCATATCTCTTCGCCCTCGCTCTATTTTGATTATCACCACCATCGCGATATTCAGGAAGATTTCCGCCCGCACCGCTTCGCCAATGAGTTTGCCCGCAGCAAGGCGGCCAGCGAAGAGGTGATCAACCTGCTGGCGCAGGCCAACCCGCACACCCGTTTTACCATTTTGCGCCCGCAGAGCCTGTTCGGGCCGCACGATAAAGTCTTTATTCCCCGGCTGGCGCAAATGATGCAGCACTACGGCAGCGTCCTGTTGCCGCGGGGCGGCAGCGCGCTGGTCGATATGACCTATTATGAAAATGCCGTCCACGCGATGTGGCTGGCGAGCCAGCCTGCCTGCGATCATCTTCCCTCCGCCCGCGCGTGGAATATCAGCAATGGCGAACCGCGCACCCTGCGCAGCATCGTGCAGAAACTGATCGATGAGCTGGGCATCAAATGCCGGATCCGTTCAGTTCCCTACCCGATGCTGGATATTATCGCCCGCAGCATGGAGCGTTTTGGCGATAAAACGGCCAAAGAGCCGGCCTTTACCCACTACGGCGTCTCTAAACTTAATTTTGATTTTACGCTCGATATCACGCGCGCGCAGGATGAGCTGGGCTATCAGCCGGTGGTGACGCTGGACGACGGGATTGTGCGTACCGCCGCCTGGTTACGCGACCACGGTAAACTTCACCGCTAACCCTGGCCATATTTCTCTAACAGCGCCTCGGCTATCGCTTCGGTTTGCGCATCCGCTACGCCATCCCAGCGCTGGGGGCGGAAGTGCATCTGGAAGGCGATAATTACCCGTTTCTTCTGCGCGGGAGTCATCTCCGGCGTGACCTGATAGCCGTAGCGCGCCAGCAAATCCAGCACCATCTCAGGGTCCACTGGCTCACTGGGCGGCCGCCCGTTCAGATAAAAAGCCACCCGCTGCTCGTCCGGCCAGGCGCCAATCCCCTGCTGCGCCAGCTGTTGCCAGGGGAACAACGGCCCCGGATCGTCTTTGCGCTGCGGGGCGATATCGGCATGGGCCACCACGTTCTGCGGCGCGATGTGGTAGCGGGTGATAATATCGCGCGCCAGCGGGATCAGGGCCGCGATCTGTTCCGGGTGAAAGGGGGTAAAGCTTTTACCTCCCGCGGTCTTCTGCCAGCCGCGGTTTTCCAGTTCAATACCGATGGAAGTATCGTTGATGCGCGTGCTGCCGCGCCAGTAGCTGACACCGGCGTGCCAGGCTAGATCCTCTTCCGGCACCAGCTGCCAGATCCGCGGTTTATTATGGTGGCGCGGCGGCTGTTCAGGAATTAAATAGTGGGAACTGACCTCTTTATCGGTCAGGGTCGCCAGAGAAGTATCAAAGTTGTCTGCCGTATAGTGGATCACCAGCACTTTTATTCGCGGATAGGCCGCCTGCGCCGGATGGCGGGTGTCCAGCTGGTATCCATCGCGATCGATAATCCCTTTTTCGCCGGCACAGCCGCTTAGCAGTAACGCTAGCAGCGCGATCAGCGCAATCCGTGTCATTTTTTCATCCTTGCCCGGCAGCGTCTCCGGGTTAATAAGACCATCGATTTCGTCCTTTATTTTTCGCCTGGTACAGCGCGCTGTCCGCCCGGGCGATCAGCGTCTCCATCGGAACCGTGCCGTCGGAAGCGACGACCCCCATACTGACGGTCACCACCGAGGCCACCGCCGAAGCTTCATGGGGGATCGCCGCCTCGCTAATTTTCTGCTGAATGCGCTCGGCAATGGAGGTGGCTCGCGCTAAGGAAACCCCCGGCAGGGCGATGACAAACTCTTCGCCGCCGTAGCGGGCGACCAGATCGCCCTCGGCCCGTACCGCCATTTTAAGCACCTGGGCGACAGTCGATAAGCAATCGTCGCCAGCCTGATGGCCATAGTGGTCGTTGTAACGCTTAAAGTAATCGACGTCGATCATCATCAGCGCCAACGGCGTTTTTTGCTGCCAAATCTCCGCCAGATAGGCATTCAGCGCCCGGCGATTCGCGGTCCCGGTTAATGCATCCTGGTTGGCAATACTTTCCAGCCGCTGAATAAGCCGCATATTTTCCTGATGCGTATTCCAGGCCTCATCATACCAGCGCTTAAGAATACGCCTGCCATAGAGTAAAATCGCCGTAAAAATGCCCCACAGGATCAAAAAGCGGACCTCAGTGTGAGGGTGGATCTGTAGTCCCGCCAGCAAGGCGGTTCCCCATAACGGAAGCAAAAAAGCGATAATGC
This sequence comes from Klebsiella sp. JN_Kp127, assembly GCF_040062505.1. NCBI lineage: Bacteria > Pseudomonadati > Pseudomonadota > Gammaproteobacteria > Enterobacterales > Enterobacteriaceae > Klebsiella > Klebsiella sp. JN_Kp127. Next base: position 159,976 of record NZ_JBEAHS010000002.1, read on the forward strand.
CGGGCCAATGGTGATACAGCGCGGCGAGGCCGGTGGTCATTAATATCACCAGCAGCGGCCAGGCGAAGGGCAGTGTCCAGAAAAAGATAAAACAGTAATTACTCAGGGACCAGCACAGGCTGAGTGCCAGCTGCAGGCCGGTGATAATGCTCAACGTATAGCGCCCCTGCGCCAGGCGCGGCGTGACGGCAATAATGGCTAAAATTACCGAAATAATAATAACCGCGATCAGCGCGACTTCGACATAAGGAATAACCGCCTGGTGCGTTAACAGCTTCTTATCAAAATGAGTAAAGATAAAATTGCGGAAGAAAACCATTAACGCAAAAGCGATATTGACAAAGGCCAGCCAGGGCATACTCATGGATAGCGCATGGCGCTGGACATTATCTCTGGTGGCCCACAGCTCGGTTCGCAGCTGGCGGACGCCCTCTTGCTTATTTGTTAACATCTTATCTCCCTGGTGACCTGCATGACCATGGGCGCAGACCCTGCTTTGCTTTATGATAAACCATGTTTCCGGGAATGTCTGTCAACGCTGCCCCCCTTTCTGCCCCGGCGCCTTAAGCTGATTTTCTGCTAACGTCAGATGAAAAGGGTCTGGTCCTCTCCCTATGTGTATCCGGCAAAAAAAAGCAAGCATTATCAATGCGAAATACGTCATCTTTTCTTTAAAAAAGAGTTAACTAACCGTCATAAAATTGCAGTATTCCACTTGAAAAAAAAACGGTGTTAGTACAATCTGAAACCGCTCATTGGTGAGATAAAACAAGAGCATGATGATAGCAAGATAAACAATGGAGTCTAAAAATATGAAATATGCAGCTTTAGTGGCAGGTGCAGCATTGTTTTTAACGGCGAACGCCTTCTCTGCAGAAATTTTAACGAAAGAAGCCTTCGATAAGGTCCATACGCAATATACTAAAATCGGTACCATTTCTTCTACCGGTCAGACTGCACCCAGCGATGCCCGTGAAGAACTGATTAAAAAGGCCGATGAGAAAGGCGCAGACGTTATCGTGCTCTCTTCCGGTAATACCGATAAAAAACTGCACATCTCCGCTAACATCTATAAGAAGAAGTAATTAATCTTATATTTCAAGAAACATTATCATATTGCCCGGGTAATGTTTCTTGTTTGCCCAAAAAGTCTGTTTATTTTTAAACGGCCCCCAGATTTTCCTGCCTTAATATCATACAGCGATCTCCCCTGTCGATGTCCTGCCCTAAGGCCGTAGTCACATCAAGGTCTTAGCTCTTTGCGTCAAGTACAATCCGTACGCTATACGCTATGCTTTAACGGAAACTGAAAACGTAGTTCGCTTATAAGGAAATCATCATGCGCTACAAACTTCTTGCAGCACTTCTCCCTTGCGCGCTGGCGCTCAGCGCCTGTACGACCGTCACCCCGGCCTATAAAGATAATGGCACCCGCAGCGGCCCCTGTGTCGAAGGCGGCCCTGACGACGTAGCGCAAAAATTCTACGACACCCAGCTCCAGAACCGTACGCAGGATCCGGCGGCGCTGCGCCCCTATCTCAGCGACGGCCTGGCGAAGTTACTCAATGACGCCCGTCAGGATCCGGCCAACAGCAAACTGCTGCAGGCTAACCTGTTCTCGAGCAGCAGCACCCCGGCGGACAGCGCCGTCGTCGCCAGCGCCTCAACCATCCCTAATCGCGATGCGCGCAACATTCCGCTGCGCGTGGAGCTGAAGCAGGGAACCCAGAGCTGGAAAGACGAAGTGCTGATGATCCAGGAAGGCCAGTGCTGGGCCGTCGATGACGTTCGCTATCTCGGCAACAACAGCCACGCGCCGGCCGGGACGTTGCGACAGAGTCTGGAGAAACGTTAGTTCCGGAGTTGAAGCGACGTCGCTGAAACGATAACCCCGGTAAAATGTCGGTATTCGCCCCGAGAATGCCGACATTTACTCCCCCCTCACCCACCAGGCAATATTTTGTGCTAACTTTAAAGCTAAACGTGGTTTAGATTTAACTTTTAACGCATAAATATTGCATAACTATTCTGCCAAAGGTAGTATTTGCGGCCTCAATAGCTATTCGTATCAGACTGCCCAGATGAGTATTAAACTAAACGGCATTAATTGCTTCTACGGCGCGCACCAGGCGCTGTTCGACATCACGCTGGATTGCCCGCAGGGGGAAACGCTGGTGCTGCTCGGCCCCAGCGGTGCCGGGAAGAGCTCGCTGCTGCGCGTACTCAACCTGCTGGAGATGCCGCGTTCCGGTTCATTAACCATCGCCGGTAACCATTTCGACTTCACCAGAGCGCCGTCCGATAAAGCGATTCGCGAACTGCGCCAGAACGTCGGCATGGTCTTTCAGCAGTACAACCTGTGGCCGCACCTGACGGTACAGCAGAACCTGATCGAGGCCCCCTGTCGCGTACTGGGGTTAAGCAAGGATCAGGCGCTAGCTCGCGCAGAGAAGCTGCTGGAGCGCCTGCGTCTGAAGCCCTACAGCGATCGTTACCCGCTGCATTTATCCGGCGGTCAGCAGCAGCGTGTGGCGATCGCCCGCGCGCTGATGATGGAGCCGCAGGTTCTGCTGTTCGATGAGCCTACCGCGGCGCTCGACCCGGAAATCACCGCCCAGATCGTTAGTATCATCCGCGAGCTGGCTGAAACCGGCATCACCCAGGTTATCGTCACCCATGAAGTTGAAGTGGCGCGCAAGACGGCCAGCCGGGTGGTGTATATGGAAAATGGCCATATCGTCGAGCAAGGGGATGCCTCCTGCTTCACGCATCCGCAAACTGACGCGTTTAAAAACTATCTTTCACACTGATGTTTTTCGGGGAAATGACGATGAAAAAAGTACTGATTGCCGCCCTGCTCGCAGGCATGAGCCTCTCCGCTTCCGCCGCGCAAACCATTCGTTTCGCCACCGAGGCCTCCTACCCTCCGTTTGAGCTGGTGGATGCCAACAACCAGATCGTCGGTTTCGATGTGGATCTGGCTAACGCGCTGTGTAAAGAGATCGACGCCACCTGTACCTTTACCAACCAGGCCTTTGACAGCCTGATCCCGGGCCTGAAATTCCGCCGTTTCGACGCGGTCATGGCCGGGATGGACATCACGCCTGAGCGTGAAAAGCAGGTCCTGTTCTCCACCCCGTATTATGACAACTCGGCGCTGTTCGTCGGTCAGCAGGGCAAGTTCACCAGCATTGACCAGCTGAAGGGCAAAAAAGTGGGCGTACAGAACGGCACCACCCACCAGAAATTTATCACGGATAAACATCCGGAAATCACTACCGTGCCTTACGACAGCTACCAGAATGCGAAGCTGGATCTGCAGAACGGTCGTATTGACGCAGTCTTCGGTGATACCGCCGTGGTCACCGAATGGCTGAAGAGCAATCCGAAGCTGGCGGCCGTGGGCGATAAAGTGACCGACAAAGCCTATTTCGGCACCGGGCTGGGCATTGCCGTGCGTCAGGGCAACACCGACCTGCAGCAGAAATTTAACGCTGCGCTGGAAAAAGTGAAGAAAGACGGCACTTACCAGACCATCTATAACAAATGGTTCCAGAAGTAAGACTGAATGAACGAAATTTTTCCATTAGCAAGCGCCGCCGGGATGACCGTCGGCCTTGCCGTTTGCGCGCTCGCCATCGGCCTCGTCCTGGCGATGCTCTTCGCGGTACTGGAGTCAGTGAAATGGCGCCCGGTAGCCTGGCTTGCAACCGGCATTGTGACCATTCTGCGCGGCCTACCGGAAATTCTGGTGGTGCTGTTTATCTATTTCGGCTCGTCCCAGCTGCTGCTGACGCTCTCTGACGGTTTCACCATCCCGCTCGGGTTCACGCAGATCCCGGTGCAGATGCAGATTGAGAACTTTGACGTCAGTCCGTTCCTCTGCGGGGCGATCGCCCTGTCGCTGCTGTATGCCGCCTACGCCTCGCAAACGCTGCGCGGCGCGCTGAAAGCCGTTCCGCAGGGTCAGTGGGAGTCCGGCCAGGCGCTGGGGCTGTCGAAAGCGGCCATTTTCTTCCGCCTGGTGATGCCGCAGATGTGGCGCCATGCCCTGCCCGGTCTCGGCAACCAGTGGCTGGTGCTGCTGAAGGACACCGCGCTGGTGAGCCTGATCAGCGTCAACGATCTGATGCTGCAGACCAAAAGCATCGCCACCCGCACTCAGGAGCCCTTTAACTGGTATATCATTGCCGCAGCAATCTATCTCGTCATCACCCTGTTGAGTCAATACATCCTTAAGCGGATTGACCAGCGTGCGACGCGCTTCGAACGGAGACCAGGCTGATGCTCGACTACTTACCCGAACTGCTGAAAGGCCTGCATACCAGCCTGACGCTGACCGTGGCGTCGATTATCGTGGCGCTGATCCTGTCGCTGATCTTTACCATTATCCTGACGCTGAAGACGCCGGGGCTGGTGTGGATAGTGCGCGGCTACATCACCCTGTTTACCGGTACGCCGCTGCTGGTGCAGATCTTCCTGATCTACTATGGCCCCGGGCAGTTTCCTTCGCTGCAGGAATATCCATGGCTGTGGCATCTTATCTCCGAGCCGTGGCTGTGCGCCCTGATCGCCCTGTCGCTTAACAGCGCCGCCTATACCACCCAGCTGTTTTACGGCGCCATCCGGGCGATCCCCGACGGGCAATGGCAGTCGTGCAGCGCGCTGGGGATGAGTAAAAAGGATACCCTGGCGATCCTGCTGCCGTACGCCTTTAAACGCGCGCTGTCGTCCTACTCCAACGAAGTGGTGCTGGTGTTCAAAAGTACCTCTCTGGCCTACACCATCACCCTGATGGAAGTGATGGGTCACGGCCAGCTGCTGTACGGACGGACCTACGACGTGATGGTGTTCGGCGCCGCCGGGATTATTTATCTCATCGTCAACGGGTTGCTGACCCTGTTGATGCGCCTGGTGGAGCGCAAAGCGCTAGCTTTCGAACGGCGTAACTAGCGCCTGGCGTATTTGCATAATAAGCGAACAACAAGACGGACAAGTCTAATACCTGTCCGTCTTTTTTTATATCAAACAAAATAGTTAATCATTTTTATTGAATACAAATTCATTTAATGGCATTGTCACCCTATGCCGCAGACACGGCGAATAATCATAAGATTGACAGACGGGAGTTCCACGATGAAAAAGTTAGTTCTGGCTGCACTGCTCACCACGTTCACCTTCGGCGCCGCCGCCGCGGAGAAAATCAGCTTCGGCGTGTCCGCGACCTATCCGCCGTTTGAATCGATGGACGCGAATAACCAGATTGTCGGCTTTGATATCGATCTGGCCCATGCGCTGTGCAAACAAATGCAGGCAGACTGCACCTTTACCAACCACGCGTTTGACAGCCTGATCCCGGCGCTGAAGTTTAAGAAGTATGACGCGGTGATTTCCGGAATGGATATTACGCCAGAACGCAGCAAGCAGGTGGCCTTCACCGACCCGTACTACGCCAACTCCGCGCTGGTGATCGCCAAAAAAGACGCGTTCCACTCGTTCGATGATTTGAAAGGCAAACGGATCGGCATGGAAAACGGCACCACCCACCAGAAATATCTGCAGGATAAACATCCTGAGGTGAAGACCGTCGCCTATGACAGCTACCAGAACGCGATTATCGACCTGAAAAATGGCCGTATCGACGGCGTGTTCGGCGACACGGCGGTAGTCAACGAGTGGCTGAAAACCAACCCGCAGCTGGGGGCAGCCACGCCGAAAGTAACCGATCCGCAATACTTCGGCACCGGCCTTGGGATTGCCGTGCGCCCGGATAACAAGGCGCTGCTGGAGAAACTGAACGCCGCGCTGAAGGCGATTAAAGCCGACGGTACCTACCAGAAAATCAGCAACCAGTGGTTCCCGGAGTAACTTTTTTGCCGGGTGGCGCTGCGCTTACCCGGCCGTCCCCGTAGCCGGGTAAGGCGTAGCCGCCACCCGGCAATTTCTCAAAGTGGCACGAAGAACCTGAACCGCGCCCCGCTTACCGACTCCACCAGCCGGATCCCGCCCCCGTGCAGCTCCAGCATCCGTTTCACAATCAGCAGCCCTAACCCACCGCGATCCTCCCGCGACGCCTGGGTAGACAACGCCGACGGCCGCTGGAACAGATCATCGCGCAGCGCGGCATCGACGCCCGTTCCGTTGTCTGCCACTTCAACCTGGAGCTGTTGATTCTCCTGCCAGACCGCCAGACGGATCTCCCCGCCGACGGGAGTATGCCGCATCGCGTTATCGAGCAGGTTGGTCACCACCCTCTCAATCATCGACACATCGGCGTTGATCAGCGGCAACGGCCCCGGCACATCAATTTGCAGGTTCACCTCGCGCGTGCGGGCGGTGAGTTCAAACTTCTGCGCCACGTCGGAAATCAGCTCCGCCATCGCGAAACGCTCGCGCTGCGGCTTAATGCTCCCGTGCTCCAGTCGCGCCAGCTCAAACAGCTGCTGTGAAAGATGGCGCACCTTGTTGCCCTGGCGCAGGGCGATGGTGAGATACTGCCTGCGCTCCTCGGCGGTCAGCCTTTCGTCCTTCAGGGTCAGCGTTTCCAGATACCCCAGCAGCGAAGTCAGCGGTGTGCGCAAATCGTGGGAAATATTGGCCACAAATTCGCGGCGCTGGCGGTCGCTGTCGGCCAGCCGATCCCACTGACCGGCTATCTGCCGGGCAAGGTCAATAAAGCGGTTCTCAAGGACCGCTACCTCGTTACCGGGCTGTGGCTCCGGCGTGCGGGCCGCCAGGGTTTTGATGGCGCTGATGCTGTCCCGATCGTTCGCCGCCACCTGGGCGGTGAGCTGGCGGACAGGCCGGGTAACCCAGAACCATGCCAGGCCTCCCGCCAGCAGACCAAACAGGGCCACCAGCAGCAGGGTCCACAGAACAATGCTCCACAGCGTTTTTTGCCAGGCGTCGGCCGCCAGCTGATTAAAGGTCTCCCCCTGCAAAATGATATACAGGTAGCCGCGCAGCTGGCCGTCGACGCGCAGCGGGGCGGCGCTGAAGACTTTTCGCCCGTCAAGGCTGCGGGGATCGTCGCCATACACCGGCGACGTACTGCCGGTGAGAAAAACCTGTACCGGCGCCATGTCGATCCGCTGGCGCTGGATATGGCCCGGCGGCGCCGCATCGGCCAGCAGGTCGCCATCAGGCGACAGCAGATAGAGCTCCACGCTGGGATTAAAGGTCATCAGGCGGTCAAACAGCGACTTCAGGGTTTGCCGGTTGACCTCGCCGTGGGCGTCCAGCAGCGGTTCGCGGGCCACAATTTGCTGAGCCAGCCCGGCGGAGAGGCGCTGCACCATGGCGTTGCCATACTGCGCGCTGCTGTGTAACTGAACGGCGCACACCGCCGCCGCGCACAGCATCAGCAGGGAGACCACCACCAGCGCCAGCCGCTGGCTGAGGCTCAGGCGGCGGATCACGGGGCGGCCTCCTGGGTCACCGGGGCGAACTTATAGCCTTTTCCCCAGACGGTCAGAATGATGTCCGGCTCGGCCGGGTCACGTTCGATTTTACTGCGCAGGCGGTTGATATGGGTATTGACCGTGTGCTCATAGCCCTCATGCTGATATCCCCAGACCTGCTCCAGCAGCGCCAGCCGGGAAAACACCTCCCCGGGATGGCGGGCAAAGTAATACAGAAGCTCGAATTCGCGCGGCGTGAGGTCCACCATCTCGCCGCGCAGCCTCACTTCGCGGGACAGCGGATCGATGCTCAGACCATGGCAGGACAGGCGCCCGGCGTCCATCAGCAGGTTCTGCCCCATCGCCTCCTGGCGACGAAACAGCGCTTTAACGCGGGCGATAAGCTCCAGTAACGAAAAGGGTTTCGCCAGATAGTCGTCGGCGCCCATCTCCAGGCCCAGCACACGGTGCATTTCGCTGGTGCGAGCGCTGATGATGATCACCGGCAGATAGCGGGTCATCTGGCGGATGCGCCGGCAGATCTCCAGGCCATCGACGCCGGGCAGCATCAAATCGAGGATCACCGCATCCCAGACCCGCGTTTCCAGTCGGGCGAGGGCCTGGCCGCCATCGGCCTCATGCACAATCTGATAGCCCTCATCCTGCAGATTGAGCCGCAGCAGCGTGGCTATATCCTCATCATCTTCCACCAGCAGAATGGTTTTGGCCATTAGATTCCCCCCACCAATAACAAAACATGCTGCGTCAAGCTTACCCGATTTCGGCGGCGCAAAGCCTTCACATTTTGTTTAAACTTCGCGGACCAGCAGGGTCAGCACTTCGTAGTGGGCGGTATGAGGGAACATATCAAACAGCTGGACCCGCTCGACGCGATAGCCGCTAAGACGGGCAATGTCGGTCGCCATGGTGCGGGCGTTACAGCTGGAATAGATAATGTAGGGCGGCGCCATGCGGCTTAAATAGTCGCACAGTTCAGCGCCAATGCCGCGTCGCGGCGGGTTGACCAGCACCAGCTGCGGGATATCCGCTTCATGCGTGGCGAACCGCGTGGAGTCCAGCGCCTGAAAATGCAGATTGCCGAGCCCCAGCTGCGCGGCAGACTGCCTGGCGCAGGCGATCGCTTCCGGGGCTATCTCTATGCCGGTCAGGCGCATCGCCGGCGTCGCGCAGTGCAGGCCAAAACCGCCGACGCCGCAAAACAGATCCCACATATGCTGGACCGGCAGCGCGCGCACCCAGTCGCGGGCGGTGGCGTACAGCCGGCTGGCTACCGTCGGGTTAGTCTGAAAGAAGCTTTGCGGACGGATCCACAGCGGCACCTCATTAAAGACCTCGCCCAGCGCCTGCTGTTCGGTGAAGAAGATCTCCTGTTCGCCTTCCATGATTGCCATATGCACCGGCTGGATATTCGCCGTGATCACCTTGAGCTGCGGGAGCTGTGCCTGCAGCCAGGGCAGCGCGGCGCGCAGCTGGGCCACCTTGGCCTCTGAGCGCAGCACGAAGCGCAGCATCATCTCCCCCTGCTGGCTGGCGGTCAGCAGCAGATATTTCAGCTCCCCGCGCTTGCGCGCGACGTTGTAGGGAGTTAACCCGGCGCGGGCGATAAAGGGCTTCAGGCCGGCAAACACCGGCGCAAACTCGGCGGGATAGAGCGGGCAGTCGGTGAGGTCCACCGGGGTGCCATCGCGGTGCAGCATCCCCAGCAGCGGACGCTCCACGCTGCCGCTGACCACCATTTTGGCCTTGTTACGGAAAGCCGCCTCCGGCCCGCTGACCGGCTCGCCCCAGTCGGCGACGGGGATTGCCGCCAGCAGCGTGCGCAGGTCGGCCATTTTATCGGCGAGCTGTTGCGGAACCGACCGTTCCAGCCATTGACAGGAACGGCAGCGGCCGGCGTCGTAGAGTGCGCAATGCATAATTGACCTTCAAAATTCCAGGGGCGGGGATTGTATCACCGTTATTGCAGGCGGAAAAACCGACGGCAGGTCGCTGGCACAAACAGCAGCGTCAGGACCAGTAGATCCGGCAGTTTTTGCATCACCAGCGAGTGGAAGATCTCCCGTTTGGATTCGCCGGGAATACTGAACAGCTCCGGATACCCGTAGCCCAGCGACGCCGCCCACAGGTAGCCGGCGGCTATCATCTGCGTCAGCAGATAAACCCAGCGCGCCCAGTTGCGCCCTTTCACCAGCGAGAAGGCGCACCAGATTTCGATAAACACCAGCGCCAGGCTGCCGAGGAAGACCAGCGTCAGGTTCCAGGTCTGGACGCTACGGTGTATGAATTCGTTCAGCCCCTGCAGGCCCAACAAATTGAGGATCATCAGCAGATCCAGACCGCGAATCAAAATAATCGCAAAGGCCGCCACCTGCACCAGCGCAGGGACGTTAAGGCGGGCATGCGATGAGCGAGTTTTCGTAAACAATCCCAACGTAATGTCTTCCATGAAAACGGCGCCACAGAGTGGCGCCGACCGGAGGCTGCTGTACCGATTTTAGGTGGTTCAGCCTTGTCTTGCACGCTGGATATCGCGCACTCGCTGCTTTTCTGCGCGGGCCATCAAATACCAGGCGATAAAACCAACAACGCCGACCACGCCGAGGATGAGCGTCGCCAGGGCGTTAATCTCCGGGTTGACCCCCATGCGCACGCTGGAGAAGACCAGCATCGGCAAGGTCGTGGCCCCGGGACCGGAGACAAAGCTGGCGATCACCAGGTCATCCAGCGACAGCGTGAAGGCCAGCAGCCAGCCGGAGATCACCGCTGGCATAATCATCGGCAGCGTGATGACGAAGAAGACCTTCAGCGGCGCGGCGCCCAGATCCATCGCCGCCTCTTCGATCGAGTGGTCCAGCTCACGCAGGCGCGAGGAGATCACCACCGCCACGTAGGCGGTACAGAAGGTGACGTGCGCCAGCCAGATGGTCAGCATCCCGCGATCCGACGGCCAGCCGATGGCATGTCCCAGCGCCACGAACAGCAGCAGCAGCGAGAGCCCGGTGATCACGTCCGGCATGACCAGCGGCGCGGTGATCATAAACGCGAAGCCGTTGGAGCCGCGAAAACGTCCAAAGCGCACCATCACCACCGCGGCGATGGTGCCAAGGATCGCCGCCGCCGTCGCCGCGCAGGCGGCGATAGTCAGGCTGAGCCCCACCGCGCTCATCATCGCGTCATCGTGGAACAGCTCGCTATACCAGCGCGTTGACCACCCGGCCCAGACCGTCACCAGCTTTGAGCTATTGAAGGAGTAGATCACCAGCATCAGCATCGGGGCATAGAGGAAGGTGAACCCGAGCACGAGGATCAGAATGCGCCACGGCGAGCGTACTACCGGCAAGTCGTTCATCCCTGCTCTCCCATCTGTTTTTGCTGGTGCTTATGGAACCACATGATCGGCACGATCAGCAGCAGCAGCATGACAATCGCCACCGCCGAAGCCACCGGCCAGTCACGGTTGTTAAAGAACTCCTGCCACAGCACGCGGCCAATCATAATGCTGTCCGGCCCGCCCAGCAGCTCCGGGATCACGAACTCCCCCACCGCCGGGATAAACACCAGCATGGAGCCAGCGATAATCCCCCCTTTGGTGAGCGGAACGATCACCTGAAAGAAGGTCTTCAGCGGCCGGGCGCCGAGATCCAGCGAGGCCTCCACCAGCGAATAGTCGATGCGGGTCAGCGCGGTGTAGATAGGCAGCACCATAAACGGCAGATAGGCATAGACGATACCGATATATACCGCCAGGTTGGTGTGCAGGATCTCCAGCGGCTGATCGATAACCCCTAGCCACAGCAGGAAGTTATTCAACACCCCGTTGCTTTTCAGCAGTCCCATCCAGGCATAGACGCGGATCAAAAACGACGTCCACGACGGGAGGATCACCAGCAACAGCAGAATATTGCGCGTCGACGGCTTGCTGTGCGCCACCGCCCAGGCCAGCGGATAGCCCAGCAGCAGGCAGCAGAGCGTCGAGATGCCCGCCACCTGCAGCGACTGCAGATAAGCCTCAAAATAGAGCGGATCGTCGGTCAGCTGCAGGAAGTTGGCAAAGTTAAGGGTCAGCGTCAGCTGACCATCCGCCCACTCCATCAGATCGGTGTAGGGAGGGATCGCCCGCGCCATCTCGGCAAGACTTATCTTGAACACGATCAGGAACGGCAGCATAAACAACAGGATCAGCCACAGATAGGGCAGCGCGATCACCAGCTTGCGGCCATGCGCCATCTGCAGGCGCGCCGCCCACAGCGCGAAGCCGCCCGGTTTTTTCGCCCCTGACGGGGATTCAACGGTACTCATCGCCCTCTCCTTACACCGTCAGTACAACGCAGCTGTCCGCATCCCAGCATAAACGCACCTCGTCACCCCAGGTGGGCGTCCCTTTCCGATGGCGGTGCTCATTCTGCAGCTGGGCGCTGATCATCTGCCCGCTTTGCAGGCGCACATGGTAGATGGAGAGATCCCCCAGATAGGCGATATGAATCACCTCGCCGACGGCAAAATTGTAGCCATCCGCCGGCGGCTCATCGCACAGCATGATCTTCTCCGGACGCAGCGCCACCCACACCGGCACGTTGTCCACCACCGAGGCGTCGGGGTCGACCTTCAGCGGATGCACCAGTCCCGGCGAGCGCAGCACCAGGCCATCTTCCAGACGCTCTTTCACCAGCCCTTCAAAGACGTTCACCGAGCCGATGAACTCGGCGCTGTAGCGGGTGGTCGGGTGCTCGTAAATCTCTTCCGGTTCGCCAATCTGCACAAACTTGCCGCGGTTCATGATGGCGATACGGCCCGCCATGGTCATGGCCTCTTCCTGATCGTGAGTCACCATCACGCAGGTCACGCCAACGCGCTCAAGAATATCCACCACCTCCAGCTGCATGCGATCGCGCAGCTTTTTATCCAGCGCCCCCATCGGCTCGTCGAGCAGCAGCAGCTTTGGTCGTTTCGCCAGGCTGCGCGCCAACGCGACGCGCTGGCGTTGACCGCCAGAGAGCTGGTGCGGCTTACGTTTAGCGAACTCCTGCATGTGCACCAGAGCCAGCATCTCCTGCACCCGGGCGATGATTTCCGCCTTAGGCAGACGATCCTGCTTCAGACCGAAAGCGATATTCTGCTCAACGGTCATATGGGGGAACAGGGCGTAGGACTGGAACATCATATTGATAGGCCGCTGATAGGGCGGTACGCGCGCCAGATCCACGCCGTCGAGCATAATCTGTCCGGCGGTCGGTTGCTCAAAGCCCGCCAGCATGCGCAGCAGGGTCGATTTCCCGCAGCCTGATGCGCCCAGCAGAGCAAAAATTTCGCCTTTATAAATAGTGAGACTGACATCGTCGACAGCGTGCTGGCCATCAAACGACTTGGTTAAGTTACGGATTTCCAGCAGCGGGGTCAGCGCTTTGGGGGCTTTCGCCTGTGGGCGGGGCATTACGTCGTTCAATCGGGTGCTCTCCGGCAAAAAAACGATCACCATATGGTCCGGTGCCATACTTCGTGCTTAACAGTGCAGGTGCACCATCCTGGTGCTTCTGCTCGCCGGGCGCGCTGCCATTTCCCGGCGAGTGCCGTTCTGATACGGCCCGCTTACCGGGCCGTCAGAGTTTATTTACCGCTCTTCACTTTGGTCCACGCGCGGGTGCGCACGCGGTCGATCTTCGGATCCTGCACCTTCAGCGTGAACAGTTTGGCGAACACATCCGCTGGCGGATAAATCGCCGGGTTGTTACGGATAGTCTCGCTGACCAGCGGCGTGGAGGCCTTGTTGCCGTTGGCGTAGAACACCTGGTCGCTGATTTTGGCGATCACATCCGGGCGCATCAGATAGTTAAGGAACTGATAGGCCTCATCTTTATTCTTAGCGTCGGCCGGCATCGCAAAGACGTCAAAGAACGCCAGGGCGCCTTCCTTAGGAATAAAGTAGGAGACGTTGACGCCGTTCTTCGCCTCTTTCGCGCGGTTCGCCGCCTGCCAGACGTCCCCTGCCCAGCCGATCGCCACGCAGATGTCGCCATTGGCGAGGTCGTTAATATATTGCGAAGAGTGGAAGTAGCGAATGTTCGGCCGCAGCTTCAGCAGCAGATCGGTGGCCGGACCGGTGTAATCATTCGCTTTGCTGCTGTTCGGATCCTTGCCAAGGTAGTTCAGCACGGTGGCGAAAATCTCTTCCGGCGCGTCGAGGAAGGAGACGCCGCAGCTTTTCAGTTTTTCAAGGTTCTCCGGCTTCAGCACCAGATCCCAGCTGTCGACCGGCGCATCTTTGCCGAGGACGGCTTTCACTTTATCAACGTTATAGCCAATGCCCGTCGTCGCCCACAGGTAAGGCATGGCGTATTTATTCTCCGGGTCATGCTTGGCGACCAGCTTCAGCACTTCGGGGTCGAGATTCTTCCAGTTCGGCAGCTTGCTCTTATCCAGCGGCTGGAACACGCCCGCCGCCAGCTGGCGCTCAAGGAAGCTGGCCGATGGCACCACCAGATCGAAACCGGTGCTGCCGGCCATTAATTTACCTTCCAGCACTTCATTGGAATCAAAAACGTCATACACGACTTTAATCCCGGTCTCTTTTTCGAAATTGGCCACGGTGTCCGGCGCAATATAATCAGACCAGTTATAGACATGCAGGGTTTTTTGTTCGGCGGCGAGCGAACCGGCAGAGACGGCCATCAGCGCACCCGTAACCAGACCTGTTAACCATTTTTTACCAAAGGCGGTCATATCTCTTTTCCTTCTCAACGCCCGTTAACTTACGGGCTCAAATATACGCATTTCTACGCATGCAAAAATCATGCATATTTTTTCATTGCCTGAGAAAAGGAGAGCGGATCTCTCCCGGAGTGGTTGCTCGCAACTGGAAGCATCGCCAGAATAACTGTAGCCAGAATAAGAGGCTATAGCCCAGGTAAAAAAACGCCTTTTATCAAATTTTTATGCAATAACGGTCTACGTGATAAGCCAAAACGGCCTGAATGGCGGTGAATAATGCTTTAAAGAAAGGTTAAATGCAGAATAAAAGCGGGTAATACGCAGCCGCTGCGGTAGTGGCTGCGCTAATTTTAGGCAGGTTTAGTGAAGAAAATGGTATTGCACGTTTTCTGCGGCCGGCTCTTCTTCTTCGCCTTTGTACAGCAGCTGATTGGCGCCGGCTTCGAGGATCACCATCGAGATCTGCTCCTCGCTTTGGCGGAAGAACCAGGCGAACTGCTCCATCGTCACCCCGGGGCCGATAGACAGCGACTGGCAGACCACCAGCTTGGGCAAATTATCGTCCTGAATGTCGATAAACGCCTTCACGGTTAACGAACTGGCGTTGATGGCCGAGAGATCCGCCGACAGCGCCAGTAAAGCAGACGGCTTCACCTCCGCCAGGGCGGAAAAGAGCACCACGTTATCCACCAGGTCAATTTTGGCATCAAAAATACCGTCGAAATTCTGCATATGCGGCAGGTGCAATGCCTGACAGGAATCGCACTCAAAAAAGCTGATGCCGATCTCATCCAGCCAGCGACGTAGCGTATCCAGACCTGGAACGACCAGTGAATCCATAGTGCCTGTGACCTCTTACAGTGGAAAAACGACGCCATAGCTTACGCAAAAAAAGCGCCGCATACCATGACAGTCTTGCATCCGGCGGTTAGCCGCCTATTTTCAAACAGAATTCCGGTGTCGCCTGGCGCTCGATCCAGGCGATCATCCTGCTGGCGATGTCCACGCCGGAGGTGGTTTCCACGCCTTCCAGTCCGGGCGAGGCATTCACCTCCATCACCAGCGGCCCGCGGCTGGCGCGTAAAATATCGACACCGGCGACGTCCAGGCCCAGGGTTTGCGTCGCCTTGATGGCAATGGCGCGCTCCTCATCGCTAATCTGCGCCACCGTAGCCATGCCGCCACGGTGCAGGTTAGAGCGAAAATCGCCCTCTTTCGCCCGCCGTTCGATCGCCGCCACCACCTCATTGCCGACCACCAGGCAGCGAATATCGCAGCCTTTCGCCTCGGCAATGTACTCCTGCACCAGGATGTGGGCGTTCAGCCCGCGAAAGGCGTCGATCACGCTCTCCGCCGCCTGGCGGGTCTCCGCCAGCACCACGCCGATCCCCTGGGTGCCCTCCACCAGCTTCACCACCAGCGGCGCGCCGCCGACCATGGCGATCAGATCGCTGGTGTCATCGGGGGAATGAGCGATGCCGGTCAGCGGCAGATCGATGCCCTGGCGCGCCAGCAGCTGCAGCGAGCGCAGCTTATCGCGAGCGCGGGTGATGGCGACCGATTCGTTCAGCGGATAGCTTCCCAGGAGCTCAAACTGACGCAGGGCCGCGGTGCCATAGTAGGTAATCGCCGAGCCAATGCGCGGGATCACCGCATCAAAGTGCGGCAACTGGCGCCCTTTATAGTGGATCGAAGAGGCCACCGGGCTGACGTTCATATAACAGGAAAGCGGATCGAGGATCTCGACCTGATGCCCGCGCTGTTGCGCCGCTTCGCGCAGGCGTCGACATGAATAAAGCGTTCCATCCCGGGATAATATGGCAATTTTCATCCTGCACCTCTGCAAAAAGACCCGCACTGGCGGGCCTCAGCTATCGAACACACTTCCACCTTTCCTGCCGCCAGCGTCGGATACCGCCTGGCCGGAGCAGCAGTGTACACGTAATCAGCGCGTTGCCCACCCCTGCTTATGCAGATAGTCGAGAATAAACGGACGACTCTCTTTCACGATAGTGCGACGGATATGATCGCTCCAGGTATCGCGGCGGGCGTTGCTGCCGCGCGACAGATAATAGTGCGCCAGCTGTTCGTCATACTCCGCCAGCAGCGCGTTATCCAGCGGCTGATAGCGGTTCTCATGCACCAGCATGGCGGCCGGCATCCGCGGCTTGATGTCCGGGTTATCCGCCGGCCAGCCAAGGCAAAGACCGAACAGCGGCAGGACGTGCAGCGGCAGCTCCAGCAGCTCGGTCACCGCCTCGATGCTGTTGCGCAACCCGCCGATATAGACGCCACCCAGCCCGAGGGACTCGGCGGCGGTCAGCGCGTTTTGCGCCAGCAGCGCCGTATCGACAACGCCGATCAGCAGCTGTTCCGCCAGCCCCAGCTCCGCCTGCGGGCAGATCTGCAGGTGGCGGTTAAAGTCGGCGCAGAAGACCCAAAACTCCGCCGCCTGGGCGACGTGCTGCTGGCCGCCGGTCAGCGGGACCAGACGTTCACGCAGGGCCGGGTCGGTAATACGGATGATGGAGGTGCACTGTAAAAAACTCGAGGTAGATGCCGCTTGCGCGCTGGCGATAATCGCCGCGCGCTGTTCGTCGCTCACGGGCGCATCGGTGAAGTGGCGGATAGAACGGTGGCTGCGCAGCAGCTCAATGGTCGGCGTCATTTCGTTTTTCTCTGTCAGACAAGGATTCAGGCTCAGGAGAGTGGGTTAACTGCGGGGCCACGATCTGCGCCATCCGCCACATCACGACGATGGCGGCGGGGATCATCAGCACGATCCCGGCAAAGAGCATCACCAGCGCCGCGGTCGGGCTGGCAATGGGCGCAGGCAGCTGGACATACTGGTTAAGCGAGAGCCAGGCGAGGGTTAACAGCCCCATCCCGAGGATCTCAACCAGCAGTATGCTTTTTGGCAACGGGGCAAATTTTCGCATCACGCCTCTCCGGTTGATAAACGCGGCGCGCCAGCCAATGCTACCGCGCCGCCGGGTCAGTATACGGGTTTTGATAGTACGACATTTATCAAACATAGCCGTAAACCATCGAAGCAAAAGGCAGAACCTTCTTTCCCTCACCGGCCAATGCAGGCATCATAAGCGCCATTCGCCATCCGGCTGAGGTTTAAGGAGAGAAGCAATGTTTACCGTTATTTTTGGTCGTCCAGGCTGCCCTTACTGCGTTCGCGCCAAAGAGCTGGCAGAAAAACTGACCAACGAGCGTGATGACTTTAACTACCGTTACGTGGATATTCACGCCGAAGGCATCAGCAAAGCTGATCTGGAAAAAACCGTCGGCAAACCGGTTGAAACCGTACCGCAGATTTTCGTCGACCAGAAACACATCGGCGGTTGCACCGATTTCGAAGCCTGGGCGAAAGAGAACCTTGGCCTGTTTGCCTGAGTAAATTTATTTACTCGATGAATGACTGCGCCAGGTATCAAGCCAGGCGCAGATAAATAAAAAGCACAACGCCCCGAGCGCACACCAGAACACCGCGCTCAGTACCCACGCCATCTCCTGCCAGAACGTCCGGTGCGTGACGAAAAACAGCCGCATCGTCACCATACAGACCGGCGCCGCCAGTATCGCGCCGAGCAAAGGACGCAGCACCCGCCGTCCGGGAGAGAGACAGCTCGCCGCCGCCCCTGGCAGCAAAAAGAAGAGCAGGCCCAGCTCCGGGTTGCCGCTGGCGCGAAAGGCCCCTTTCATATGTAACAACAACGATAAGCACACCACAATGAACAGAACGAAGCCACAGATAATGCCGGCCCAACTACGCTCAGATTTCACCGTATCCTCCTGATGTTGCCTCTAACTCACGTCCACGTCGCCCAGTCAGATAAAGCATTTCGGCAATCCATGCCAATAACTCCCCTACCAGCCTATAAACGATTGTCACTAGCCGCCGCATCCAGGAAGGATTAAACTAGCGGGTATATTTTTGCTGGTTATAACAGGGTGCCAGAATAGGTTCGCGACAACGCGAACGCCTGAGCAACCTTAGACCAAATAACCATTTCCTTCAACAACTTACTAGTAAACGAGAAGTTGGCTTTCGTGAATATAAACGTCGCAGATTTGTTAAACGGGAATTACATCCTGTTATTATTCGTTGTACTTGCATTAGGACTATGCCTGGGAAAACTGCGTCTCGGCTCAGTACAACTTGGTAATTCCATTGGCGTTTTAGTCGTTTCTCTATTATTAGGTCAGCAGCATTTCGCGATTAACACCGATGCCCTTAATCTCGGCTTTATGTTGTTTATTTTTTGCGTCGGCGTGGAAGCCGGTCCTAACTTTTTTTCGATTTTTTTCCGCGACGGGAAAAACTATCTGATGCTGGCCCTGGTGATGGTCGGTAGCGCGATGCTGATCGCCATGGTGCTGGGTAAAGTGTTCGGCTGGGATATCGGGCTCACCGCCGGTATGCTGGCGGGGGCGATGACCTCCACCCCGGTGCTGGTGGGCGCGGGGGACACCCTGCGCCATTTCGGCCTGCCCAGCGATCAGCTGGCGCAGTCGCTTGACCACCTGAGCCTCGGCTATGCCCTGACCTACCTGGTTGGTCTGGTGAGCCTGATCGTCGGCGCCCGCTATATGCCCAAGCTGCAGCATCAGGATCTGCAGACCAGCGCCCAGCAAATCGCCCGCGAGCGCGGCCTCGATACCGATTCCAAACGTAAAGTCTACCTGCCGGTGATCCGCGCCTATCGCGTCGGCCCGGAGCTGGTGGCATGGGCGGATGGCAAAAATCTGCGCGAGCTGGGCATTTATCGCCAGACCGGCTGCTATATCGAACGCATCCGCCGCAACGGCATTCTGGCCAACCCGGATGGCGACGCGGTGCTGCAGATGGGCGACGATATTGCGCTGGTGGGCTACCCGGACGCGCACGCCCGCCTCGACCCGAGCTTCCGCAACGGTAAAGAGGTTTTCGACCGCGACCTGCTCGACATGCGCATCGTCACCGAAGAGATTGTGGTCAAAAACCACAACGCCGTCGGCCGCCGCCTGGCGCAGCTCAAGCTTACCGATCACGGCTGCTTCCTGAACCGGGTCATTCGCAGCCAGATCGAGATGCCTATCGACGACAACGTGGTGCTGAACAAAGGCGACGTGCTGCAGGTCAGCGGCGACGCCCGCCGCGTGAAGACCGTAGCCGACCGCATTGGCTTTATCTCCATTCACAGCCAGGTGACCGACCTCCTCGCCTTCTGCGCCTTCTTTATCGTCGGCCTGATGATCGGCATGATCACCTTCCAGTTCAGCTCCTTCAGCTTCGGCATCGGCAACGCCGCCGGCCTGCTGTTCGCCGGCATCATGCTTGGCTTCCTGCGCGCCAACCACCCAACCTTCGGCTATATCCCGCAGGGGGCGCTGAACATGGTGAAAGAGTTTGGCCTGATGGTGTTTATGGCCGGGGTCGGGCTCAGCGCCGGGGCCGGGATCAATAACGGGCTGGGCGCCGTCGGCGGCCAGATGCTGGCGGCCGGGCTTATCGTCAGCCTGGTGCCGGTGGTGATCTGCTTCCTGTTCGGCGCCTACGTGCTGCGCATGAACCGGGCGATGCTGTTCGGCGCCATGATGGGGGCCCGCACCTGCGCCCCGGCGATGGAGATCATCAGCGATACCGCGCGCAGCAACATCCCGGCGCTCGGCTATGCGGGCACCTACGCCATCGCCAACGTGCTGCTCACCCTCGCCGGGACGCTCATCGTGATCATCTGGCCAGGGCTACAATAAATTTTTTGCGAAAAAAGCCGCCACAGGCAGAACTTTTTCTCAGGGCATCAGTCATAAGTAATGCCACTGCTTTTCTTTGATGTCCCCATTTTGTGGAGCCCATCAACCCCGCCACTTCGGTTCAAGGTTGATGGGTTTTTTGTTGCCTGCGTTTAGCCATTCCGGCTGAAACGCCGCCTCAGCGCCCCTCTTCCTGCGCCCTCTCCCCTGCCAGCTGCCCGACCATCATGCGGATCGCCGCCTTCGACAGCGGCGCGCGGTCGGTGACAAAGTGCAGGGTCATCCCTTCGATAAAGGCGTCGAGGCCGCGGGCGGTGTCGGGGGTAAACCACTGCTCCAGCGTCTGCTGGCTGCGCCGCATCCAGTTCTGCATCACCGCCTTCAGCGCTGGCTGGCTGCTGCAGAACGCGTACAGCTGGTACATCAGCTCCATATTGCGCGCCGTGGTCACCTGGGCGCTGAAGATCAGCTCCGCGATGGCATCGCAGGCTTGTTGCCGGTTCGTTACTCCGGCGAAGCTTTGCTGATACTGCGCCGACATCTCGGCGGTAAACAGGTTGAACGCCTCCGCGATCAGCGCCTCGATGCCGCTGAAATAGTAGGTCAGCGACCCCAGCGGCACATTCGCGCAGGTGGCGATTTTACGGTGCGTCACCGCATGGACGCCGTGCGCCGCGATGGTGTCCAGCGTCGCCTGCAGGATGCGCTCGCGGCGCTGCGGATCGTTCGGTCTACGGGCCATGATTTTCCTTTTCCGGTTTATGTACAAATGTACACATGCTTGCTACTGTTGTCTTCACTCTTCTCCTTTAAGGCGTTTACGGATGACGACGCAATCTTCGCGCAGAGCGCTCCAGCTTCGACTGTGGGCGCTGTTTATGTTCTTTTTCATCCCCGGCTTATTAATGGCCTCCTGGGCCACCCGCACGCCGGCGATCCGCGATCTGCTGGCGCTTTCTACCGCAGAGATGGGCGTCGTGCTGTTTGGCCTGTCGGTGGGATCGATGAGCGGTATTCTCTGCTCGGCGTGGCTGGTGAAGCGCTTTGGCACCCGCAAGGTCATCCGCACCACCATGTCCTTCGCCGTACTCGGCATGCTGGTGCTCAGCCTGGCGCTGTGGGTCACCTCCGCCCCGCTGTTCGCCTTCGGTCTGGCCATCTTTGGCGCCAGCTTTGGCTCGGCAGAGGTCGCCATTAACGTCGAGGGCGCGGCGGTTGAGCGGGAGATGAATAAAACGGTGCTGCCGATGATGCACGGCTTCTACAGCTTAGGCACCCTGTTCGGCGCCGGGGTGGGCATGGCGGTGACCGGGTTCGGCCTGCCCGCCGCTCCGCATATCCTGGCGGCCGCGCTGGTGGCCATTCTGCCCATCGCCATTGCCATCCGCGCCATTCCGGAGGGTACCGGTAAAAATGCCGCCGAAGCCGCCCACGGCGAGGCGAAAGGTCTGCCGGTATGGCGCGACGCGCAGCTGCTGCTTATCGGGGTCATCGTCCTGGCGATGGCCTTTGCCGAAGGCTCGGCCAATGACTGGCTGCCGCTGCTGATGGTGGACGGCCACGGCTTTAGCCCCACCTCCGGCTCGCTGATCTATGCCGGCTTCACCCTCGGCATGACGCTGGGCCGCTTTACCGGCGGCTGGTTTATCGATCGCTACAGCCGGGTGACGGTGGTTCGCGGCAGCGCGGTGATGGGCGCCCTGGGTATCGGCCTGATTATCTTCGTCGATAACCCCTGGGTGGCGGGCATCTCGGTGCTGCTGTGGGGCATCGGCGCCTCGCTCGGCTTCCCGCTGACTATTTCCGCCGCCAGCGATACCGGTCCGGATGCCCCTAAGCGCGTCAGCGTGGTGGCGATTACCGGGTATCTTGCTTTCCTCGTCGGGCCGCCGCTGTTGGGCTTCCTCGGCGAGCACTTCGGCCTGCGCAGCGCGATGCTGGTGGTGCTGGGCCTGGTGATGGTGGCGGCGCTGGTCGCCCGCGCGGTGGCTAAGCCACAGTCTGAACCCGTTATGGAGAACAGCTAATGAGCATCAAACTGATTGCGGTGGATATGGACGGCACCTTTTTAAGCGATGCCAAAACCTACAACCGGCCGCGCTTCCTCGCCCAGTATCAACGAATGCGCGAGCAGAACATTCGCTTCGTGGTCGCCAGCGGCAACCAGTACTACCAGCTGATCTCCTTCTTTCCGGAGATTGCCCACCAGATCGCCTTCGTGGCGGAAAACGGCGGCTGGGTAGTGAGCGGCAATGAAGATGTCTTCAACTGCCAGCTGCCGGTTCACCATTTCAACGCCGTGGTCGATCATCTGCAGACGCTGCCGAATATCGAAATCATCGCCTGCGGGAAGCGCAGCGCCTACACCCTCAACCGCTACAACGACGCGCTGAAGACGGTGGCGGCGAAGTATTATCACCGCCTTGAACTGGTGGATGATTTTAACCATCTCGATGACACCATCCTCAAATTTGGTCTCAACGTGCCGGACCGCCTGATCCCGGAAATTCAGCCGAGGCTGCACGCGGCGCTGGGGGACATGGTGACCGCAGTGGCCACCGGCTACGGCAGCATCGACTTAATTATCCCGGGGGTGCACAAAGCCAACGGCCTGCGTATTTTGCAGCAGCGCTGGGGCATCGAGGATCATGAGGTGGTGGCGTTCGGCGACAGCGGCAACGATATCGAAATGCTGCAGCACGCCGGGTTTGGCTTCGCCATGGCCAACGCCCGGGAAGACGTCAAAGCCGTCGCCCGCTATCATGCGCCGCACAACAACGAAGAGGGGGTTCTGCAGATTATCGATAAGGTGTTGGATCGCGAAGCGCCGTTCGCCTGATAAGACCCGGATGCAAGCGCATCCGGGTTGAAAACCGGTTACCCCTGCTGCGAATTGCCGACGCTTTTATCTTTCAGGAAGTAGATCATCAGCCCCAGCCACAGCACCCCGCCCAGCAGGTTAAACAGGCTGAACAGCCCATTGCCGCCCAGCTCGTAAGCATGTTTGCTGAGCTCGATGCCGACGGTGAAGATCAGCATCTGCAGCATTCCCATCGCCGCCGAAACCGTGCCTTTGCTCATCTCGCTGGCGAACAGGGTTAAGCGCACCAGGCCGGCATTCGCCAGGCCAATCCCGAAGGCGTAGAAGCTCAGGCCGGCGGTCATCCACAGATAGGCGTGGGAAGAGACCACCGTCGCCGCCGCGGAGAGGAGCAGGCCAAACACGATCGGCCAGCCGCCCATGATAATCAGCGAGCGCACGGTACGGCGCGAAGTCAGGCGCGCCAGCACCAGGTTGCCGGCAATCAGCGCGCCGAAAATCGGCACCTGCAGCATGCCATACTCATAGCTGGTGGCTTGTTCGCCGCTGATAATAATGACCGGCGACTGGGCAATCCACGCCAGCAGCGGCAGGCTGACAAAGCCGGTGGCCAGCGCGCCGGCGACGAAGCGCAGGTTCTTCAGCACCAGCCGATAGTCGCGGCCCAGCTCTTTGACCGACAGCTTTTCACCCAGCCGCGTCGCGGTCTCCGGCATCGCCCGCTGCAGGCCGACAAACGAGATGGCCGCCAGCACGGCGAACAGCACGAACATCATCTCCCACGGCAGGATATGTACCCAGGCGGCGCCCACCAGCGGCCCCAGCAGCGGAGCAATCAGCGCCACGTTGGCCATCAGGGCGGTGATTTTAATACACACCGCCTCCTCAAAGGACTCCTGGATCGCCGCGTAGCCGACCGCACCGATAAAGCACAGGCTGATCCCCTGCAGGAAGCGCAGCAGGGTGAACTGCTCAATGGTCTGCGCCAGCAGCGTCGCCAGGCAGGTGACGATAAACCACACCACCCCGGTCAACATCACCGGACGGCGGCCAATACGGTCCGACAGCGGCCCCAGCAGCCACTGTAAAAACATGCCGCCGGCCAGATAGGCGGTCATCGAGGTGGGAACCCACTCGTTGCCCACCTGGAATTCCTGAACCACGGCCAGCATACCCGGCTGGATCATATCGTTGCCGATATAGGTGGAAAACTCGTACAGCACCAGACATAGCGGGAACAGCAACGCCTGCCTTCCGAGGCGGCGGCCTGAAAGCGAATAATTTTGCATGAAATCTCTTATCTATCAAAAATCGCGCAAAGTGTAATGAAACTCCCGGCGCGGAGATAGTGAATTGTGGGTGACACCGCACAATATTGCGAGTTGCGCGCCCCCGTCAGGCTTCTTCTTTGCAATTCACTCTGCGTATATATTCCGTTTATGTTTCAGCAATGTGACAAAGGATATACTGACCCTTTTCAGGGGGTTAGCGCCGCGCCTCAGGAGGCGACATTTCATAACAACCTGATCTTTAAGACAATGCTGCTTTATCTCCGCACCGCTTTTATTTAGGGTAGGCGGCTTATTTGCTATCGGACCAACGAGCCTGGAAGTCTATGCTGGAAAATATTAACTACGCGCTGTTCGCCCTGCTCAACGCGACCCCGGCCTCGCCGCAGTGGGCCATTGAGGTGGCGATTTTCATCGCTAAAGATTTGATTCTGATCGTGCCCCTGCTGGTGGTGACCTTGTGGCTGTGGGGGCCTGCCCAGCGGCAGATGGTTTTTAAGCTGATGCTGGCGCTGACGATCAGCCTGACCGTCTCATGGGCGATCGGCCACCTCTATCCGCACGATCGGCCATTTGTCGCCGGCGTGGGCTATAACTTCCTGCACCATGCGGCGGACGACTCCTTCCCCAGCGACCATGGCACCGTCAGCTTTACCTTTGCCCTGGCCTTCCTGTTCTGGCATCGCCTGTGGTCCGGCACCCTGCTGATGGCCCTTGCCGCCGCCATCGCCTGGTCCCGCGTCTATCTCGGCGTCCACTGGCCGCTGGACATGGTTGGCGGCCTGCTGGCCGGGATGTGCGGCTGCCTTGGCGCGGCGCTAATCTGGCATACTGTCGGCCCGGCGCTGTACCGTCAGCTGCAGCGCCTCTATCGCCTCTGCTTCTCCCTGCCGATCCGTAAAGGCTGGGTGCGCGGCTAAACGCCGACCGTCGCGGCGGCCACCGCGTGACTAACCCGCAAGCGACAGGTAAAATCCCGCTAACGCCCTGCCTCCGCAGGGCGATTTTAGCGCAGAGGGAATATGGAAACTCGCCGTGACGAACGCATCAGTCAGCTCATTCAGGCACTCAAGCGCAGCGATAAGCTGCATCTGAAAGAAGCGGCCTCCCTGCTTGGGGTGTCGGAAATGACCATTCGTCGCGACCTCAATGGCCACAGCGGTCCGGTCGTGCTGCTCGGCGGATACATTGTGCTGGAGCCGCGCAGCGCCACCCATTACCTGCTCAGCGACCAAAAGACCCGGCTGGTCGAGGAGAAACGCCGCGCCGCCCGCCATGCGGCTGCGCTGCTGGAGCCCCATCAGATGGCCTTCTTCGACTGCGGGACCACCACCCCGTGGATCATCGACGCCATTGACGATGCCCTGCCCTTCACCGGCGTCTGCTACTCCCTGAACACCTTTCTGGCCCTGCAGGAAAAGCCCCAGTGCCGCGCGGTCCTGTGTGGTGGAGAATTTCATGCCAGCAACGCGATTTTTATGCCGCTGAGCCTTGAGGATACCCTCAGCCATCTGAGCCCTGACATCGCCTTTTACTCGGCGGCGGGCATTGACTGCGAACAGGGGGCGACCTGCTATAACCTGGAGGAGCTGCCGGTCAAACACTGGGCGATGCGACACGCGCGCTACCACGTGCTGGTGGTCGACCACAGCAAGTTTGGCAAAGTGCGTCCGGCGCGCATGGGGGCGTTAGCGAAGTTTGACGTGATCGCCAGCGATATCTGCCCGGATGATGAGCTGGTGGCGCTGGCGAAGGCACAGCAGATCTCCCTGCTGTATTGAAGCGTCACTATTGAAGCGTAACTGACCGCGCCCCGCCGGACGCGGTCATGGCATCAGGAGAACCAGCTGCCGAACCAGCCGTGCAGTTTCATCAGTACGAAGTCGATCATCCGGCTGAAGAAGCCGCCCTCTTTCACCGGCTCCATGACGATCAGCGGGCGCTGCTCAATGGTTTTATCATTCAGCTTAAAGTCGATAGTCCCGACCACCTGCCCCTTCTCCAGCGGCGCGGTAAGCTGCGGCTGGTTTAAGGTGTAGCTGGCTTTCAGGTTTTTCAGCTGGCCCTTCGGCAGGGTGATAGAGCCCGCTTCGCCGGCCCCCAGTTTCGCTTCGCTGCTATCGCCAAACCATACGCGCTGGGTGACGAAGGTGGCATCCGGTTTAATCGGCGTCACGGTTTCATAGAAGCGGAAGCCCCAGGTCAGCAGTTTTTCCGACTCGTTAAAGCGAATGCGGTCGGTTTTGGTCCCCAGCACCACGGCAATCAGACGCATATCGCCCTGAGTGGCCGAAGAAACCAGGTTATAGCCGGCCCCGGCGGTGGTCCCGGTTTTCACGCCATCGGCGTTGAGGTTGGTGCTCCACAGCAAGCGGTTACGGTTTGGCTGGCGAATTTTATTAAAGGTAAACTCTTTCTCTTTATGTACCGCGTACTCTTCCGGTACGTCGTGGATCATCGCTTTGGTCAGTAACGCCATATCGCGGGCGGTACTGAACTGCCCCGGCGCATCGAGGCCGTGGACGGTCATAAAGGTGGTGTTGGTCAGCCCCATTTTTTTGGCGTAGCCGTTCATCAGGCTGACGAAAGCGTCCTGGCTGCCCGCCACGTAGTCCGCAATGGCAATGCTGGCGTCGTTACCGGACTGAATGATGACCCCTTTGTTCAGATCTTCTACTGAAACCTGCATGCCGGGCTTGAGGAACATCACCGATGAACCGCGCAGCGCCGGGTTGCCGGTCGCCCAGGCATCGCGCCCGACGGTCACCATATCGGTCAGTTTAATTTTTCCCGCTTTTATCGCCTGCCCCACCACGTAGCTGGTCATGATCTTCGTCAGACTGGCCGGGTCGAGTTTTTCATCGGCATTGCCTTCGCTCAGCACCTTCCCGCTGGCGTAGTCCATCAGGATCCAGGCGCGAGCGTCAATCGAAGGGGCGTCGGGGAGTTGTTCTGCAGCCTGCACCGCAGGTGCGACAAGAAATAACAGCGCGCAACCTGCCGCGAGGCCGCGAAGGGAAAAAGCGTCATGCATCATAAGAGCCACCCAAGTATCCTTTCCAAACAAAATATGCCGCGCCACTCTGACCGCGCCGCAGCAACCGGTGAGTAAAGCGTACAAATGACCTTAAAGAAACAGCGAGTTGGTAAAGTTTTTAAAGTTTACGCAATAACATGCCGCTGTGCTTTAATCAGAACAATTTTTTTGATCGTGATTGCCTAAATATTAACTTTATCCCAACATGATCGCCGATCGCGCTGCAACGGCAGTGAAACAAACTCAGGAGCGAAAATGATTACACTGTGGGGACGTAATAACTCGACCAACGTGAAGAAAGTGCGCTGGGTGCTGGAGGAGCTGGATCTGCCGTATGAACAGATCCTCGCCGGGCTGGAGTTTGGTCTCAATCATGACCCGGAATATCTGGCGATGAACCCCAACGGGCTGGTGCCGCTGTTAAAGGACGATGCCACCGGGGTGGTGTTGTGGGAATCAAATACGATTATTCGCTACCTTGCCGCCCAGTATGGCGCTGACCGTCTGTGGCTGGCCGCGCCGGCGCAGCGCGCGCAAGGCGATAAGTGGATGGACTGGTCCAACGGCACGCTCTCTCCCGCCCATCGCCCGGTATTAATGGGTCTGGTGAGGACGCCGCCGGAGCAACGCGACCCGGCGGCCATCGCCGCGGGGATCAGCGCCTGCGAAGCGCTGTTCGCCATGCTGGATGACGAGCTGGCGAAAACGCCGTGGCTCTCCGGCGAGCAGTTCGGCCTTGGCGATATTGCCGTCGCCCCCTTCGTCTACAACCTGCTGTCGATCCTCGACAGCTGGCAACCGCGTCCCCATCTGCAGCGCTGGTACCAGCAGATTAGCCAGCGTCCGGCCTGGCGCGAAGTGGTGCAGATCCCGGTCACCTGAAATTAACTCTTCGGACTCAGCCGCAATAGCTCGCCGTTAGACTCGTCGGTTAACACATACAGATAGCCGTCGGGTCCCACGCGGACGTCGCGGATCCGTTTCCCGCGCGCCTCCAGCAGGCGCCCCTCCTCGCGGACCTGATTGCCGTCCACCGCCAGAACAATCAGCGATGTCTCCTTCAGCGCGCCGATAAACAGCTTATGTTGCCACTGGGGAAAGGTCTGCGCCGCGTAAAAGGCCATCCCGCTCACTCCCGGTGAGACCGGCCAGACATACAGGGGAGGCTCGGTCCCCGGCACCGTCTTGCCCCTGGCCTCCGGAATGGGCAGGCCGCTGTAGTTAATGCCGTGCGTCGCCAGCGGCCAGCCGTAGTTTTTTCCCGCCTGCGGGATATTAATTTCATCCCCGCCGCGCGGGCCATGCTCGTTCAGCCACAGCGCCCCGCTCCACGGATTCATCGCCATACCCTGCGGATTGCGGATGCCGTAGGCCCAGATCTCCGGCCTCACGTCGGTCCGGCCAACAAAGGGGTTATCCGGCGGAACGCCCCCGGTCTCCGTCAAACGGACCACTTTTCCCTGTAGCTTGCCGAGATCCTGAGCGGTGGGACGCTGATTGTTCTCCCCGAGGCCAATAAACAGATGCCCTTTGCCGTCGAACACCAGCCGGCCGCCAAAATGATTGCCGACGGAGAGTTTCGGCTGCTGGCGAAACACCACGGTGAAGTTCGTCAGCTGCGTGGCATCCTGGCTCAACTGCCCGTAGCCCACCGCGGTGCCCGCTTTGCCGCTGGCGTCGCTCTCCGCATAGCTTAGCCACACCCGCCGCGACTGCGCGAAATCCGGGGCCAGCGCCACGTCCAGTAAGCCTCCCTGGCCGTTGGCCCACACCTGCGGCACGCCGGCTATCGGCGCCGACAAGCCTTTACCCGGCTGCCAGCGCTTGAGCTCGCCGCCGCGCAGAGTAATCAACATGCCCTGGTCGCCGGGGAGAAACGCCAGGCTCCACGGATGGGCCAGCCGGTTCTGCAATACTTCCACCCGCACCGCGGCCTGGCTCAGGGCCGGCAGCGACAGGGCGCTCAATAGCAACAGCAGCGGGATCGGACGCATGGCATTCTCCTTTCGTCAGCTCTGCGCTAAAGGGTAGCCAGCGGGGAAATTTGCGCGGGGATTTTTACATAACCTTTAACAGGGGAAGCGTCCACTTCCCCTGGGTTTCAGCCGATCAGGCATGAGGGATTGGCGACAATTTATTCAATTTATGAATATTTGAAGTCAATCCTGTCAGACAGCGTTCTAGCTTCTCTACGTTAACAGCGATGTACAGCGGACAATCATGATGTCCGCTCATCAGGCATACTGCAGCGGCGGCGACGGACTCGCCGGCCAAACGAAGGGCATCCCTCTCCTCCGGTGAAATGACATTCTGCAGGCGCGGCGCCTGGGCACGCATTTCACGGCAAAGCTCAAACAAGTTTTCACGCAGATGGTCATTTTCGCTGACTGACATGTAGCCTTTGGCCTTTCGCAGCTGCAGATAGGCGTCAATATCGATATTGGCGTTAATGAGCTTCTGCAAAAGGTGGCGGTATAGTCTGTCAACGCTCATCACGGTTCCTCCTCTGTCGTCCTTTACCTCATCCATAATACGGTTATTTTTTGTACAAAATGATGCGCCAGGTCAATTATTCCCAAGCCTTTAACACCCTTTACAATGTAACAACCTTGCCGCTTTGTCAGGTATATAACAAAGATAATGTTATACGATCACATTTGATTTCATAAAGAAATCAATTCACATTCGCCGCCATAAAAAGGCCAAAATAGTGCTGCAATGATCACATTATATTGCTGGCGCTATTGCGCGATCGCCAGTCAGGATGCCATAACAAATCATTAATGTAATACGTATAACATTTAATAAAAACAGCGACCGCGGTTCGCTGATAATCTCTCTGCCCATTTGCAAGGAACTGAACCATGACGCCCGGTAAAAGAAACTACCTTCTGTTGAGTCTTTTCGATTTCCTCTACCTGTTCGCCTGGTCGTCGACCATGGCTTTCTTTGTCATCTGGACCACCCAGCATCTTGGCATCAGCGCCACGAAAACCGGCCTGCTCTATTCGGTCAACGCCTTTATCGCCCTGCTGATGCAGCCTTTCTTCGGCTTTATCTCCGACAAGTTCGGCCTGAAAAAACGCCTTATCTGGCTGCTGGTGGCGCTGCTCCTGCCGGTAGGCCCCTTCTTTATCTACGTTTACGCGCCGCTGCTGATGCACAGCTTCTGGATTGGCGCGCTGCTGGGAGGCATCTATCTGGGGATCATCTTTAACTCCGGCTGCGGGGTGATCGACTCTTATATCGATAAGATTTCCCGCCGCTACCAGTTCGAATACGGTCGGGTGCGGATGTGGGGCTCGTTAGGCTGGGCGGCCGCGGCCTGGATCGTCGGTAAATATATCGACAGCAATCCCAATCTGGCCTTCTGGCTCGCCAGCCTCGCCATCGTCATCGCCGCCGTCTGCTTTATGCTGACCAAAATCGAATTAACTGACGCCGATGTGGCGCGAAGCGAATCGCTGAAGGTCTCCCATGCCCTTGAGCTGGCGAAGAACCGCCAGTTCTGGATGCTGCTGATTTTTACCCTGTTCGTCACGCAGATTTATGACACCTACGATCAGCAATTTGCCCAGTACTTCTCGCTGCAGTTCCCGACGCCGGAGGAAGGCAACCGCTGGTATGGGATCCTCGCCTCCATTCAGGTGTGCGGCGAAACGCTGTTCTTATGCCTGATGCCGTGGTTTGTTAACCGGACCGGCGCCAAATGGGCGCTGATCATTGCCGGGCTGATCATGTCGGTACGTATTGCTGGCTCGGCGGTGCCTCTCGGCCCGGTGTGGATTGGCGCAGTAAAAATGATGCATGCCCTGGAGAAACCGTTAATTCTGGTGTCGGTCTTTAAATTCATCGCCGCCAACTTCGACCACAAGCTCTCTTCAACAGTCTATTTACTGGTGCTGTTTGTCGCCTCGATCGCCACCGCCATCTACTCGCCGCTGGCAGGCTATCTGTACGATACCATTGGCTTCGCCGACACCTATCTGATCCTCGGCGGCATCGCCGGGCTCTTTACTCTGATCTCTGTCTTCACGCTGCAGGATAAGCGCGAGCCGAAAAAGCCCGGCGTCGCCCCCTCCGGAGCCGTCACCCCGGCGCAATAAGTCTCTGCCCGGCAGCAACGCCGGGCATGAATCGCCGCCCGCGCGCACGGCGTGCCGGAAGCGTTTCCCGCCCCTCTGCCCCGGGGCGTGCGGGATCCGCTGTAGCGGCAGGGGCGTGAAAGGCAGGGTTGGGTGCGCTTTTTCACCATTAACCGTGACGGAGCTATACTCTTTTTCGCAAAGATCTGTAGAATTCCTGCCCTGACCATTCCAATAATTGAACACTTTTTAAGCTATGAGCAATGTCACGCACCAGCCGAAAATCGGCTTCGTCTCCCTGGGCTGCCCGAAAAACCTCGTGGACTCAGAGCGTATCCTGACCGAACTGCGCACCGAAGGTTATGACGTCGTACCTACCTACGACAACGCCGATATGGTGATCGTTAACACCTGCGGCTTTATCGACAGCGCTGTGCAGGAATCGCTGGAAGCGATCGGCGAAGCGTTGAAAGAGAACGGTAAGGTGATCGTCACCGGCTGTCTCGGCGCAAAAGAGGATCAGATCCGCGAAGTGCACCCGAAGGTGCTGGAGATCACCGGTCCGCACAGCTATGAGCAGGTGCTGGAGCACGTCCACCACTATACGCCAAAGCCGAAGCACAACCCGTTCCTGAGCCTAGTGCCGGAACAGGGCGTTAAGCTGACGCCGCGCCACTACGCCTACTTAAAAATTTCCGAAGGCTGCAACCATCGCTGCACCTTCTGCATTATTCCGTCCATGCGCGGCGATCTGGTGAGCCGTCCGATTGGCGAAGTGCTGGCGGAAGCCAAACGCCTCGCTGACGCTGGCGTGAAAGAGCTGCTGGTGATTTCGCAGGACACCTCCGCCTACGGCGTCGACGTCAAGCACCGCACCGGTTTCCACAACGGTATGCCGGTGAAGACCAGCATGGTCAGCCTGTGCGAAGAGCTGGCGAAGCTCGGCATCTGGGTGCGCCTGCACTATGTCTACCCGTACCCGCACGTCGACGATGTGATCCCGCTGATGGCGGAAGGCAAAATTCTGCCGTACCTCGATATTCCGCTGCAGCACGCCAGCCCGCGTATCCTGAAGCTGATGAAGCGTCCAGGATCCGCGGACCGTCAGCTGGCGCGCATCAAGCAGTGGCGTGAAATCTGCCCGGATCTGACCCTGCGCTCCACCTTTATCGTGGGCTTCCCGGGCGAAACGGAAGAAGATTTCCAGATGCTGCTCGACTTCCTGAAAGAGGCGCGTCTCGACCGCGTCGGCTGCTTCAAGTACAGCCCGGTTGAAGGCGCCACCGCCAATGAGCTGGCGGACCAGGTGCCGGAAGAGGTGAAAGAGGAGCGCTGGAACCGCTTTATGCAGCTGCAGCAGCAGATCTCTGCCGAGCGTCTGCAGGAAAAAGTGGGCCGCGAAATCCTGGTGCTGGTGGATGAAGTGGATGAAGAAGGCGCAATTGGCCGCAGCATGGCCGACGCCCCGGAAATCGACGGCGCGGTCTACCTGAACGGCGAAACCCGCGTTAAGCCGGGCGACGTGGTGCGGGTGAAAGTCGAGCACGCCGACGAATACGATCTGTGGGGAACCCGGATCTAGTCCAGCTTCCCGGATAGCGGCTTATCGCATTCCCCTGCCTGGGGGGGTCCTCCCGTAGGCTCCCCCCAGGCCCGGCAAGCGCAGCGCCGCCGGGCGATGACAGCGGGCACGGAGCCGTTTTTATGCCGGGTGGCGGCTGCGCCTTATCCGGCCTGGAGGGTCCTCTCGCAGGCTGACA
>NZ_JBEAHS010000003.1:0-176585 GCF_040062505.1 Klebsiella sp. JN_Kp127
CGCTTTCCTCTTTCAGAGTCAACCCGTTTTTCAGGATTTTTCTCTTCAACCGAACCGGCTGTTTGTGTGAAGTGATTCACATCTGCCGTGTCAGTGGGAGCGCATTATAGGGAGTTCGTCGGAAGTAGCAAGGGTTAAAATAGAAAAATCTTATCGACCGCTCATTATTTGAACTTTTCGCTTATTCCTCTTCCTACCATTAAAGCCGCCATCCCAGTGTTCATGCGGCCTGCAGCGTAGCTAACTCGAAAATTGGTTTTTGGCAAAAATGTGATTATTCTCTCTTACCCAACGCCATTATCGCGCCGATGGTGAATTAAGCGCCACTCTTGACCCACGACAAAGCGCCCGCCCAGCCCCCGTTTCTATAATCAGGCCCGTTTCTTCTTACTGGTAATAATCGATGGCTTATCAACTCAACATTAACTGGCCCGAGTTTTTAGAGAAATACTGGCAAAAGCAGCCGGTGGTTTTAAAAAACGCGTTTCCGGACTTCGTCGACCCGATTACCCCGGACGAGCTGGCCGGGTTAGCCATGGAGCCGGAAGTCGACAGCCGGCTGGTCAGTCTGGCCAACGGTAAATGGCAGGCCAGCAATGGACCTTTTGAACATTTCGATGGCCTGGGCGAGACCGGCTGGTCGCTGCTGGCCCAGGCGGTAAACCACTGGCATATGCCGGCCGCCGAGCTGGTGCGACCGTTCCGCGTACTGCCGGACTGGCGTCTGGACGACCTGATGATCTCCTTCTCCGTCCCCGGCGGCGGCGTCGGGCCGCATATCGATCAGTATGACGTCTTTATTATTCAGGGCATGGGCAGCCGCCGCTGGCGCGTGGGCGATAAGCTGCCGATGCGTCAGTTCTGCCCGCATCCCGCGCTGCTGCACGTCGACCCGTTCCCGCCGATTATTGATGAGGATCTGCAGCCGGGCGATATCCTCTATATTCCACCTGGATTCCCGCACGATGGTATCACCCACGAAACCGCGCTGAACTACTCCGTGGGTTTCCGCGGGCCAAACGGGCGCGACCTGATCAGCAGCTTCGCCGACTATGTGCTGGAGAACGATCTCGGCGGCGAGCACTATAGCGATCCGGACCTCACCTGCCGCGAGCATCCGGGCCGGGTTGAAGAGTATGAACTCGAACGTCTGCGCGGCATGATGATCGACATGATTCGCCAGCCGGAAGACTTCAAGCAGTGGTTCGGCAGTTTCGTCACCACCCCGCGTCACGAGCTGGATATTGCGCCGGCGGAACCACCGTATGAAGAAGAGGAAGTCGTCGATGCGCTGCTGGGCGGCGAAAAACTTTCTCGCCTGAGCGGCCTGCGCGTTCTGCATATTGGCGACAGCTTCTTCGTGCATAGCGAACAGCTGGACACCACCGATGCCGAAGCGCTGGATGCATTATGCCGCTATACCTCATTAGGCCAGGAGGAGCTCGGCAGCGGCCTGCAAAACCCGGCGTTTGTGAGCGAACTGACGCGCCTGATTAATCAAGGCTACTGGTACTTCGAAGAGTAAGCCGCGGTACGACTACGGGCAGCCGCCTGGCGCTGCCCGCTGGCTATCAGCCGTTATTGCGCCTGTTTCGGCAGCACCACAATAAACCGCGTCGAGCGCAGATCGGACTGCGCCGCCACGCTGCCGTGGTGGGCGCTGACGATGGATTTCACAATCGCCAGGCCGATGCCGCTGCCCTCCCCTTTGCGCTGGCGCGAGGGGTCGACGCGATAGAAACGGTCAAACAGCCGCGGCAGATGTTCGGCGGCAATCGGCGTACCGGGGTTCTCCACCACCAGGCGGATCGTCTCCGCGCTTTCGCTCAGCGCGATCGTCACCGCCTGGCCAGCCGGGGTGTAGCGGATCGCGTTCGACAGCAAGTTGCTGATCGCCCGCCGCAGCATCAACGGATCGCCCGTCACCCGGCAGGGGCTGCCGTCAAAGCGCAGCGCTACCGCTTTCTCTTCCGCCCACGCCTCGAAAAACTCAAACACCTTATGCACCTCCTCAGCCAGATCCAGTTCCCGCTGTTCGGGGATCAGCTGGTTGTTATCGGCCTGGGCGAGGAACAGCATATCGCTGACCATCCGCGACATGCGCGAGAACTCTTCAAGATTGGAGTAGAGCACCTCTTCCAGCTCCGGCTGGCTGCGGCTCTGGCTTAAGGCGATTTCGGTTTGC
Organism: Klebsiella sp. JN_Kp127; assembly: GCF_040062505.1. Lineage (NCBI taxonomy): Bacteria > Pseudomonadati > Pseudomonadota > Gammaproteobacteria > Enterobacterales > Enterobacteriaceae > Klebsiella > Klebsiella sp. JN_Kp127. The sequence continues at coordinate 2,186 of NZ_JBEAHS010000003.1, forward strand.
GTCACCAGGTTGGTGATCGGCGTGCGGATCTCATGGGCGATATCGGCGGAGAAGTTCGACTGGCGGGTAAAGACATCCTCCATTCGCTCCAGCATATGGTTAAAGGACAGCGCCAGCCGCTCCAGTTCGATAGGCACCGCCTGCGGGTCGAGGCGCACGTCGAGATCCCGCGAGGTAATATTCTGGATCTGCCGGCTGATCTGGCGGATAGGCTTATGCCCCTGATAGACCACAAACAGCACGATGGCGATGATCAGCAGGCTGATTATCGACGCGGCGGAAATCAGCTTCGCTTTCAGCTCATTAATATAGTGCAGGTGAAAATCGATGGATAAGGCCATCAGCAGATGGTACGCCGGCTTGCCATCCGCCTGCTTGCCCAGCGGCAGCATGATCAGCCGCCAGGCACGGGTCTCCATTTGATGATTATCGTGCGCCATTGCCCGCGGCTGCGGGTCGGTCCATGAAATCACATTCCCGTCGCGGAGCTGCATCGCCAGGCCTGGCGTACTCAGCATATGGCTGAGATCCGGCCCGTTGGGTGACTGGAACAGAATATTGCCCTGCCCATCGTCCAGGCAGATAAAGACGTTGGCGTAGCCCGCAATGATATTCTTCACGATCTCCAGCCGCCGCGCCTGCGGGTAGTCAGCGTGGTCGAGGACCGTCTCCAGGGTGGTGCTGAGCTGCCTGAGATCGTGAACGTCGCGCTCTTCAAAATGCGCCTTCACCGAATGGATCATGATCCAGGTGAAGGCAAAGAAGGCGATGATGGTGGCGAGGCTAATAAAGAAACTCAGCCGGGTAGCCAGGGAAAAGGGGCGCTTAGCGACCATCCGGCACCTCAAGCATATAGCCGACGCCGCGCACAGTCTGGATCAGCTTCGGCTCGAAGTCGTTATCGATTTTGGCGCGCAGCCGCTTCACCGCCACATCTATCGCGTTGGTATCGCTGTCGAAATTCATATCCCACACCTGCGAGGCAATCAGCGAACGCGGCAGCACTTCGCCCTGATGGCGCAGGAAGAACTCCAGCAGAGTGAACTCCTTGCTGGTCAGGGTGATGCGGGTGGCGCCGCGCGTCACCTTACGGCTGACCAGATCGACGCTGAGATCCGCCGCCTGAAACTGGCTTTCGACAATGACCGCCGCCCCGCGACGCAGCAGCGTCCGCACCCGCGCCAGCAGTTCCGCAAAGGCGAACGGCTTCACCAGATAGTCGTCGGCGCCCAGCTCCAGCCCCTTCACCCGATGCTCAATGGTGCCCAACGCGGTAAGCAGCAGGATCGGCATGCCTTTCCCGGCGGCGCGCAGCATGCGCACGATATCCCAGCCGTTCACGTCCGGCAGCATGATGTCGAGGATAAGCAGATCATAGTCGCCGGTCATCGCCAGGTGATAGCCGTTAAGGCCGTTATCGGCCAGGTCGACGACGAAGCCAGCCTCGGTAAGCCCTTTGGTCAGGTACTCCCCGGTTTTCTTCTCATCTTCGACAATCAAAATCTTCACCGCCGGCTCCTTCACGCGCGTTCTGTGCGGGTATTCAATTTTAGAGGAGCGCCTCCGGATAGCAATGAAATATCAGGAAAATGACAGCTTTGTCATTTTCCTGTCACGTCCTGAACAGAGGCCGCTACGTAAAGTAGCCGCCATGGATAAATCGTCGAAAACGTCTGCCGCCATGCGCCCAATAACGCTTCTTACCCTCAGCGTGATACTCGCCTTAACCGGCTGTGTCTCGCTCGCTCCGGACTACCAGCGCCCCGCCGCGCCGGTACCGCAGCAGTTCTCTCTCAGCCAGAACAAGCTGGTTCCCGCAACCGCGAGCTATCAGGAGACCGGCTGGCGAACCTTTTTCGTCGACCCGCAGGTGAAAAGCCTGATAGGCACCGCGCTGACCAACAACCGCGATCTGCGGATGGCGACGCTGAAAGTGCAGGAAGCCCGCGCCCAGTATCGGGTGACCGATGCCGACCGCTACCCGCAATTGAACGGTGACGGTAGCACCACCTACGGCGGCAAGCTTAAAGGCGACACCACCACCAGCAACGATTACGCCGCCGGGCTGAATCTCAACTATGACCTCGACTTCTTTGGCCGGCTGAAAAACCTCAGCGAGGCCGACCGGGAGAACTTCTTCGCCAGCGAAGAGGCACGGCGCGCAGTGCATATCCTGCTGATTGCTAACGTTTCACAAAGCTACTTCAACCAGCGGCTGGCGGCAGCGCAGCTGCAGGTGGCCAACGACACCCTGCAAAACTATCAGCAGTCTTACGCGTTCGTTGAAAAACAGCTGCTGACCGGCAGCACCACCGTCCTGGCGCTGGAGCAGGCGCGGGGGATGATCGAGAGCACCCGCGCCGAGATCGCCAGGCGGCAGGGCCAGCTGGCGCAGGCTAATAACGCTCTGCAGCTGTTGCTCGGTAGTTATCAACATCTGCCGGACGATAGCGCCAGCAGCGCCGTCGACCTGCAAGGCGTAACCCTGCCGCCGTCGCTCTCTTCAGCGATCCTGCTGCAGCGGCCAGATATTTTAGAGGCCGAACACAGCCTGCGGGCGGCCAACGCCAACATCGGCGCCGCGCGGGCGGCCTTCTTCCCGTCGATCACCCTGACCAGCTCGCTCTCCGGCAGCAGCAGCGAGCTCACCAGCCTGTTTAACGCCGGCAGCGCGATGTGGAACTTCATCCCCAAAATCGACATTCCGATTTTCAACGCCGGGCGCAATCAGGCCAACCTCGATCTGGCGGAGATCCGCCAGCAGCAGCAGGTGGTCAACTACGAGCAAAAAATTCAGTCCGCTTTTAAGGAAGTGGCCGACGCGCTGGCCCTGCGCCAAAGCCTGGCCGATCAGATCGCCGCCCAGGAGCGCTATCTCGCTTCACTCAATATCACCCTGCAGCGCGCCACCGCGCTCTATCGCCACGGCGCGGTCAGCTACATCGAAGTGCTGAGCGCCCAGCGCGACATTTTCACCACCCGACAAACCCTGCTGGAACTCAACTATTCCCGTCAGGCAAATGAAATCACCCTGTTCACCGCCCTCGGCGGCGGCTGGATGGAATAACCCGAGGAGTCTTGATTATGAATTCACTGTCTAAAGTCGCCCTGTTCACTCTGATTTCTGGCGCGGTGTTCGCCGCCCAGGCCGCCGACCCGCACACCGGCATGGCGATGCACGAACAGCCCGCCGCCGCGCAGACGCAAAGCATCAGCGGCAAAGGGGTCATTAAAGCCATTGATATGGATAGCAAAAAAATCACCATTGCCCACGAAGCCATCCCGGCGGTGAACTGGCCGCCGATGACCATGCGCTTCACCATCACCCCGCAGACCCAGCTCAACAATGTGAAGGACGGCGACAGCGTGGACTTCACCTTCGTTCAGCAGGGCAATCTGTCGCTGTTACAGGATATCCGCGCCCACTAATGGCCCGGCGACGGTAGGCTCCTCAACAACTGAATGGACGACACATGGCATCCCTGACACTGAAAAACACGGCGCTGATCCTCGGCAGCATGGCGATCGGCGGCGCGCTCACCGCAGCGCTGTATACCCGGATGGCGCCGCCCCTCGACGCTGCCGCCGCCGCCCCGGCGGCCGAGCAGCAGCGAAAAGTGCTGTTCTGGTACGACCCGATGTACCCGAACACTCGCTTTGATAAACCGGGTAAATCGCCGTTTATGGATATGGACCTGGTGCCGAAATACGCCGATGAGGAGAGTGCCGCCGCCGGTGCGCCGGGGGTGCGTATCGACCCGACGCAGACTCAGAATCTCGGGGTGAAAACCGCCGCCGTCACCCGCGGGCCGCTGCGCTACGCCCAGACCTTCCCGGCCAACATCAGCTACAACGAGTACCAGTACGTGATTATGCAGGCGCGGGCGGCGGGCTTTATCAATAAAGTCTATCCCCTGACCGTCGGCGACAAAGTGCAACAAGGTACGCCGCTGCTGGAACTGACCATCCCGGACTGGGTGGAAGCGCAGAGCGAATACCTGCTATTGCAGGAGACCGGCGGCACCGCCACCCAGGTCGAGGGGATCCTCGAGCGGTTGCGTCTCGCCGGAATGCCGGACGACGATATCCGCCGCCTGAAAGCCACGCGCAAGATCCAGACCCGCTTCACCCTCAAGGCGCCCATCGACGGGGTGATCACCGCCTTCGATCTGCGCGCCGGAATGAACATCGCCAAAGATAACGTGGTGGCGAAAATTCAGGGCATGGACCCGGTGTGGGTCAGCGTGGCGGTCCCCGAGTCCATCGCCTGGCTGATTAAAGACGCCTCGCAGTTCCGCATTCAGGTTCCCGCCTGGCCGGACAAAACCTTCCGCATCAGCAAATGGACGATTCTCCCCAGCGTCGATAGCGCCACCCGCACCCTGCAGCTACGCCTGCAGGTGAACAACCCGGATGAAGCGCTGAAGCCGGGGATGAACGCCTATCTGCAGCTGACCAGTGACAGCGAACCAATGCTGCTGATCCCCTCCAAAGCGCTGATCGACAGCGGCAGCGAGCAGCGGGTGATCACCATGGATAACGAGGGCCGCTTCGTGCCGAAGCAGGTCCAGGTTTTCCATGAATCCAATGGCGTCACGGCCATTCGCAGCGGGCTGCAGGAGGGCGAGAAGGTGGTCGCCAGCGGCCTGTTCCTGATCGACTCGGAAGCCAATATCGCCGGCGCGCTGGAGCGCATGCGCGCGCAGGCCCCTGATGCCGCTGCCGCCCACGCGCACTGAGGAACGGAACAATGATTGAATGGATTATCCGCCGCTCGGTGGCCAACCGCTTCCTGGTGATGATGGGCGCGCTGTTTCTCAGCCTCTGGGGGACCTGGACCATCGTCCACACCCCGGTGGACGCCCTGCCGGATCTCTCCGACGTACAGGTGATCGTCAAAACCAGCTATCCGGGGCAGGCGCCGCAGATTGTCGAAAACCAGGTCACCTGGCCGCTAACCACCACCATGCTGTCGGTGCCCGGCGCCAGAACGGTGCGCGGCTTCTCGCAGTTTGGCGACTCTTATGTGTATGTGATTTTTGAAGACGGCACCGACCCTTACTGGGCGCGCTCGCGGGTGCTGGAGTATCTCAACCAGGTGCAGGGCAAACTGCCCGCCGGAGTCAGCGCCGAAATGGGCCCGGACGCCACCGGCGTCGGCTGGGTCTTCGAGTACGCGCTGGTCGACCGCAGCGGCAAGCACGATCTCGCCGAACTGCGCTCCCTGCAGGACTGGTTCTTAAAATATGAGCTGAAAACCATTCCTAACGTCTCGGAAGTGGCGTCGGTGGGCGGCGTGGTCAAGGAGTACCAGATAGTTGTCGACCCGATGAAGCTGACCCAGTACGGCATCAGCCTCGGCGAGGTGAAATCGGCGCTGGACGCCTCTAACCAGGAGGCGGGCGGCTCTTCGGTCGAACTGGCGGAAGCCGAATATATGGTGCGCGCCAGCGGCTATCTGCAGACCCTCGACGACTTCAAAAACATTGTACTGAAAACCGGCGATAACGGCGTGCCGGTCTATCTCGGCGACGTCGCGCGGGTGCAGGTCGGCCCGGAGATGCGCCGCGGCATTGCCGAACTGAACGGCGAAGGCGAAGTGGCCGGCGGCGTGGTGATCCTGCGCTCCGGCAAGAACGCCCGGGAAGCGATCTCGGCGGTCAAAGAAAAACTGGCGTCGCTGCAAAGCAGCCTGCCGGAAGGGGTTGAAGTGGTCACCACCTACGACCGCAGCCAGCTTATCGACCGCGCCATCGATAACCTCAGCCACAAGCTGCTGGAAGAGTTTATCGTCGTCGCCCTGGTCTGCGCCCTGTTCCTGTGGCACGTGCGCTCGGCGCTGGTGGCGATTATCTCCCTGCCGCTCGGCCTGTGCTTCGCCTTTATCATGATGCATTTCCAGGGGCTCAACGCCAACATCATGTCGCTGGGCGGGATCGCCATTGCGGTGGGGGCGATGGTCGATGCCGCCATCGTGATGATTGAGAACGCCCACAAGCGGCTGGAGGAGTGGACGCATCAGCATCCGGGAGAGAAGCTCGGCAACGACAGGCGCTGGAAAATCATTACCGATGCCTCGGTGGAGGTTGGCCCGGCGCTGTTTATCAGCCTGCTGATCATCACCCTGTCGTTTATCCCCATTTTCACCCTCGAAGGCCAGGAGGGCAAACTGTTCGGCCCGCTGGCCTTCACCAAAACCTGGTCGATGGCCGGAGCGGCGCTGCTGGCGATCATGGTGATCCCGATCCTGATGGGCTTCTGGATCCGCGGCAGGATCCCGGCGGAGAGCAGTAACCCGCTGAACCGCTTTTTGATCCGCATTTACCATCCGCTGCTGCTGAAGGTCCTGCACTGGCCGAAGACCACCCTGCTGATCGCGCTCCTGTCGATCCTGACGGTTGTCTGGCCGCTTAACCGGGTCGGCGGCGAGTTTCTGCCGCAGATCAACGAGGGCGATCTGCTGTATATGCCGTCAACGCTGCCCGGGATCTCCGCCTCGCAGGCGGCGGATATGCTGCAGAAGACCGACAAGCTGATCATGACGGTGCCGGAGGTGGCGCGGGTGTTCGGCAAAACGGGTAAGGCAGACACCGCTACCGACTCAGCGCCGCTGGAGATGGTGGAGACCACCATTCAGCTTAAACCGCAGGATCAATGGCGGCCGGGGATGACCATGGAGAAGATCGTCGACGAACTGGACAAGACCGTGCGCCTGCCGGGTCTGGCGAACCTGTGGGTGCCGCCGATCCGCAACCGCATCGACATGCTCTCCACCGGCATCAAGAGCCCGATCGGCATTAAAGTTTCCGGCACTAACCTGGCCGATATCGACGCCATCGCCGGGCAAATTGAGGGGGTCGCGCGCAGCGTGCCGGGCGTGACCTCGGCGTTAGCCGAGCGGCTGGTGGGCGGGCGCTACCTCGACATTGATATTCAGCGTGAGAAGGCGGCCCGCTACGGGATGACCGTCGGCGACGTGCAGCTGTTCGTCTCGTCCGCTATCGGCGGGGCGATGGTCGGCGAAACGGTGGAGGGGGTCGAGCGCTATCCGATCAACATCCGCTATCCGCAGAGCTACCGCGACAGCCCGCAGACCCTGCGCCAGCTGCCGATCCTCACCCCGCTGAAGCAGCAGATCGTCCTCGGCGACGTCGCCGAGGTGAAGGTGGTCAGCGGGCCATCGATGCTGAAGACCGAGAACGCCCGCCCCACCAGCTGGATCTACATCGATGCCCGCGACCGCGACATGGTGTCAGTGGTGCACGATCTGCAGCAGGCCATCGGCAAGGAGGTGAAGCTGAAGCCGGGCATCAGCGTGTCGTATTCCGGGCAGTTTGAGCTGCTGGAGCGCGCCAATCAGAAGCTGAAGCTGATGGTGCCGATGACGCTGATGATTATCTTTGTGCTGCTGTACCTGGCGTTCCGCCGCGTCGGCGAGGCGCTCCTGATCATCGCCAGCGTGCCGTTCGCCCTTGTGGGCGGGATCTGGTTCCTCTACTGGATGGGCTTCCATCTGTCGGTGGCCACCGGCACCGGCTTTATCGCCCTGGCCGGCGTGGCCGCGGAGTTTGGCGTGGTGATGCTGATGTACCTGCGCCACGCCATCGAGGCGGAGCCGGCGCTGGAGAACCCGCAGACCTTCAGCGCCGGGAAGCTCGACGAGGCGCTGTATCAGGGGGCAGTACTGCGCGTGCGGCCGAAGGCGATGACCGTGGCGGTGATTATCGCCGGCCTGCTGCCGATTTTATGGGGCACCGGCGCCGGGTCGGAGGTGATGAGCCGCATCGCCGCGCCGATGATTGGCGGAATGATCACCGCCCCGCTGCTGTCGCTGTTTATTATTCCGGCGGCGTATAAGCTGATGTGGCTGTCCCGGCATCGGGGCAAGCGCGGCCGCTAGCCCACCGCGTTTACGCCGGTCCGGGAAATTGGCTATAGTGGCGCCATTCTTCTGGCCGGCGTGAACGTCCCTATGAATCTGAACCTGGTATGTTATTCCCTGCTGCTGCTCACCGCTGTGGGCAGCGCCCTGCTCCCCTACCCGCTGGCGATGTGGTTTTTACTGAGCAGCCTTCTGACATGGCTTATCTATGGCGCCGACAAGCTGGCGGCGCGCAAAGCCTGGCGACGGGTGCCGGAAACCACGCTGCTGGTGCTCGGCCTGGCGGGAGGCTGGCCGGGGGCGATCCTCGGCCAGCAGTGTTTTCGTCATAAAACGCAAAAGCAGCCCTTCCGGACGTGGTTTTTCATCAGCGTGGCGCTGAACGTGGCGGCGCTGGCCGGGCTATATGCGGCTTACTCTGGCATGCTCAGTCGCTAAGGGGCGAGGCTAGCGCGGCGTCTGGCGGATCCACACCAGTCGATCGACGTCAAAGCCCAGTTCGCGCGCGGTATTCAGGTAATCCTGCTTCACCGCCGCCGGAATGGTGGGGGTACGCGACAGGATCCACAGATAGTCGCGGTTGGGGCCGCTGACCAGCGCATACTGGTAGTCGTCGTCCAGACGGATCACGTTATAGCCGCCGTAGAACGGCCCGAAGAACGACACCTTCAGCGCCGCGGTGGTGGGGGCGCCGGTGAAATAGGCTTTCCCGTCGCTCTCATTCCAGCGTTTTTTGACCGGGTCATAACCGCGATTGACGACGCTGATCCCCCCGTCGCTGCGGGCGCCGTAGGTGGCGGTCACCTGCTCCAGGCCTCGCTCGAAGCGATTCTCCAGGCGGGCGACCTCATACCATTTCCCGAGGTAACGGCTGGCGTCAAACCCGCTAATCGGCTGAACGCCCTTCGGCGGGGTGGGCGATTTGCAGGCCACCAGGGTCAACGCGATAGCGACGCCAGTGACAACAGGCCATAGCTTCATGAGAACTCCTTTCATTTACGCGGTTGGGAAAAGTGTAGTGCAAAGCCGCTACACTTCACGCCAGCCGACGTGATTCGTAGTATATTGAGAATATTCTTTGTTAACAGGTGGCCTCCATGCCTTACTCCATCGGCGAATTTGCCCGACTTTGCGGGATAAATGCGACCACGCTTCGCGCCTGGCAGCGCCGCTATGGCCTGCTCAAGCCGCTGCGCACCGATGGTGGACACCGTCTGTACAGCGATGACGACGTCCAGCAGGCGCTTAAAATCCTCGACTGGGTGAAAAAAGGGGTGCCGGTCAGCCAGGTGAAGCCCCTGCTGTCGCGCCCCGGCGCGCGGCGCACCAACAACTGGCTGACGCTGCAGGAGACCATGCTGCAGCGGCTGAAAGAGGGAAAAATCGAGTCCCTGCGCCAGCTGATCTACGATGCCGGCCGCGAATATCCGCGCCAGGAGCTGGTGACCGAGGTGCTGCGTCCGCTGCGCAGCCAGGTCTCCGCCAACGTGCCGGCCATCATGACCCTGCGCGAAATCCTCGACGGCATCATCATCGCCTACACCTCGTTTTGCCTCGAAGGCGACAAGAAGGCGCCCGGGGACAACTTTCTGATCACCGGCTGGCACCTGACCGACGCCTGCGAAATCTGGCTTGAAGCGCTCAAACGCACCGGCCAGGGCCATCGCATCGACGTCCTGCCGGTGCCTCCCGCCGCCCTGGCGCCGGAGATTTTCCCCCAGCGCAACTGGCTGCTGGTCACCAGCGGCAAACTCTCCGCCGCTCGTCAGAGGCAGGTCGAACTCTGGCAGCAGCAGGTCGTCTCCCTCGAGGTGATCCCGCTCTAACCCCCGGTTTTCACTTACCCCACTCTCTGTTCCGCCTGCGCCCGGCGGCGCGGCGGGCGCACGTTTGCCCTTCGTGCAACCCGCGTTTTTCGCCCTTTAAGACACTAATCATAACAACATGATTTTAAACATAAATAAAATATATTTTTCCACAAACTTGGACAAATAATTTTATTTGTGTAAGTTTTAAGTATGCCATTACGCCACCGTGTTTAGCCAGGATGTGATCCATGAGCACCACGCCGTCCGTCATTCGTCGTTTCGTTGAGTACTACGCCGGGCTGGATGCGCAGCCGCCCACGGCGCTGGCCGCGCTGTACCATCCGGACGCGACGCTGAGCGATCCTTTTGGTCAGCACCAGGGGCTGTTCGCCATCCAGCGCTACTTTACCCATCTGCTGGCCAACGTGGAGCAGTGCCGGTTCACCATCGACGCGCCGCTCTGCGACGGTCAGCGGTTCGCCGTAACCTGGACCATGCACTGGTCGCATCCGCGTATTGCCGGCGGAGAAACCCTGGCCCTGCCGGGCTGCTCGGTGGTGGACATTGCCGGGGAGCAGGTTCTCCACCAGCGCGACTACTACGACGCCGGGGAGATGATCTACGAGCATCTTCCCCTGCTGGGCTGGGCGGTACGCGGCGTGAAACGGAGGGTGCGCTCATGATGACGGTGCTTATCACCGGCGCCAGCTCCGGGATTGGCGCCGGCCTGGCGAAATCCTTCGCGGCGGATGGCCACCTGGTCATCGCCTGCGGGCGCGATGCGTCGCGCCTGACGGCGCTGCAGCAGTTCAGCCCCAACATCAGCGCGCGCCTGTTCGATATGACAGACAGGGACGCCTGTCGCCAGGCGCTGACGGGCTGTTTTGCCGACCTGATCATTCTCTGCGCCGGCACCTGCGAATACCTCGACCACGGGCAGGTGGATGCCGCCCTCGTGGAGCGGGTGATGACCACCAACTTCCTCGGGCCGGTAAACTGCCTGGCGGCGCTGCAGACGCAGCTGGAGGCAGGCGATCGGGTGGTGCTGGTCAGCTCCATGGCGCACTGGCTGCCCTTCCCGCGCGCGGAAGCCTATGGCGCCTCCAAGGCGGCGCTGACCTGGTTTGCCAATAGCCTGCGTCTGGACTGGGAGCCGAAAGGGGTCGCCGTCACGGTGGTCTCTCCAGGCTTCGTCGACACCCCGCTGACGCGCAAAAACGACTTTGCCATGCCCGGCCGGGTGAGCGTCGATCGGGCGGTGGCGGCGATCCGCCACGGCCTGGCGAAGGGCAAAAACCACATCGCCTTCCCCACCGGCTTCAGCCTGGCCCTGCGGCTGCTGGCCAGCCTGCCGTCAGGTATACAGCGCCTGCTGTTGCGCAGGATGGTGCGCTCATGAACATCGCCATCATCGGCAGCGGCATCGCCGGGCTGACCTGCGCCTGGCGGCTGGCCGGACACCATCAGGTGACGCTGTTCGAAGCGGGCGCCGCGCCGGGCGGCCACACCGCCACCGTGGATGTCGCCACGCCGCAGGGCACCTGGGCCATCGATACCGGATTTATTGTCTACAACGATCGCACCTATCCGCGCTTTATGGGCCTGCTCAGCGAGCTGGGGATCGACGGGCAAAAAACGCAGATGAGCTTCTCGGTCCACAACCCGGCCAGCGGCCTGGAGTACAACGGCCACAGCCTGACCTCGCTCTTCGCCCAGCGGCGCAATCTACTGAAGCCGGCCTTCTGGGGGCTGCTGAGCGAGATCGTCCGCTTCAACCGGCTGGCGAAACTGGCGCTGACCGAGGCGCTGGATCCGGGGGCGACGCTGGAGAGCTTCCTCGCCCGCCACCGCTTCAGCCCCTTCTTCGCCCGCCACTATATCCTGCCGATGGGGGCGGCCATCTGGTCGTCGTCGCTGCAGGAGATGCGCCGCTTCCCGCTGCCGCTGTTTTTGCGCTTCTTTGAACACCACGGCCTGCTGGACATTCGCGATCGCCCGCAGTGGTACGTAGTGCCCGGCGGTTCCCGGGAATACGTTCGCGCCCTGCTCGCCAGGCTCGGCGACCGCCTGGACCTGCGGCTCAACGCGCCGGTGCAGCAGGTGGAGCGCCACTCGACAGGGGTTACCCTGCGGCTGGCGTCCGGGGAGGCGCAATTTGACCAGGTGATCTTCGCCTGCCACTCCGCGCAGGCGCTGGCGATGCTGGCGGCGCCCACCGACGCCGAACGCGAAGTTCTCGGGGACATCGGCTGGCAGCGCAACGAGGTGGTGCTGCACAGCGATCCGCGCTGGCTGCCGGCGCGTCAGCGCGCCTGGGCCAGCTGGAACTATCGCCTGAGCGATGGGGATCGGGCCCGGGCCTGCGTCACCTACAACATGAATATTCTCCAGGGGCTGCCCGCGGGCGCGCCGCTGTTCTGCGTCACCCTGAACCCGGACGCGCCGGTGGACGAGCGCTACGTCTGGCAGCGCTTCGTCTATGAGCATCCGCTGTTTAACCCGCAAAGCTGGTCGGCCCAGCTGCGGCGCGACGAGATTAACGGCCAGCGGCGGAGCTGGTACTGCGGGGCTTACTGGTACAACGGCTTTCATGAGGACGGGGTGCGCAGCGCGCTCGACGTGGTGCAGGGCATCGCCGCGGCGGAGGGCAACTGAAATGAACAGCTGCCTCTATCAGGGCGTCCTGCGCCACCGTCGCCTGCAGCCGAAGGCGCACCACTTCGTCTACCGCCTGTTTATGGCCTGGCTTGACCTCGACGAACTGGACAGGCTGCCTGAGGCGGGCATCCGCCGCAACCGCCTGGCCGCCGCCGCCTGGTACGACGCCGATTATCCGCTGGGCGCGCCGCTGAAGGCTCAGGCGCTGAACCGGCTGGAGAGCCTGACCGGCTGCCGCCCGGCGGGACGCGTGATGCTCCTGACCCAGCTGCGCTACTTCGGCTTCCATTTTAATCCGGTCAACTTTTACTACTGCTATGACGAGGCCGACACCCTGCGCTGGGTGCTGGCCGAAGTGCGCAACACGCCGTGGAATGAGCGTCATTACTACGCGGTGGACGGCCAGCAGGCGCGCCCGCTGGAGAAAGCCTTTCACGTTTCGCCGTTTAACCCGATGGACATGGTCTATCACTGGCGCTTCAACGCGCCCGGCAAAACGCTGCACATGCACATTGAAAACCATCAGGCCAGCAAGGTGTTCGACGCCACGCTGGCCCTGAGCCGCGTGCCGTTAACCCGCGCCAACCTGCGCGGGCTGCTGCTGCGTCTGCCGATGATGACCCTGAAAACCGTCCTCGCCATCTACTGGCAGGCGCTGCGGCTGTGGCTGAAGCGCGTGCCGCTGTACAACCATCCTGTCAGCAGGAGTGAACGCTCATGACCGATCCCGTCTTTGCGCTTGAACCCGATGTGCCGCGCAACGTGCGGCTCGCGCGCTGGCTGCTCTTTCGTCTGTTGAGCGGCCTCCGCGAAGGCTCGCTCACCGTGCGCGAAGGGGCGCAGACTTTTCATTTTGGCGACCCCGCCGCCGCGCTGCGCGCCGAGGCGCGGGTCTGCACGCCGGAGGTGTACTGGCGTCTGCTGACCGGCGGCAGCCTGGCGGCGGCCGAGGCCTGGATGGACGGCGACTGGGAAAGCCACCAGCTGACGGCGCTGCTGCAGATCCTTGCGCGCAACGGCGAGGTGCTGGGGCGTCTGGAGCGCGGCTTTCGTCTGCTGGGCAAGCCCGTCGCCCGCCTGCGCCACTGGACCCGCCGCAACACCCGCGCTCAGGCGCGGGAGAACATCGCCGCCCACTACGACCTCGGCAACGAATTTTATGCCCACTTTCTGGATGACGATCTGCTCTACTCCAGCGCGCTGTTTGCCGACGACCAGCAGGATCTGACCCAGGCCCAGCGGGCCAAGATGGCGCGCCTGTGCGACCAGCTGGCGCTCACTCCCGGCGATCATCTGCTGGAGATTGGCACCGGCTGGGGGGCGCTGGCCGAGTACGCCGCCCGCCATTACGGCTGCCGGGTCACCACCACCACCCTCTCCCGGGAGCAGCACCGCTGGGCTACCGAGCGCATGGCCCGCGCCGGGCTGCAGGATCGCGTCGAGGTGCTGCTCTGCGACTACCGCGATCTGCGCGGCGAGTACGACAAACTGGTGTCGGTGGAGATGATTGAAGCGGTGGGCCAGCGCTACCTGCCGGCCTTTTTCCGCACCTGTCAGGCGCGCCTGCGCCCGGGCGGCAGAATGGCCCTGCAGGCGATCACCATCCAGGATCAGCGCTATCGCGACTACAGCAAAAGCGTCGATTTTATCCAGCGCTATATCTTCCCGGGCGGCTTTTTGCCCAGCATCACGGCAATGAGCGAGCTGATGACCCGCCATACCGATTTTGTGGTGCGCAACCTGTTCGACATGGGCCCGGACTATGCCCGCACCCTGGCGCACTGGCGGCAGCGTTTTACCCACGCCTGGCAGGATATTGAAAAGCTCGGCTTTGATGAGCGCTTCCGCCGGATGTGGCTCTACTACTTCGGCTACTGCGAAGCCGGATTTAACGCCCGCACCATCAGCGTGGTGCAGCTCACCGCGGAGCGGGTATGACACGCCCGGCGCAGCACCTGCTGATGGCCCTCGCGTTCGATGTTTACTGGACGCTGGTGGTGATGTTGCGCGAGCGCGGCCTGCTGATCTGGCTGACGCTGGCGCTGTTCGCCTGGCTGCGGTTGCCGGCGGCCAGTCGTCCGCCCGCTCTGCTGTTGGCCGCGGCGGGCTGCGGGCTGGACGCCTGCTGGGCGCTGGCGGGGCTGATTGATTTTCCCGGCGACAGCCTGCTGCCCCTGTGGATGGTGGCCCTGTGGCTGATGTTCGCCGTCGTCTGGACCCGGCTGACCCGCACCACGACGCTTCCCGGCTGGGTGCTGGCCGCGGCGGCCACCGTCGGCGGCCCGGTGGCCTACCTGATCGGCGCTCGCCTCGGAGCCATAACCCTGCTGGTACCGACGGCGCTTGCCGTGGCCGCCATGGCCTGCGGCTGGCTGGTGCTCATGCTGTTGTTCCATCTGGGGATGGGGAGGCAAAAATGAGATTCGCCCTGTTACTGCTGTGGCTGAGCGCCCTCGCCCCGGCGGCCCACGCCGCCGACTGGCTGACGTGGCGCCGCGTCGGCGAGGCGACCCTCACCTGGGGGCCGTTCACTGTCTATCACTCACAGCTGCGCACGCCCAATGGCCGGTATGACGGCCCGCAGCAGGATCGGGCGCTGATCATCACCTACCGGCGCGACATCGATCGCGAGGCGCTGGTGGAGGCCACCCGCGACCAGTGGCAGGCGCAGGGCATTCTGCAGCAGGAGCCGCGCAGCGAAGCCTGGCTGCGCATGCTGCAGGGGATCTGGCCGGACGTCGCGCCGGGCAGCCAGCTGGCGTTCGTGGTCAGCGGCGGCGAGGGGCAGTTCTGGTACCGCGCCAGCGCCGCGCAGACCGCCTTTACCCCGCTCGGCCCGCGCCAGTCGGCGGCGTTCAGCACCCGCTTTCTCGCCATCTGGCTCGATCCGCGCACCACTTATCCCGAACTGCGTCAGCAGTTGATCGGAGGTACACCATGAAACGCATTCTGACCCGTGGCCTGGCGCTGCTGATGCTGATGCTCGCTGGCTGCAGCACCGAGGTCACCGAGTACCGGCAGCAGCAGCCCGCCCTCGACATCTTCCACTATTTTCAGGGCCGAACCGAGGCGTGGGGGATGGTGCAGGATCGCAGCGGCAAACAGCTGCGCCGCTTCCATGTCGCGATCGATGGCGACGTCGTCGGCGACACCCTGACGCTCCATGAGCGCTTTGTCTATGACGATGGCGAGAAACAGCAGCGGGTGTGGCGCATTCGCCGCACCGGCGATAACCGTTATCAGGGCACCGCCGGGGATATCGAAGGCGTGGCCAGCGGCCAGGCGGCAGGCAATGCCTTTCACTGGCGCTACAGCATGAACGTCGAGGCCAGCGGCAGCCGGTGGCTGCTGCACTTTGACGACTGGATGTTCCTGCAGGACGGCAGCCATTTGTTTAACAAAACCGAGATGAAGAAATTCGGCATTACGGTGGCCACCGTGACCCTTTTCTTTACCCGAACCACAGCAGAAGAGAGGACAGCGCCATGAACACGCAACCTGTCATTGGGATCAGCGGATGTTTAACCGGCTCAGCCGTGCGATTCGACGGCGGGCATAAGCGTATGGGCTTTGTGATGGATGAGCTCGCGCAGTGGGTGGCGTTTAAGCCCGTCTGCCCGGAGATGGCGATCGGCCTGCCCGTTCCCCGCCCGGCGCTCCGGCTGGTGCAGACCCCGGTCGGGGAGATCCGCATGCGCTTCAGCCACGCCCCGCACGAGGATGTGACGGAGAAGATGGCCGATTTCGCCAACGCCCATCTGGCAACCCTGGGCGAGCTGTCGGGCTTTATCGTCTGCGCCAAATCGCCGAGCTGCGGGATGGAGCGCGTGCGGCTGTATGACGAAAAAGGCAATCGCGGGCGTAAGGAAGGCGTGGGGCTGTTTACCGGCGCCCTGATGGCGCGCTACCCGTGGCTGCCGGTGGAAGAGGATGGCCGGCTGCACGATCCGCTGCTGCGGGAGAATTTTGTCGAGCGCGTCTTCGCCCTGCATGAACTCAACGCCCTGCGCGCCCGCGGCCTGACCCGCCACGGCCTGCTGGCCTTTCACAGCCGCTACAAGCTGCAGCTGCTGGCTCACCACCAGGCGGGCTACCGCGAGATCGGCCCCTTCGTCGCCTCGCTGCATGAATGGGAGGATCTGGAGGCTTTCTTCGAGGTCTACCGCGAGAAGCTGATGGCGATCCTCAAGCGGCCCGCCTCGCGGAAAAACCACACCAACGTGCTGATGCATATTCAGGGTTATTTCCGCGACCAGCTGAACAGCCGCCAGCGCGGCGAGCTGCGGGAGGTGATCCTCAACTATCGCGCCGGGCTGCTGCCGATCCTCGCGCCGCTGACGCTGCTTAAGCACTATCTGGCCGAGTATCCGGATCGCTACCTGCAGGCGCAGAACTATTTTGACCCCTACCCGCAGGATCTTGCCCTGCGCCTGACGGTGAACTGAGGGAACCTGGGCCAGCTGCCCGGCGGCGCTGCGCTTGCGCGGGCCAACGGGGGAAGGCGGTTTTCTGTAGGCCGGATAAGGCATTTATGCCGCCATCCGGCACTACCGCCGGTACGGCGCCTGACCGCCCGGCGGCGCTGCGCTTGCGCGGGCCTACGGGGGGTATCCCGCAGGCCTCCTCAGAAACGTAGGCCGGATAAGGCATTTATGCCGCCATCCGGCATAAATGGAGCGCACCAGTCGTAGCCCGGCTAAGCGTAGCGCCAGCCGGGAACGCTCCTTCGACAACGCTATCGCATCAGAACCACGCCTCAAACATCCCGCCGACGTTCAGCGAATCCAGCTGCTGGTCTTTGGTGCCGTTGACCTTCGCGGTATGCTCGTTGTCCACCTGACCGCCGGTCACGTAGAAGCGCAGCATCGGACGGAACTCCGGCCCCATGCCGATGGCGATGTTCTGCGACAGCGTCAGCTTCCAGCCGTGGTTATCCCCGCCCTGGTCATAGTCCACGCGCTGGTAGCCCGCTTCCAGCCAGGTGGAGTGCACGTCGTTCCAGAAATACATCGGCCGCACGATGGCGCCGTAGTTTTTGCGGTTGTCGGTATTATCTTTGCCGTTGTCATAGTCGTGGAAGGCCAGCAGATATTCCACCTGCGCCTGCTGGGTGAACTTATGGCTGCCCTCGAAGCTGGCGTAGACCGTGGTCAGGTCGTCGGTTTTGTTGTAGACGCTGTTATCCGAGTTGTCGGAGTAGCGCAGGATCACCTTGTTCACCCCGCTGTCGTTGGTGTGGCTCAGCACCAGGCCGCCCTGCCAGGCTTCGAGACGCGCGTCGCTGTCCACCGCCTTCGAGTCAAAGCCGTAGTTGGCGTACACCTCGACGTCGATCGGCCCGGCCTTGATGTTGTGGGTTTTGGTGGTCAGCGCGTAGTGGCCATTGTCGCCGGTGTCGGAGCTGCCGGTACAGGTGATACGCGACGGGTTGGTCTCGTCGGCCATTACTTCCGGGCTACAGGATTTCACCTGCGACACCGCCGCCACGTCGAACTGCACGCCGCCGATATCAAAGTTCTTCACCCCGGCGCCCTGGCCGTCGTGGTTCATCCAGAAGTAGTCGTTGATCCCCTGTTGCGGACGCTGGTGGAAGTCGCGGCCGGCCCAGATATAGGCGTTGGGGTTGGATTCCAGCACGTTGGTGACGCCGACGTAGGCCTTCTTCAGGTTAACCTCGTCGCTCCAGTGGTCGAACATGACGTTGAGATCCCAGATAGCCCCCTGCGCGCTTTTGAAGGCTTTGCTGATCTGGAATTCGCCGCCGTTGCTTTCGTTGCCCAGACGACCGATCGCCGAGGCGCCGTTATAGGAGCCGTCGACGCCGACATATTTCTGGTCGCCGGTCTGGAAGTGGGCGCCATAGCGGGCATAGCCGCTGAACTTGAGGCCGAACGGAATCGCCACATCCGGCGAGGCGGCGGTGGTCTGCGGGTTGGTAATGACGTCGACCTTTTTGTCGGCCGCGGCGTCAATTTTCGCCTGGCGGTCGGCCAGCGCTTTATCAACGGCTTTGGCGACAATGGCGTCGATCTGTTCCTGAGTAAATTCTTGCGCCATTACAGAGGTAAGCGGAAAAAACGCGGCGATAACCGCCATGGTTAATGGAAGTTTTTTTATCATTGTCATGAGTTTCTCAATATAGGTTAATTTTATTCAGACAATAACCAGCCTATTCTGAGCTGACAGAATATGTCGCTATCATCAGAACAAGTTATTTTTTATTTTGTACGGTCACAGAGGTATTACACAATTATCGCTACTCGCCCTCCCTCACTGATATTAAAAAGGTGGCACAATGGCAGAACCATCCGCGCGGCGGATTGTTCCTCTATAGACAGTCAAACAGATAGCCTTTCGGCACAGACAGCATAAATACAACACGAACAAATAAACGCTATTTCCCGGCAGCGGGCACACGGCGGAATACATGCCCCCGCAGGGGCATGTCAGCCAAATTTAACCAAAGATATAGGTATTGACGAGATTTTCGAGTAATTCCTGACGCCCGCTCTGATGCTGCGGATTCAGATTATGCTGCTCAGCGTACCGGGCAATATTATCCAGCGACATGCGGCCGGCCATAATTTGCTGCCCCAGTTCGCCCTGCCAGCCGGCATAGCGTTTTGCCAGAGCCCGATCGAGCTTGCCATCCTCAATCATCCGCGCGGCCAGCTTGAGAGACAGCGCCATCACGTCCATGGCGCCAATATGGCCATAGAACATGTCGTATTTGTCGGTGCTCTGCCGGCGAACTTTGGCGTCAAAGTTCAGGCCGCCGGTGGTGAATCCCCCGGCTTTGAGGATCTCGTACATCACCAGGGTATTTTCTTCCACGCTGTTCGGGAACTGATCGGTATCCCAGCCGAGCTGCGCATCGCCGCGGTTGGCATCAACGGAGCCGAAGATCCCCAGCGCGATGGCGCTGGCGATTTCATGGTGGAAAGAGTGCCCCGCCAGGGTGGCGTGGTTGGCTTCAATGTTCACCTTGATCTCATTTTCCAGACCAAACTGCTTCAGGAAGCCATACACCGTCGCGACATCGTAATCGTACTGATGCTTGGTGGGCTCCTGCGGTTTCGGCTCGATAAGCAGCGTGCCGCCAAAGCCAATCTTATGCTTGTGCTCCACCACCATCTGCAGGAAGCGGCCAATCTGCTCGCGCTCCTGACGCAGGTCGGTATTCAGCAGGGACTCGTAACCTTCGCGACCGCCCCACAGAACATAGTTTTCGCCGCCGAGCTGGTGGGTGGCGTTCATGGCGGTCACCACCTGCGTGGCCGCCCAGGCAAACACCTCCGGATCGGGGTTGGTCGCCGCCCCGGCGCCGTAGCGCGGGTGGGTAAAGCAGTTGGCGGTGCCCCACAGCAGTTTCACGCCGGTTTGCTGCTGTTTCTCCGCCAGCACCTCGGTCATCACGGCGAAATTGTGCAGATATTCTTTCAGCGACGCGCCTTCTGGCGAGACGTCGACATCGTGGAAGCAGTAATACGGCACGTTGAGCTTGTAGAAAAATTCAAACGCCACGTCCGCTTTGCGTTTGGCCATTTCCAGCGCATCGCCCGCGGCCTGCCAGGGACGCTCAAACGAGCCGGCGCCAAACATATCCGCGCCATTCCAGCAGAAGTTATGCCAATAACAGGCGGCAAAGCGCAGATGATCTGCCATGCGTTTTCCCAGCACGATTTCATCCGGATTATAGTGGCGAAACGCCAGAGGATTATCGGTTTTAGGTCCGGCAAAAAGAACGCGTTCGAGCTGGTCAAAATAAGTTTGCATGATGAACTCCGAAATTGAGGAAGCCGAAAATTAACAACTGTGACACATCGTGTATTCTCATCGTCGGTTGCTCAATTACGTTATTTCACTCAGCGATTGAGAAAATGCTCAAATGTGAGCCATCTCGCAAATAAAACTATTTTAAATATCTCGCTTCGCGCGCGTATAGAGTACACTTCCTGGGGAATTCAGGTGGACATAGCGAATTAAAATGCCGGTTTTGTCACATTGCCTGTCTGCCAAAAAATTAGCGGCGGATGGCGACTCAACGCAGGTGATACAGGCCTTTGCTTCGAGGATCACAGAAGTAAAAAAACATAATTACTTAATTTAAAAACGTAATAGATTCTTCCATGTCAACTGTGTCAGAAAGTGTTTCACCTACACAAAACAAACCGGAGTCTGCTTAGAATGAGTAAAAACATAATGCACAGTCGGCATGATGAATATCATAAATTAACCCGTGGAGAACGAATTGGTTATGGCATGGGCGACTTTGCGCAAAACCTGGTTTTCGGCACAATTGGGGGTTTTCTGGCTTTGCATATGCTGACGGTAAATACCATCAGCACGGCAACGGCAGGCTTTATTTTTCTTTTTGTCCGCATAATTAACGTGTTTTGGGATCCGATGGTCGGCACCTACGTGGATAAACGAACCTCGAAAGCAGGGAAATATCGTCCGTGGCTGTTACGAGCCGGCGTGCCGCTGGTGATCCTCTCGGCATTACTGTTCGCGCCCATCCCCGGAGTGAAAGGTTCGGTGGCTTTCGCCTTTATTATTTATCTGGCGCTGGACCTGGTTTATTCCTTAGTCAATATTCCCTATGGCTCGCTGAATGCGTCGCTGACCCGCGACCCGGAATCGATCGATAAACTCACCAGTACCCGCATGATGCTGGCCAACAGCGCCAACCTGCTGGTCTATACCCTGTTCCCGATGTTTGTGCAGATGGCGGCGCCGAAAGATCGCAGCCTAAAAGACACCGGCTTTTTTGGCCTTGAGCTGAATCTGGGGAATTATGCCGATCCGTCGGCAAATTACGCCTGGTTTGGCGTGTACGCCATCTATATGATCATCGGCGCGGTGGCTCTGTTTATCTGTTATAAATTCACCAAAGAACGCGTTGTCGCGACCGCCGAGCAGACCGCCAACGTCAAAACCACCGACCTTTTCCACGAGCTCCGACATAACCGCCCGCTGGTTATTCTGGGTATGTTCTTTATGCTGGCCTTTACCTTCATGTTCTTCATGAACACCGTTAACGGCTTCTTCAACCAGTACGTCGTCGGCCACTCCGAATGGATGGGCGCGGTGGGTCTCGTCGCGTCTATTCCCGGCATCGCCTTCCCGATTTTCTGGCCGAAACTGAAAAAAATCTTTGGTAAAAAAGGCTTCTTCCATCTGTTCCTCGCCATGTTCATCGTCGGCGAACTGCTGACCTACGTCTGGTCCCGCGAAGGGATGCACGACGCGCTGTGGCTGGCCTACATCGCCACCTTTATAAAACAGTGGGGCTTAACTTCCGCCACCGGCTTTATGTGGGCGCTGGTACCGGAAGTCATCGCGTACGGCGAATTAAAATCTGGCAAACGCAATGCCGCCATTATCAATGCCATTATGGGACTCTTCTTCAAGATCGGCTTCACCATCGGCGGCGCGATCCCGCTGTGGCTGCTGGCGGTGTATGGCTTTAATGAAAGCGGCGCCGTGCAGAGCGCCAGCGCCATCGACGGGATTATTATGACCGCGGTGTGGATCCCGATCGCGCTGGCCGCTATTTCGATGGTGATTATCCAGGTTTATCCGATCTCCGATAAACATGTTACCGACATCAACCGTCAGCTGGATGAGATCCGCGTGTAGTTAAAAAAATTATAAATCAGACCGATTCGTCACTTTCCATTTTAAAAGGTGTAATGAAATGTCACTTATTCAAAACCCGATATTACGCGGCTTTAATGCCGACCCCAGTATTATTCGTGTCGAGGATACGTACTATATTGCCAACTCGACGTTTGAGTGGTTCCCCGGCGTGCGTTTACATGAGTCGAAAGACCTGAAAAACTGGAACCTGCTGCCTTCACCGCTCTCCACCACCACCCTGCTGGACATGAAGGGCAACCCCTCCTCCGGCGGCATTTGGGCGCCGGCGCTCTCCTGGGCCGACGGGCAATTCTGGTTGGTGTATACCGATGTGAAGGTCACCGAAGGCGCCTTCAAAGACATGACCAACTACCTGACCACCGCAAAGGATATTCGGGGCCCGTGGAGCGACCCGATCAAGCTGAACGGCGTCGGGTTTGACGCCTCGCTGTTCCATGACGACGATGGCCGGAAATATATCGTCCAGCAAACCTGGGATCACCGGGAGTACCATCACCCCTTCGATGGCATTACCTTAACGGAGCTGGATACCAACACGCTGAAGTTAATGCCGGAAACCGCGCGCACCATCTACCGCGGCACCGCCGTGGCGCTGGTCGAGGGGCCGCACCTCTATAAACTGAACGGCTACTACTACCTGTTTGCCGCCCAGGGCGGCACCGTGTTTACCCACCAGGAGGTGGTGGCGCGGTCGAAAACCCTCGAGGCCGACAGCTTCGAAACCGAGCCGGGCGACGTGTTCTTAACCAACGTCGACACCCCGGACAGCTACATCCAGAAACAGGGCCATGGCGCGCTGGTCTCCACCCCGGAAGGCGAATGGTATTACGCCTCGCTCTGCGCCCGGCCATGGAATCGCCCGGGCGAATCCATCTACGACCCGCGCGGTTGGTCAACCCTCGGCCGGGAAACCGCGATCCAGAAAGTGTACTGGGATGACGAGGGCTGGCCGCGTATTGAAGGCGGTCACGGCGGGAAAACCTTCGTCGAAGGGCCGAAAGACGCCATCTTCACCGAAAGCGCCAGCGATAATAGCCAGCAGGATGACTTTACGTCGCCGGCGCTCGACCCGAACTGGAATACCCTGCGGGTGCCGTTTACGGCCAAAATGGGCGCCACCGGTAACGGCAAATTAACCTTAATCGGCCAGGGTTCGTTAGCCAATACGCATGACCTGTCGCTGATTGCCCGCCGCTGGCAGGCCTTCTATTTTGACGCCGCGGTGAAGGTGAAATTCGAGCCCTTCAGCTACCAGCAGATGGCCGGGTTAACGAATTACTATAACGACCGCCACTGGAGCTTCGTCTTCCTGACCTGGAATGAAATTAACGGCAAGGTCATCGAAGTCGGCGAAAATAACCGCGGGAAATACACATCGTACCTGAAAGATAACGCCATCAAGGTGCCGGACGGCGTGGAATACGTCTGGTTCCGGACCAAAGTCCGCAAGCAGACCTACAGCTATGAATACAGCTTCGATGGCGTGACGTTCACCGAGATCCCGGTCCAGCTGGATGCCGCGGTGCTGTCCGATGACTATGTGTTGCAGAGCTACGGCGGGTTCTTTACCGGGGCGTTCGTCGGCCTGGCGGCGGTAGACTACGCCGGGTACGGCACCCAGGCTGAGTTTTATCAGTTCGAGTATCAGGAGCTGGGCGATAGGTTAGCGGCCGATGGGAGCTATAGCTGGGAGGCTGGCGAGACGCGGGATAAGTAAAAGAGAGCGGGCCCACGCTACCGGTAAGGTAGCGTGGGTTTTGTGGTGTGTGATGTAATTAAAGCGAGCGCTGTCGGATATCAGTCTGTGGGGCGCAGCCGGGCCTTCAGCTCTTCTGGAGTAAACGGCGGATCTCGCCGGTGCAGCATCGCATGGCAGTTGGGACATACCGGGATCAGATCGGTTTCAGGGTTCAGACGGTAGTCCTGCTTGATCCCGGCCAGCGGGATGAGATGGTGGATATGGATAAAGCCCTGGCCGATATCGCCATAGCGGCTGGCCATATCCAGACCGCATACCTGACACTGGCAGCCATGCAGGCGAAGCGCCGCCTGACGAGCCTGACGGTCGCGCTCATAGCGATTGACCACTACCTGCATCGCCGCCCCTTCCACGTACTCCATGGTCGTCTGCCCCTCATCGGGGAAAAGCGCAACCTCGTCATCGCCAGCGCCCTGCGACGCGATCGTAAATCCTTGCTCCAGTAACAGACGCACGCATTTGGATTTAATCCCTCCGCTGAAATCCGCCGGGGTAAATTCCGTCCCCGTCGCAAGCGTGGCCGCTAACCCGACGATGGCTTTTGAAGGATACCGACGCCCCTCAAACTCGATCTCATACAGACGCGCGCTTTTAAACTGATGCGCAACGCCTGCATCGTAAGCGCGAATGGCGGCGATGATGCATTCCCTGGATAAATGGTCCGGTAGTTTTTTCATAAGACATAGCTATCTGATGGCGCGAAGCTTGAGTATAAATAGAAAGCTATGGGCTTTTCGAACAAATAACTGGCAGTGATAATTAAATCGCGATCCACGTAGAATCGCCGCATCTGGTAGGTTGATCGGCAAGGATTTTGCGAGCATCATCGCATTTATTTAGCTGCCAATGTAACGCTATGCCCTCCAGCACGACCCTGCAACACGCGATCGAGAACATCACCATCTGGCGCAAAGGCGAACAGCGTGCGCCGCATAAGCCACTACTGCTGCTGTACGTCCTCTCACAGTACCAGCGCGGCCATGCGCGGATGTTCGACTACGCCTCGGAGATACGCGATGAGCTGCATAGCCTGCTGGAACGCTTTGGCCCGCAGCGCCGCCAGTACCGGCCGGACATGCCCTTCTGGCGCCTGAAAGGCGACGGCTTCTGGGAGTTGCACAACAGCGAACAGTGCTCAACCCAGGGCAGCCGACAGCCGCCCGGCAAAGAGCTGGAGCTCTGTCACGTCGCCGGCGGCTTCGATGAGCCGCATTTTGCGCTACTCAACAGAAATAAGAAGCTGATCAATACCCTCGCCCATCAGATCCTCGAAGCGCATTTCCCGGAGAGTATTCAGGAAGAACTGGCTGAAGAGATGGGGTTTGATCTGCAGCAGATCCGTAAAGAGCGCGACCCGCATTTTCGCCAGCAGGTGCTGCGCGCCTATAACTATGAGTGCGCTATCTGCGGCTTCAATATGCGCCATGATAATACCTCTGTCGCCCTGGAAGCGGCCCATATCAAATGGAAGCAGCACGGCGGCCCCTGCGAAATCCCTAACGGCCTGGCGCTCTGCGCGATTCACCATAAGGCCTTTGATAAAGGCTCCATTGGTCTGGATGAGGATATGCGCATCCAGGTTTCGCCGGCGGTGAACGGCGGGGGCATCGTTGGCAGGCTGTTCTGGGATTTTGATGGTAAGCCGATTACCTTGCCGCTGGGGAAAGAATGCTATCCCCAGGAGGGGTTTGTGGCGTGGCACCGGCGGGAGGTGTTCAGGGGATGAGGGGTGTGGTGTGTGGGAGATTAATGGGAAGCGTGGGGTTTAGGGATTTTGAATGTGTTTCGGAGAGGATTTCGTGGTTGATCAATGATTGGTCGTGGCTAGATTAAAGGACTTATTTATTGGTTGTTTTGATATTGATGCGAAGGCCGGACTCGAATTCCAACATTAATCAACTGAATTTTAAGAAATTAATAACCAATACATTGATAATGTATACTCAGTTGTATACTCAACTACTTTCTTTTGAAAATCAGCTAATAACAAAATATCTAAACCAACTCAATGATGATGCGGCAATTATACTCGATAGCATCATTTCAGCCAGGATGTTTTAACTATCGGGAGGATGCCCGCAAGTTTCACTTTGCTGTAGTGTGATTGCGGCCTCGTAACAACCCCATGTCCCGACGTGCTCGCAGAATGTCTACAGCTCGCAGGTATGGAGATGATTCCTGCCAGCTAAATCCCCTGTGGTCGACACGGACCAACTCGTACTTCTCCACCAGAAAATTAACGGCATCAACAAGCGTGATGCCAGCTTCGATATGTCCCTTAATAACAGCTTCATCGCTGAATGGTGTGTCATTTAACGTCAGGCCGTAGTGTTGCTCAAGTAGTCGGGCAAGCAGCATTTGCCAGACAACCACGGGCGATGGGTATGACTGAACAGCCCGTAGGTTTATTGCAGGTAAAGTATTCATGAGTTGTTCTCTTAAAAATGAGTACTAAAAGTCGGTTAGCTTTGGGTGGGATAAATGGCGATATAAACGTAACCGCAGGATCCCAGCGTATCAGCTTCGCAGGTTAGCCCCTTCGCATAAAGCGTGACGCAGTGCTGGTGTCGTGGATTCAGTTCGCCGCAGGTAAGCATGAGCTCCACCTGCTTCAGCAGTACCGGGAACACCTGGTCAAGATGGAGTAAATCCGCTTCATTGAACTGGCCTGTTAAGCTGGCGCGCTCAGCCAGGTAATGCAGGCGATTACCTTCCTGAACCAGACGTGCGCCAAAACAAGGGATGACGTTACGACTCAAACCCCACCAGGGCTCAGCAGTATCATCATTCACTGTCAGTGTCTTATTCGACATCTGAAGCTCCTTTTATAAGATTAATTGAGAGTGACGCTGCGCAGACAGACATAAGGTCCGTTCCGGTCCTGGCGTCGCTCGGCAAAGACAGCCAGAACACCATTGATATCCTGAACTTCACGACCGTAGTAATGGCAGATGCTCCCGGACCAGCGATATTTCCCGGTACAGAAGCGAAACAAACGGGATTCAGGATGCAGACGATAAATTACCATCGCCTGACGTTTACTGATGATTTTCATTAGTCCTTCCTCTTCTTATAGCCATCCATGCTCAGCAAACGACAACGCTTCACCATCACCAATGATGAAATGATCCAGTAGCCGAACCTCAATCAGACCCAGCGCCTCTGTAATCCTGGACGTAATGACTCTGTCAGCCTTACTGGCATCGGTAATGCCAGATGGGTGGTTATGAGAGACGATCACCGCAGCAGCATTATGACGCAGTGCAGATTTCACAATTTCGCGAGGATGTATTTCAGTATGGTTAATCGTGCCGAGGAAAAGCGTTTCATGCTCCAGCAGACGATGTTGATTATCGAGATAGATAACAACAAAGACTTCGCGCTCCTGCTTTGCCAAATAGAGCTGTAACCAATTTTTCGCGAAGCTAGCGGCAAGAAACGACTCACTGGGCTGCCGCTGATATTTCTCCAGTAATCGCAGGGCACGACGGATGGTACGTTGCTCATTCATCGGGAAGACCGAAGGTAAATTCAGTTCGGACATGATGGATCCTTAAAAGAAAAAACCCCATAACTACCAGCTACAGGGCTATACACACACACGGAGATATCGTTCATGAGGCGAGTTGCAGCATATTTTCAGCCATTACCCACAGCGCACGGTTCAGCTTCACATCACCATCAATACCTTTAATTGCGCGGGTATGTGTGCGTCCTCCTTTTGCATTGCGACCGTTCAAACCACCTTTGATTAGGTTCTCCTGAATACGCTGATAAGTTGTCCAGAGATCTCCGGACTCGTCCTGCCAACGACGAGGGGCCAATAGCTGTGATTCCGTCACGGGCTGATGCTCCTCGCCAAAGCGATATGTCAGTGCAGCTTTTGCCAGTGCCTGTTGTGCTGGTGGCGGAAGCATAAGTGATTGCATGGCATCCCGCTTTTCTTCCACACGATCAAAAATCCCCAGAACCTCGTAAGCCCCTTTGATAACCCTCTCCACCACGTTGCCTTTATGTGGTACTCGCACTTCGCCAAACGACTCACCGCAGACCAGACCATTGCTACAAACTGCCCGAAACAATCCCGGCAACATCTGATAAGAGCTGGAACCATCATGGCTGTTTAGCAGGATAATTTCCGGCACCTGTTTGCCGGTGATTTGTCCTTCCCGGCGCAGGCGTAGCATGTGTTTTGTATGCTCACGTTTGCTTTCATCGCGAACGCGGGTCTGACAGGCAAAGAATGGACGAAACCCCTCACGCTGGAGATTATCCAGCAGGGTAATCGTAGGAATGTAGGTGTAGCGTTCACTTCTGGACTCGTGCTTGTCTTCACTAAAGACGCTGGGTACAAATTGCATCAGTTCTTCATGGGTTAACGGGCGGTCGCGACGGACCTGATTTATTCGGCCAAAGCGGCTGGCTAGTTTCATGGGCAATTCCTTCTAAGCGATATAAAAACAAAAAGCCATGCGTCCCGAAGGAGGCATGGCCCGAATAAAAGTGGTTGGTTGACTATGTGAAGACGTTAGAGAGAGCTAGCGACCAGCATAGATAATTTCAGCGCCAGCTACACCACCATCGACATTAACTAAAACATGAATACGCTAATAAGCCCCGTTAGCAGGGTCCATCACGGTATATTCGAGTACATGGAGTTTATTACCGGGTATAACCGGGTCACTGATATCTTTTAACTGTTTAGGTGTCTCCCAGCGGGCATCCGCTGCTGCACCATTACCCAGTATGGCATCATAGATCTTCTCAGCAGTTTCCAGCGCTGACAGTTGATCCTGCTGGTTAAGCGCAGCATGCACTGTTGGTGATGTAAAGAGCACCATTGCCAGCGCCATACCTGTAACCATTTTATATTTCATTTATATTCCCCTGTATCCCTACTGTGTTGCCGTCAGGCTGCGTTTATGCCATTGACCATCAGGCCCCTGCTCATATCCCATCCGCTTCATATCCCGCTTTAATGTCTCCTGCGGGTCATTTTCTGCAACCTGTTGTTCGATAATGGCAGCACAGACTTTAGAAAAATCTACTGTATTTACAGAAAAAGCGCCGCCAAAGGTATTCACAGAAACCGAGTCAGATTTACTGAATGATTTAATGATCGACCGGATATCTTTGGTCGCCATTGTCGTTTGCACTGTGTAGAACTGCGTCTGGGCATTGCACATCACGCTGGAGGGGTACACTGTATCGTTAACACCAAAATTACTGCCGGTCAGTCCAAAAGCACCGCGCCCATTGCATTGGGGCTTCATTTCAATCAAGCCGACAGTCGAGGGTTTAACCCTGACAATCACACGCCCGTCATCACTATTCGCCTGGCAGAACGTACCGTTTACTGTCCAGGCTGCAGAGACATTGAAAGCTGCAAGACTGAGTACGCCAGCAAGCAGTGTTCTCTTTTTTGAAAAGCATTTATTCATTCGTGTTTCTCCTTAGCGTAAGTATTAAACGGAAAGCGGACACGCTTTCCTGGCAGATTTACTGCCGAAAGGTGTTGATGACATCGTTAATAAACGGGAAATGCGGTAGTGCGGTGATAAAGCCCTCACCGGAAATCAGGCTGCTGATATCATCCCTTTGGATGAACTTTTCTGAAGCCACTGTGACTGCACCGATAGTAGTCAGAGCAAACACACGGATCTCACTGGACTGACATGCAACCAGATACCATTCTTCTCCGTAGTAAATGAGTCGATAAGGCTCCAGCGAGAGATACCGATGTCCATCAGCAAGCACTGTAATTTGCTGGCTTTGACAAATTGCCTGAACCAGACGGATGAAAAACTCGGGAAACGTGACATGAGGTTTCAAAGGAGCATGCCAGATAAGGCAAGGAGATACCCTGCTCTCGTCAATCAGCATGTTTACCAACTGCTTATCCTGGATGGGTAGTATCCGGGCGATACCTGATGCCCGGATAAATGAAAGCGCACCGGGAGAACGATCGCGCATCCTGCTCTCACTTAGCCGGTAAATACCATCATCATTGCGTATATCAAGATGTATCAGGCGCTGATGTAGATCCCTGCGAAGAGTGCGCTCAGAGACACCAAACTCCTCTGATAAAGATTTCAGTACCAGCGCCTCACCACTCAACAACCGACTGATAATGACTGAAAGTCTGACTGCCATCCGATCATGACGCGAGTCTGATGTTGGCGATTCCATACAGTCTCCGCTGGTGATAAATAGATTGATATTTCATGAGGTTATTATGCCGGAGGAGTTGGACAGGTTATGTCCAGAAGAAACCGGTGAAGTGAAATAATCTTCCAGGCTTAATTCATTGTTTATAAATGAGTAAGCCTGTTATAGACCAAATGTTCCCCCTGTCGATGACACACCCTGTCCAGGTGAACGCATTCAACCAAAGATCCTGTCCCAAAGCCGCTCAGCGAGACGGACTAATTTCCGACGAAGCCGCCTGAGTAAAACAGCCCAGCCAGAAGAATACGCATCGGGGTTAAATACCGTATCGAATGCAGTCCCAGCGACATCACCAAAAGCCTTACGGACAGCGGCTTCAGCCTCTTCTGTCTTATGTTCTGACTTTAACTGACGATAAACAGCACTACTGGCCTGTCCCGGCAAGGCATGCACCATCAGCTCAACAAGTGCTGGCAGGTTGTAGCCGGTGTGCGATGAAACAGCCATTATTGGAAATGAAGAGGGGAATTGCCCTGCCGTCTGCGAGCTAAGTATCGCCAGCGATATCACCTGCTCTGGTGAAGGCAATAACATGCTGGTGGTGGGTAGCGGAGTGACACGATCGGCTTGCGTCAAAACAAACAGAAAACGAGATGGCTCAGCCCCATATTCAATCAATACACGATATGTATCGATATCTGTCGTTCTGGCACGATCGTCGGCACGTAGCACCCAGATAATCAGATCAAGCTCGTTCAGTAAACTGCGATAGAGGGACTGATATTCTTCATCGTATTCAGGTGTTTCACCTACACCAGGTAAATCAACCAGCGTAATACCTCGTTCACCCACTGTTAGTTCAAGGCGCTGCGGTTCACGAGTACAGGCGGTTAAATCATGAGTCAGGCAAACAGGCTGCTGAAACAGCGCATTACAGAGAGAACTCTTGCCTGAGCCAGTCTTACCCATAATGCCGATCACAGGTTCGTAGTGGATGGTTTTACTAAGGTGGAACAGGATTCTTTCAGTTGCTTGCGGAGGCAGCAGTCTAAGACTGTTGCGCAGAATATTGCATGGATCATGCTGAGGTTTGAGGATATTGGACATCGATTACTCCTGTAAAAAGATGCCGAGAGATTGATCTCTGGCTATTCACATGAGGTAATATAGGCATGAGACATTCTGGAATATATGGACTATTAGATGGCGAAGAATACAGGAACATGTAAAAACAAAAATTGTCACAGCCCTATATCAGAGCATGGAGATGCAAACACAAAGCGTTACTGCGAAAAACATTATGAATTATGCAAAGAAAAAACAAAGAAGATATTCGAATCA
The DNA here is from genome assembly GCF_040062505.1 of Klebsiella sp. JN_Kp127. Taxonomy (NCBI): domain Bacteria; kingdom Pseudomonadati; phylum Pseudomonadota; class Gammaproteobacteria; order Enterobacterales; family Enterobacteriaceae; genus Klebsiella; species Klebsiella sp. JN_Kp127. The sequence continues at coordinate 33,465 of NZ_JBEAHS010000003.1, forward strand.
CGCATTAGTAAAATAGCAGACAACTTCATATCATCTAAAAAACTTACAAAAGTGCAGAGGTTAATTGATAATAATAAAGTTAGAGAGGAGATCGTCAGAAAAAAAGTAAAATACGAATGGATATCACAGAGCATTAGAAGAAAAAGTAATTTCAACGATATACTGAAATCAAGGGAGTGGAAAAATACGCAGAAACTGATGAAAGGGAAAGTCATTTTGTGCAGCAAGAAAGAATTAAAAAAATACATTCAAAATGCGTGCCAGATATATTTACTGAAACTATTATACAGCAGGAAGTATCTTGATAAAAATAATACACACCAAAGATACATTATATCTCCAAAAGGCGAGGCAAACCCAATTATAACATTAAACCTCGAAGTTGCTTACTCATTCAATCCATTTTCTAATGTTAGCACAAGTAGCAATGATATTATTTTAATTCCTACGAGAATCAGGAAATCCTTCGCCCTAAAAAAAACGTTACTTAAAAACAAGCTTACCCACGCTAAAAATCACAGCCATAAAAACAACAATTCCATAAAAAAAAAGATATGGGTTTTACAGTATAATTAAATCTGAGAACACGCCTGCCGAAGTCGATGCATTTATGGATACCATGAGAGTCAAGTTAACGCCTCCATCTTCACCATTTATCCGATACCCACCATTTCTATACTGTAATATTGAAGACTTATTACCTCTATTCCATCTAGCACAAATGGAATATATAAGAATCCATAAAAAAGAAGAATCACATATCTTTATAAAATTAAAAAAGATGCCCACCATTAACTGGATTTACCTTGAGGCATTTGCACTAATAAGTTTTCATGCTTTGATGGCTAGAAATGGAAAAGATATATTAAAAAAAGCATCATCATGGATTAAAAATGAGTCTTCAAATGATATCCAACAATTTTACATAATTAAAAAGCAAATTGAAGAAGATTTTAAAAACACATTCAATGTAGATATGTCCGAACAACCTGAATTCATTAAGATTTATAATTCATGTTTCAGTGAAAATGTGGTCGAGCTCCACCCCACTTCAAAAACAATAATCTCGATAAGAAAAAACATATTTAAAAAATAATTTAATAACTCAAATAAACTTAATTTTTTATTTCTCATGATATTAAAAAGCAAAAAACACCTACTTTAGACCCTATGCTTTCTGGTTCAATGATGAAAGTGACTTTGATGCTAAAAAATTTACTAAGTCGCCTCCTTCATCATTGAAAAAAATAGATATCACTTAGCTTACTTGAGCTGGATGAAAGCATATTGATTACTAAGGGGTAATCGAAGCAGGGTAATGTCATGGCAGTAAATTTTTACATTCAACGTTATGGTATGAGAACGATGCCTGTTCACCTTCATTGACCACTGGCATCGTCTCCCGAATCCACTCACTACGGGAGCTTTTATCATGACAACAACAAATGAATTAGCAGAAAACAATAAAACGGACGTTACGTCATTACTGGATGACCAATTGGTGGACATGGTGTTCATCACGAGATTTACAGGAATGACGGATAAGTGGTTCTACCGGTTGATTTCTGAGGCACGCTTTCCTGCCCCCATCAAACTGGGCCGCAGCTCGCGTTGGCGTAAAAGCCAAGTTGAGGCGTGGCTGCTGGAAAGGATGAAACTCTCTTAGGATTAAACGGGTAAGAATAGGCTGTTCTACACGAGGAATGTAACGTGGCAGACAAACAAAAATTAATTTGGGTTTTTTAATTTAATTAATACTTAATCCCTCTATTAGATATTATCTATTCATCCGCTAACTCTTGGTTTATTACGCCATCAGAATAATTAATTCAGCCCACAACTAACGATGAGTCTGACTATGAACATCTCAGATAAATATACTCCCAACTATACTTCAGACTGGTTCCTGACATCACTTCTCAGAAATCATACCTGTGAAATGATAAATCGGTACGCCTGCCTACGGGCTTTACGTGTTGATTTATTTTACAAGTGTAATTCCTTCCGTTTTCAGAAATCTGATTGTCGACAACTGGAATATGACGTACGGGTTCTGATGCAGGAAATGATGAAAAAAAAAGGCGTTGTTGGGTATTTCTGGGTAATTGAATGGACAATGGATCATGGCTGGCATGCGCATGTAGCATTCTGGTTAGATGGCCACATAACACAAACCACCTGGCCAACGGCAGAAAAAGCGTCAGTCATTTGGAAATCGATAACCGAACAGGAAGGTGGCTTTCACTGGTGTAAATTCAAAGAAAACTACCAGGCCGATATCAATATCCCGGTTTGCTATAACGATCCATACAGTATTGAGAACATCCATCGGGTCCTCGGCTATCTGGCTAAAGAAGAGCAGAAAGACGGATTTTACCTCCATGGCTGCAATGATGTTCCTCCTCGCCCTACATCAGGACGTCCGCGAAAACCTCAATAACCTGCTTCTTCTCGGGTGTAATACACTCTGCAACTAATGCTGATGTAAAGGTAAGGTATAACGGCGGGACACCCAGCCCTGGATTGTCTCACCGTTATATTCAACTTCAACGGCCAGCCACTGACGATTTGATTTATCCGTAATTAGAAGAAGCGTATTCATCGGGAGCATTTCCAGTATCGCTGTACTCTCTGATGGCCCTGTGCGTAAATGTACGTTGTCTCTGGTTACCAGCCTGAAGTTTTTCAGATTCTCCCAGCGATTTTCTCCACTGACAATGTTCTGGATCTCTTTACGCGTCTGCCTTGAACTGCATTCGCCAACAATTGATTCAGGAAGGTGACATTTAACAATGTCCTTTACTATGTCATTGGCTATTCCGCCAACGATCGCTATAAGAAGCCACCGAATCAGGATCGCATTTATGGCCTTTCTGGCATAACCGGATAGCTTGCTAAGCCATATCTGAACGTTGGTTTTTTCAAGCGCTTGGTCTATTGGTAGTTGTAGCAGTTCCTGAGGCAGTTCAGGTAACGTTGCATTATCGGCTGAAGTATCAACGTCCGCGTCCGCATCAATGCTCAATCCGTAGCGTCTTGCGAGTAGCTCCCCAATACTCTCGTGGGTATTTAGCCCGAAATACCGTTGTTGCAGAATCTTTTCGACTGCGGAAGAACGGGAGTTCAGCAGCTCAGCAAAAGTATGGTGTTGAAGCGAACGAACCAGTTCTACTTGAGTATTAAGTGCACACCATGAAGTGGAGGCCTTAGTACTTCTCATCATAGCCGTTTGCCTGACGAAGCCATTTTCTAGAGCAAATGAACGGAATGTGTTGGCTATTTTCATCTGCTCAGTCATCAGTGACCTATTCAACGTTGTCGGCAGGATGCTGCTGGCCTGACGGTTAAGACGGGTAATAGCCTTAACGGTTTCGTTGACGGAGAGTTTCTGAATTTGTGCTGAAAATGCTGACCCAGAAACCATTTCCAGGTTCCTGAGTGTTTGCTGTAGCGGTTTTAGGGCCTCACAGGTCCTGAGCAGTGATGAAACCGACTGCTGTGTCTTTAAAAAAGACTGCAATTCTTCGTGTGTAAGGGACATAGCCACGGACCTTCTTTGATATTCCATGCAAATCCTACCATCAAAATGGTTTCCAGAGCCGCTGAATCCTCCCGATCATGTTGATTTTATGAAAAAACTCTGCATTTTTTACCAATAATCCTTAGCCCCAAGGGCGGACAGACCTCATTCTGATTCACCGTATTGCGCCCTCTTTATCTCAATAGTGCCCCTGTACATCTGTTTTCCTCTAAAAATTAATTTAGTGCATCAGACGACAACGACCTTTCAAAACCCCGGGGGAGATATAGGCTTTCGCGATCCATGAAAAATACGCAATAGACGAACATGCTAAGATCCCTCAATATGGACCATATCCCCTGTGCAGCGTCGGACCCACAGTGGTACTACGTAACATATCTGGATAACGTGTTTGTAACATAACGAAAAGTGAATCAGAGATGGTTATTCCGCTAAAAAAAAGTACAAAGGATGGAGAGCCCTACTACCGTCGCGATGAGATAGAAGCACTTCTGAAAGAACTGAATCCCCTCGCAGCGGATGACCTAGTTGCACGGCTCACATGTCCAGAGAACCCCGCTCCCTTTGAAGTATTAATGTATTACTTACGTCACAGTGACATCGGCCTGACAGAAAAATACTTAAAGCCCATCTTTATTGCTTTTCATAACCGACTCGAATCTGCACTGTGCAAACAAATTCCAGATTCGCGATATACCCAGGCAGATTCTATTCGCAATGAGATAACCGATCAGTTATACGAAATGATCGCACAGGATAGGAATTCTCAGAATGACAGAATGTACTACTGGGAAGTGAACTTTAACCATGCCCTAGAACGCTTTCGACAAGACGTACTCAGGCGTGTCGGTCCTGCCCGTGCAACGGATCCTCTCATCAACTATGACCCCTTGATGAGAGGAGATGAAGAAGAAATCAGTACCGAAGTTGAGTCTGCTGCTGAAAATTTCTTCAATTCAAACACTTCATTATTAGATAATGAATCTTTCCGGTTATGCCTGATGGATGCGATTAACAGGTTACCAGAAGATGAAAGACGTGTAGTTGGGTTATTCTTACAGGGTATGCAGACAGACTCTCTGGACCCGAAGGTAATGACGATTGCAAAAGCGTTAGCTTGCTCAGACAGAACCGTTCGTAACAGACTGAAGCGAGCTTATGAACGACTGCGAACCCAGCTGCAGACGGAGGGCTATTATGAAAGCTAAAAGCAAAGCGTCCAGAGAAGCCGTTTTACATGCGTTCTCAAAGGAAGCAAATCGCAATGAAGACACATTAGCGAACTACCTGGAATGCTATCCTGAATACCGGGAATCGATTATCGACTTGTCAGTAGAGCTACTGACAACACCCGCTTTTGAAAATTTATCAGATGAAGCGCACGCTGATGAAAGGGCCAAGAAGGCATGGTTAACATTTCAATCCATGCTGAACCCGGAGGATCCGGCTTCTGCAGCGACTCAAAGTACCATAAATCCTTTAGCCAGAATTGATGCTGGCAAATTCAAAGCGCTGGCGGTGCATTTAAATGTCTCACGCCGTTTCTTATCACGTTTGCGTGACAACGCGATTCAGGTAGAAACCATACCTAAGCAATTTCTTGAGTTACTTGCGCAGCAACTAAGAGTCTCTGTTGAAGTTTTACGAACAACTTTAACTGCGCCCTCAGCGATTGCGGCGGGACAACGTTTTAAGGCTTCGGGAAAACCCGTCGCGGGTCAAAAAGTTACTTTTGAGGACGCGTTAGCAACATCTGGGCTGACTGAGTCACAGCAGAATATATTAAGGACGATGAAGGATTAATTAAACAATGGATGCCATCGAATCCGCTCGACAAACAGCCGAAAGCCTACACCAGTCAGCGATGAATAGCGGATGCGATACCGGCGATCTGCTGAGTTACGTTCTGTATGAGGCAGGACGGCGAGATATTGAAGTTTATGCAGTGCCCGATAACGATCCTCAGCTTAATGGGGGACGGGCACTCTTTGACAGTCAGGCAGAAATGATCCTCTACGAGGACACAGGGAGTGTCTTCGAAAAAGCATTCTTGATTGCTCATGAAATCGGCCACCTGGTACTTGAAGGCCCGACTGAGGACAATTTTACAAACTATATTGAATATGACCGGGCTTCTGAGGCTCATGCTGCCAGCGCTGAAAGTATGGTTGATTATGGCAGTCGTGAGCGCCGAGAAGTCATTATGGATTTGTTTGCTCGAGAACTTTTACTTCCCCGCTACCTGATGAGACATCTGCATGTCGATGAACACATGTCTTCACCCGATATAGCAGAGGCATTTCAGGCACCTTTGAATGTTGTTCAGCAACAACTTATTGATGCACTTTTACTTCCGCACAATAACTCAGGATCTAATGGTGGTTCTAGCCATCACTCGCTGGTTAAACCGGATGATTCGCAACGAATTGCTGCATCACATCGTGGCAGTCCCTTCTTGCTCCAGGCGGGTCCCGGAACGGGCAAGACCCGGGCATTGGTACATCGCGTAGAATCTTTGCTTGATGAAGGCGTAAATCCTGGAACTATCCTGATACTTACGTTTTCTAACAAAGCGGCCGGAGAGCTAAGGGACCGTATATCCGTTAAGTACCCAAAAGCGATCGCAACATTATGGATTGGTACTTTCCATTCTTTCGGCTTAGATGTGATACACCGTTTCCATGATCGCCTCGGATTGACCGAAAGACCCAAACTGATTTCACGTGATGAAGCGATAGAGTTGCTTGAAGAGCGACTTGCATCGCTGAACCTTAAGCACTTCCGCAATCTTTATGATCCTACGCTGGATCTGAACGACATGTTGTCGGCAATCTCGCGGGCTAAAGATGAGGTAGTCAGTGCCACTGAATACACATCACTGGCAGAGGCTATGCTGGCTTCTGCGGTAGATGACGCCCAAACAGTGCAGGCTGAAAAATGTCTGGATGTTGCACATCTGTATCAGGCCTATGAATTATTACTGAAGCAAAACAACAGTATTGATTTTGGCGATCTTGTTTCTCTTCCTGTGAGACTGGCAGAAGCAGATGCAGAAGTCAGGCGATCGCTTTCATTGCGCCATCAACATATTCTGGTCGACGAATATCAGGACGTTAACCGAGCCTCTGTTCGCTTACTTAAAGCTATATCAGGTGACAGCAAGCAACTTTGGGTTGTTGGTGATGCCAGACAATCGATCTACCGGTTCCGGGGGGCATCATCGACGAACATAGGAAGATTCCCATCTGATTTCGATGGCGCAACAATAAAAAAACTTGATATTAATTACCGCTCTGCAGGTGAAATTGTTGACCTTTATCGCCGCTTTTCTGAAAGCATGAAGGCGTCGGAAGGGGCATTGCCGCTCAATCTCAAGGCAAACCGAGGTAATCTGGGAAAATCCCCGGAACTGAAAATAGCGACGACCACAGATGACGAAATTTCATTGATTGCGGCAGCAATTAAAGAGAAGTATGCAGAGGGCGTTGGTTATAACGAGCAGGCTATACTTTGCACATCAAATAAGCGTCTCAGTGAAATCGCATCCCGGCTTGAAAGGCTGGAAATACCGGTTTTGTATCTGGGAAGTGTGTTTGAACGCAATGAAATAAAAGACTTACTTTCACTATTGTCGCTAATCACTGATAAACGTGCAACGGGGCTCATTCGTGCTGCAACAATTCCAGGTTATGAGATGCATTTGGAATTCGTGCTCGGAATACAAAAGCGCCTTAAGGAAGTTGATTGTCCGCCTCAAAACTGGGCGTCGTTGATAAACGAAGACGACATGCTTGATGAAGAATCGGCTAAATCATTCACGCACCTTTCACGGATTATCGGTGAGTTTCAGCCCCATACCGCCCCTTGGGCAGTACTGACAAGTCTGGTTATTGATCATCTGGGATGGGCAAGGCAAATTTACCAGGCCGGTGATATACAAAGCCAAATGAAAGGTATCGCGATATGGCAACTCCTTAATTTTGCCCGCGTGTACATAAGAGGTAGCGGTCTCCCGGTTGATCGGATGTTATCACGGATCCGACGTGTCATTTTGTTGTCTGAAGACCGTGAAATGAGGCAATTACCCCAGTCAGCGTTCGGCATAAGTGGTGTGAGATTAATGACCATACATGCCAGTAAGGGACTGGAGTTCCGGATAGTTCATCTTCCGGGGATGATTGCTGGTGCATTACCCGGTCCTAACAAACCGTCTCGATGCATTCCACCCGATGGTTTGATTAACGGTTCTCAGGGACTAACCGGTCTTGAGGCGATAAAGATGGGTCATGATGAAGAGGAAGAATGTAAATTCTTTGTCGCGACCTCACGTGCACAAGAAGGTTTGTTGCTATACGCGTCGTCTGTTCAGGCGAACGGTAAAAATCGAAATCGTTCAGTGTTTATTGACCGTATAGCATCTTCCATTATTACCAGGGAGGCATCTCCCCGGGTCCCTCTCCCTGACACCGTGCCTGAGCGCCTGGCGCTCAGTAAAGGCGCGTTTTTTCTGACTGATAAGCAAATTAGTTTGTACGACAGGTGTCCACGGCGTTTTCTCTACACCCACATGCTGGGTTTATCAGGGAAACGTAATGAAAGTGGCTTTATGAAGATGCACAGTGCCATTTATGAGATTTTAGACTGGCTTAAAGATAATTATAGTATTGCTACACCAGATACGAAGGTGCTCGAAGCTCAGTTTGCAGAATCCTGGCTTAGGAAAGGGCCGGTGGATCATAGCTATAAGGATGAGTATTTACGTATAGCGCAGCGTTTTGTTCAGTTTCTTCTGGAGACACGTCAGGGGCGTAAGCTTGTGAAGCCAGAGGAATTACTCCTGCCCTTTCCGGGGGGAACGATCACCGTACTGCCTGATGAGGTTACGCTGGACGAGGATGGGACCTATTGCATTCGCCATATTAAAACAGGCAAAAAGCGGGGTGATGAATTTGATCTCATCGAATATACGATCCTCTCCGAGGCAGCTAAACGCCATTACGGCAAAGGGACCCGGGTGGAAGCTGTGCATCTAGCCGGTGAGACTCAGGAAACGGTCACAGTGAGCGCGGCTAAGCAAAAAACACGTCTGGATAAAGTAAGAACTTTTATCAACGCTATCACCTTCGGGTCCTTCCCATCAACTTCTGATAGCCGCACATGCCCACAATGCCCGAACTTTTTTGTCTGTGGCAAAATCCCGGCAGGAAATTCAGGTAAAAAAAATTAATTTTGCTTTCCGGTTGAGAAATTTCCATCGATTAACCTCTTGAACGGCTATGAAACCGCATGGTGCGGTTGGCCATCAAGAGGACTGTTTAATATGAACGATGTAAATTCTCCAGAGCAGGCGCTCGTTGAGCGTGAAGATATTGCACTCTCTCGCCGCAAAGGACGCCCGTTACGCCCGGCTAAACATTATCTGATCGAAGTTCTTGACGTTATCGGTCACGGTTCTGTCATCGAAATTACTGATCCTGTCCCGACAGGGCGTCAGATTTTGACTGCCGCAGGTAAAAACCCGGCAGAACAATTTATGCTTCTCATGGTGGATGAGAAAGGTGTTCTTAAGGAAGTAAACCTTGATGAACAAGTTGATGTGTACAATCAGGGTGTTGAGCAATTTATTGCCTTCGAGAGCGATCGCCTTTTCTATGTTTCGCTTAATGGTCAGCGTTTTCCCTGGGGGCTCAGTTATATTCAGGAAAATGTTCTGCGTAAAATCGGGAAAGTACCTGCCAATTACTCGATCTGGCTGGAACGCCAGAGCCGACCGGATGAGTGTCTTGAAGATGGACAAAGTGTGAACCTTGACGAACCGGGCCTAGAGAAACTGTATACCCGGGTTAAGAGCTGGCAGCTTAACGTTCAAGGCGTCATGGTCAACTCAGAACAGCCAACAATTATCGCCAGAGATGCACTCGAGGCAGCAGGCTTTAATCCTGCTAAGGGCTGGATTTTAGTTCTCAAGGTACGAGGAGAACCAAAACAGGTCATCAATATGGATGATGTTATCGATCTGAGAACCCCGGGTATTGAAAAACTGCGCCTCACTCCGGCAGAAATTAATAATGGTGAACAACCCGCAGCGCGCTACCAGGAATTCGCATTACTTGAAAAAGATACTGCTTATCTGTGCCAGCAGAACTATGAGTGGGAAACTCGCGTTGCCGGCGCCCGTCGCTGGCTTATCATCCATGGCTACCCCCTTCCAGGGGGGTATAACCACAATCAAATCGATTTGGCTGTCGACATTCCGGGAACTTATCCGGACGCGCAGTTAGACATGTTCTACGTCTTCCCGGCGCTTACATTAGCCAATGGGAAAGGTATCAGCCAGACCCAGTGTCAGGAAAATATTCTCGGCAAAAGCTATCAGCGTTGGAGCCGTCATCTGAATGGTTCCACGCGCTGGGATCCCCTGAAGGATAGTGTGACGACCCATCTTGCTGTAGTGGAAGAATCAATTCTGCGGGAGGTGGAATAATGAACGGCGTACATCATGATGCCCACGTCAGGCTCGCTCTGAGCGAAAAACATCACAAGATACTTCGTAAACATCTGTTTCCCGGCGATGGCCTTGAAGCCGCAGCTATTATACTGTGTTCACAAAGTTCAGCCTCTCGATATGTGGTCAAAGATATATTGCCGGTGGATTATTCCGCGTGTCGCAGTCGAACCAAAGACTTCATTAGCTGGCCTGGCGCCAGTATTGAAAATGCAATCGATATGGCTGAAGCAGACAATCTGTCAATCGTGTTAGTGCACTCACACCCAGGAGGGATGCTGGCATTTTCGGATATGGATGACGACAGTGACCGTAATGTCATACCCGCCTTATTTGAAGCCATTGAATCCTCAGATGTTCTTCACGGCTCTGCCATTATGACGCCTGACGGAGCGATTCGTGCACGATTGTATAGCCGCCAGCTGGATATGATCCCCGTTAATTCAGTGCATTGTGCAGGTGATGAGCTGATGTTATGGCAACTAACAGATTCAGATAGCGTACGGCCACATCCCATGGCCTTTTCAGCGCAAATGGGGATAGATCTGAAGTCTCTCACAGCCTGTGTGGTCGGTGTGTCAGGCACAGGCTCTATCGTCGTTGAGCAATTGGCTCGCCTTGGAGTCGGGCGGCTCATCCTGATCGACTTTGATGAAATTGAATATAAAAATCTCAATCGTATTATTAATTCCACGATGGAAGACGCGCGCAGTCATACTGCAAAAGTCATCAGTATTGCTAATGCACTGAACACATATCGCGACGACCTTGAAGTGGTTACCGTTAAAGCTAGTCTGGCAACGCGTGAAGGGATTATTTCAGCCGGTATGGCTGATGTCATGTTCTGCTGTGTGGACAGTTTTGAAGGTCGACATATGTGCGATCGCGTCGCCGCGGCATTCCTTCAGCCGTTGTTTGATGTTGCCGTTACCATTCCCACTCGACAGACTGAAAGTGGCGTGACAATTGGAGATGTATGCGGCCGTGTAGATTATGTGAAGCCAGGTGGAAGTACACTTGCCGACAGAGGGGTCTATACACCGGAAACATTGCGCAGAGAATACCTTCAGAAGGTCGCTCCAGATATACTTGATGAGCAAGTTGCCGAGGGTTATATCAAAGGTATCGCTGATGAGGCGCCATCAGTCATAACGCTGAACATGCGTGCTGCTAGCGACTGTGTTATGGAGTTTATTGCCCGTAAGTATCCATTCCGTCATGACCCAAATAGCAAACGAGCGCGATCGGTTTTCTCGCTTGCGGCCAGCGATGAAGATTTCATGAGTGAATCAGACTTTGCGTGTGCGCCGAATCCTCATCTTGGACGCGGACTCATTGAGCCTCTGATGGGCATGCCATGTTTTAACAACAAGGAGATGGGAAAATGAGGTGGCCACGGTGGATTTTGGAACTGAAAGAATTCATGATGCCTCCCCGGCGGGTTCTTATAATAGAGGGGGACACCCCTCCGTTAAAACTTCCATGGCGCGATATAGTCCTGGCGAGGGAAGGGGATGAGGACTGGGCCGTAGCATTTCGCTGCCCTTGCGGGTGTGGCAAGCGGCTTGAATTGCTACTGCTAAAGGAAGCTAAACCTCACTGGTCAATCATGATTGACCAAAAAAACATTCCGACGCTTCATCCTTCAGTCTGGTTAAGAAATGACTGTAAATCTCATTTTTGGTTGCGAAAGGGAAAAGTCAAATGGGTTTGAGTGATATGAATTATGAAATGGTCTGGACTAACCCGGACAGGACAGTAATGAGACAAGTCGTCAGACCCTTCTTGAGTCACTCGCATCGGTGAGAAGATACCTCGCATGAAGGCGCTTCCGGCAACCGACGGGTCCAAGGCAGGACACAAAAGGTCTATCGCTGTGTGAGTCAGGATGCGGGAAGGTCTTCACTGCATCAGTAATCACGCCAATCGGGTTAAACGGCAAACTGAGTGGTGGTAAAGACTGACACCGGCATTATTACTGTCACTGTGGAACATCACCCCGGCTGGTTTCCGGCATAATTTGTCCTATCAGACGGTAAAAACTCTACTATGGTTGTGTTCTGCAATATGACACAGCTCATGCTGGATGACGTAATCAATGCACTCACGCGGTGATTAATTGTCATAATTCCATCAAGTTAAGATGAACCTCATTGCTCCGAAACGCTTGATAAACTCACCCATTAATACATTAATTTTTATATATAAAACGCGAATGAAAGGAGCACCTACCAGCCAGTCATTTCAAATTAAAACCCGCGCATCCCATTGATAAACGTTTCAATCACATCGCGCACACGGTCGTAGACACGTGCCCGCACGTTCTTGCGTTCCAGAATCTTCGGCGTCCAGGTTAGCGTTTCTGCCACTTCATCCTCTCGCGGCATCACGTCGGTAAAGAGGTAATTATCCAGTAAGCCGGTCAGTTTGATGGAATCGAGTCGCTCTTCGCTACACAAGGCTGCCAGCGCCTTACCTTTTTCCTGTTCGACATAGGCTTCAAACACCTGAGTGATATCTTCGTCATGCGAGGCATGCAGCAAGTTTTTTTCAATAAAGTTATCGATAAGCTCACGTTTACTGCGCAACGTGACGTCGCTATCGACAATATCCATGATCTTTTTCTTCTGCTCCTGCTGCTCTTTTGGCGGCATCGCCTGTATGCCCGCTAGCAGGCGCAGAATGTAACCAACGTTAATTTCGTCGCGATGAATCAGCGAGACTTCAAAATCCACGTCTTCAAGAATCGAGACTTTCTCTTTGCTGGAGTGCTTTTTCACCTTGTCGTGAATATCGAGGTACTTACTGGTGAAATCTGCCAGCGTCTGGTCCGACAGCGGTTTCGCCGCATCATCAAAGTCGGCAAAACTTTCGAGGATGTTTTTCAAACGCATCACATCACGGAACGCCGTTACAAACGCCAGTTGTGCTTCTTCATCCGGTAAATCGTCCACGCTTTCCACCGTTGGCGTCAGCGTTAACAAGCGATCGACAGCGTCCTGATAATCCCCGAAGTACTCGTCAAAGGGTTTGACCAGGACGGTAGAAGAGGCATCTTTATTCGAGAACAAAGCAATAGCATCGTCGGTGGCTTTCTTCAGATTACGGAAGCAGACAATATTCCCGTGGGTTTTCTTTTCGTTAAGGATGCGGTTAGTGCGGGAAAACGCCTGTACCAGGCCGTGAAAACGCAGATTTTTATCAACATACAGCGTGTTCAGCGCCGGGCTGTCGAAACCGGTGAGGAACATATTCACTACCAGAAGAATATCGATGCCTTTCTCTTTGGTGCGCTGGGCAATATTTTTGTAGTAATTGTAGAAGCTCTTAGAATCATTGGCCGAGTAGCTGGTGCCATACAGCTCGTTATAATCCTCGATAAAACTATCCAGATGATCGCGACTCGAGGTGTCAACTTTCGCCCCCTGCGGCAGGCTGATATCCTCTTCATCCAATAGACCGTTTACCGTCTCTTTATCACTTTTGTCCGCTTCATTGGCAGCGTAGGTGAAGATGGTGGCAATCTTTAACGGCTTGTAGTTGGCATCCGCCGCCTGCAGTGCGGCCTGTTTTTCTTTAAAGAGTTTGTAGTAGGTGATCAGCATATCGACTGATCCGACGCAGAACATCGCGGTGAACTCGCGATTGCGAGTCTTGGCGTTATGGTGGGCAAGGATGTAGTCGGTCACTTTGCCCAACCGAATGTCGCTTTCCATCACCTCTTTGGTGTCGATATCCTCCACATCGATATCGATCTCATTGTTGCTTTCTTTGCGCTTGTAAGTACCGACATATTCCACGGCAAAGCGCAGAACGTTTTCATCCCGGATGGCGTCGACAATCACGTATTTATGCAGGCATTTATCGAACAACAGTTCGGTGGTCTGCTTGACACCATTGGTGATATTGACGTTATCGGCAAAGATTGGCGTCCCGGTAAAACCAAACAGCTGCGCGTTCTCGAAGAAGTTCACGATCGCTTTATGCGTATCACCGAACTGGCTGCGGTGGCATTCATCGAAGATAAAGACGATGCGCTCTTTGCGCAGGTGAGCGAGCTGCGCTTTGTAACCTTCATGGGTGATGGCGTTATTCAGCTTCTGAATAGTTGTCAGGGTCAGTTTGGAGCTGCTTTGTTTGAGATGTTTTATGAGCGTACTGGTGTTGTTGGTAGTGTCCACGCTGTCTTTAGCAAAGCCGTTGAACTCTTTCGCCGTCTGATAATCCAGATCCCGGCGATCAACCACAAAAATGACCCGATCCACTTCCGGCATTTCCATGATCACCTGGCTGGCTTTGAACGAGGTCAGCGTTTTACCGGAGCCAGTGGTGTGCCAGATATAGCCGTTCTCCGGACGTCCCTGCTTGTGGAGATTATCCTTCACATGGCGGATCATCGCCTCACAGGCATAAAACTGGTAAGGGCGCATCACCATCAGGCACTTACGGGTTTCATTCAGCACCGTGTAGTGGGTGATCATTTTGGCGATGTGACAGACTTTCAGAAATGCGTCGGTGAATTTCTCCAGCGCTTTGAGCGGGTTATTCTTTTCATCGGTCCAGAAGAAGGTCTGCTCGAAGTGGTTGGCGCGGTTGTTGGCGTAGTACTTGGTGTCCACGCCGTTGCTGATAATAAAGATCTGCACATACTGGAACAGGCCGCTGCCTACCCAGAAGGCATCCCGATGGTAACGATCGATCTGGTTAAAGGCCTCTTTCAGCCCCAGGCCGCGACGCTTAAGTTCGATCTGCACCAGCGGCAAGCCGTTAATCAGCAGCGTGACGTCGAAGCGGGTTTTGCGTGTGTTTTGCTCGGCATTGAATTGCTTCACCTGGCTCGTCACCTGAAACTCGTTCTGGCACCACTCCTCTTTATTGATAAAGTTGAGCCACTTCTCGGAGCCGTCATCACGCAATAACTGATAGCGATCGCGCAGGATCTTAGCGCGATCGATGACTTCATTACCTTTTGTCAGGTGCAAGAAAATACGGTTAAATTCGCCGTCGGTGAGTGGCGCAGATTCCAGTCGGTTATGGATTTCAATCTGCTTTCGCAGATTGGCTTTCATACTGGTTTCGTCGGTGACATTCACCCGTTCGTAGTGCATGCCCACCAGCTGTTCCACCAGCTGCGTTTCTAACTCGTATTCGCTTTGCGTTGCCATCAGTGTGTAGTGCCTTTAAATATTGTGCAGGCCCGGAGTACTTCGGGCCGGATTATTTTTATACAAACATTTGCTGGAGCAGGCCTTGCTTCCAGGATTTTAACTTGTCCAGCTCTGCTTTTTTGGTAGTGATTTTATCGTCCATTGCAGAGAGAAGATTGGCAATTTTGGTTTGCTCTTCCAAGGACGGGCACATAAATTTTGTTTTCTTAGCATTCTCTATCGTATAGGTCCCAACAGTTGTAATTGCAGCATGATCAACGATCTGTCTGAGAACTTTTGGACTATTAAACACATGGTAGAAAAAATCCGAACTTATTTCATTATTTTTCTTGAACCATAAGACATTTCCATCCTTAAAATAGAATGGGTTATCATTTTTAACTTGATAAATCACACCTAATGTTCCAACCCCGCTAACCAGAAAATCACCGACAGCGGGAACTCCATATTTATCTTTTAAGTAAGTATAATTATCTTCAGTTATGAATATTTCACTTTTAAACTTCTTTTTCTTAGATAGGCTTACAAGCTCTCTTGTTCTATAAAATGGAACTCCTTCATTTACCCAATCATCCTGTAAAACTCGTTTACTAGATCCAATAGTGAAGAAGTCGGAGAATATCCTCATAGTCCATTTTGGAAAACCCCTTCCATTTTTATCCTTAAATCGCACTTCCTGACTAAATATCTTTTGCATCAAACCTTTTTTGTACTGGCATAGCAGTTCGTACTGCTTGTTCAGTAGCGCCATTTTTTCATCAACAGAGGATAAGAAATTAGCAATTTTTTCTTGCTCTCTAATTTCAGGAAAAAATGCAGTGACCTTCCCAAGAGAATCCTGCCCAATGTTATACCTTGTACTACCACCACTTCTTTGAGTTATATCCTTTCTCAAAGCATCAGTTTTCAACTGAAAATTTAAAAAGGTACTATTTATATTAATTAATGGTCTGGCTCTAATCACAAACCCGCCAAACAAAACTGTTTCGGAGTCAGCGTACACGTTAGCTTGTCCAACTTCATCTCTAGTTTCTGAACTCCTTTGAAAAACAATATCCCCTTGCCTTACTTGATAGGCGGATATTTGTTCATTTGTTGCTTCCACGCTTTCTTGAATAACATCAAAAGTTATTTTTTCATTATTAATGATATCCAAAACATTAATAAACTTAATGCCTTTACCATACATCTCCTTGCTGGCATTAAGTCCATTCTTAAATGAAAAAACATTTTCTAACTTTTTAACTGCCCAGTTTTTATTAAATCCTTCGAAACGCAGCTTCGGCACCATCACTTATTTCCCTCCACCACTGCAAACGGCGCGTCAATCCCCAGCTCCTTACAGAACCCGGCAATGGTCTTATCAATCTCTGCCACTTTCCCTTCCAGATCGCGGATTTCCTGCGCCACGGCGTTGAGGTTAATCTCTTCTTCCGCTTCAAAAGTATCAACATAGCGCGGGATATTGAGGTTGTAATCGTTATTACGGATTTCCTCTAGGCTCGCGATATGGCTGTACTTTTCTACCGCTTTCCAGTCGTTATAAGTATCAGCAATCTTGTCGATATGTTCCGGCAGCAGGCGATTCTGGGTTTTCACCTTCTCAAAGTCATTACTGGCGTCGATAAACAGAATGCTGTCGTTGTGCTTACGGCATTTACGCAACACCAACACACAAGTCGGAATACTGGTACCGTAGAAAATATTGGCAGGAAGGCCGATCACCGCATCAATGCAATTCAGCTTCTCAATCATAAACTGACGTATATGGCCTTCGGCGGCTCCCCGGAACAGCACGCCATGTGGTAGAACCACCGCCATGGTGCCGTCATCTTCCAGATGATGGAACATATGCTGTACAAACGCCATATCTGCTTTGCTCGACGGCGCCAGTTTGCCGTATTGAGCAAAACGGTCATCGTTCATAAATAGCGGACTAGCGCTCCACTTGGCGGAGAACGGTGGGTTGGCGACGATGGCGTCAAACTTCAGATGCGTATGCTGCGGGTGCTCCAACGTATCTTCCTGAATGATCTCAAAATCTGCATAGTGAACCCCGTGCAGAATCATGTTCATACGCGCCAGGTTATAGGTAGTACGGTTCATCTCCTGACCGTAAATTTTACCCACCGACGAGGCTTCGCGTTTCACGCGTAATAACAAAGAGCCAGAGCCACAGGTCGGGTCATATACGTTTTTCAGCTTCAGCTTGTGGGTGGTTACGATTTTAGCCAACAGGGTGGAAACCGGCTGCGGGGTGTAAAATTCACCAGCTTTCTTACCTGCGCCTGAGGCGAACTGGCCGATCAGGTACTCGTAGGCATCACCCAGAATATCGGAACTTGCTTCGCTCAGGTTAAAGCTCAGTTTATCGAGTTCAGTGACGACTTTGCCGATCAATTCGTTTTTCGCTTTCGCAGTGTTACCAAGCTTACTGGAACCTAAGTCTAGATCTTCAAACAGGTTGCTGAAGTCATCCGCGGAGTCGGTACCCAGCGTGCTCTGTTCAATGCTGCGTAGGGTAGTGGCAAGGTCTTCCAGAATAAAACCGGCACCTGTGCCTTTGGGGTCTTTAGCCACGCGTTCTGCCATGGTGTGGAACAAATCCGTTGGTGGCAGGAAATAGCCTAAGGTCTGGATACTGTCCTCTTTTACCGCATCAACGATGTCCTGATACGCCGGATGTTCTGCAGTCAGTTCATTGTACTGAATACCATCTTCCGCCAGGATTTTGTTCGCATACGTGACAAATTTTTCTGACAGGTATTTATAGAAGATAAAGCCTAGGCAGTAGTCGCGGAATTCATCGGCATTCATCTTACCGCGCAGGGTATCGGCGATATTCCACAAGCGGCCTTGCAGTTCACTTAAATTTTGCGCTTCAATCTGAGGAGACATAAAAAACCTTAATCATTGATTATTTTGATAAATCTTCTATTTTGGCAAAATAATATTGTTGCTTTAATTTCATCAAGTTGTACTCGTAGTAATCTTTCATCCTGAGATGAAGATACAGCTCACCTATCGCTTGTTGCTTTTTTAGTCCAGGTAAATCGAGTTCAAATTGACGAACCATTTGCAGAGTTAACTTAGGTACAGTAGACCCCTGTAGAACAAATGATTTTTGTTGGGCTATGGCTTTGCTCTCATTGAAATGCCAAATCCAAAACAATGGAGAGACTCTGCTAACATCCAACTCGACCTTAACAAAGTTATTGCCCAATATTCGCCCTGCATGCTTCTGCTGAACAAGAACAGCTTTAGCGTTCGCTAAGTTAATAATGACATCATTTTCTCTTGTCACTTTTAGTAACGACGTACTCTTAACCACCTGTTCTTTATCAGAAACTATCACTTCAGGTTGCCAGTCATCGATCTGATGCAACTGTGCTGTATAAAAGCGATACGCTTTACCTGATTCTTCTGACTCTATGCGTGACAGGTTTACTCCGGGGATAAAATTTGCAATGTCGCTATAGACGATTTTTCCCATTTTTATCCTCGTAAAATCGGGGGCTACGCCCCCTTTAGCTTAGTTAATGGCACCAGCAGTTGGCGCTTTCACTGTCGAAAAACTCGACAAGCAAATCTTCACCAAACACCGCTTTTAATTTCCCTTCAATTGCATCACAGCCAGAGGTATCAGTGCCGTACACTGAAACCGCCACCCTTGATGGACGACTTTTTTTAAGTGCATCGAGTATATGGCTGTCATTTTCCCCCATACTCCATCCATAGATCACAATACTTTCCTTTTTCTCTGGTAGTACTTCACGGTAGACAGTGTCAAGATAACGGCTACGAGCTATCGCACTTAGTTTTTGCTTACTTGTCCCTTCAGAAACAAAAACTGGCGAAACTGTTGCAGAACTCCATTGCTGAGAAATTTGTTGGAGATAATTTCCGTCACCACGAGGGTTAGTATGTAATTTGGACTCTTGACCACTGAAGTCTTGGGCCAAAATCAAAGAACCATGTGGGTAGAAGACTAAGCTTGTCGTCTTGTAACCTTTATCGCGATCCTTCCAATGTAAGTCTCTAAATTCACTCCAATCAAACTGTTCATTAAACAAACGGTTGATGAAGCAATCCTTTAATTTTCCAGTAGTTGTATCCTCAAGCAAAGATGCCCAGTACACAATAAGATCGTAATTCAGGGATAAAACCGTCTTGAATTTGCCTATAAAAGAACGAATTTTAACTAGCACATCCGATATCTCATGATGCTCAGGATGATTTTGGCTCACACATTGAATCAACAGATTTCTAAGTAACTTATACCCCTCAGTCGTTGCATTCTCAGGCACATCGAGCTGTTGGTTTACTTGAGTTGCAATCCACAGACGATGCAGAATCAACTCAAAATCTTGCGTATCAAATAGTTCGAACAAGGCTGTCAGCTGCCCATCTGAACTGAGCTCGGTCAACTTCTGACATAAGCTACGATAGGCAAAATCGCTATTAACAGCGATACTTGCACCATTCCCCAAAAGTAAAGTATCATCGTAATTGGCCTTGATATCGGCCCATTGTTTAATTGTCACCATGTTTCAACCCTCGCTTTCATATTTTAGATTTGTGGGTATTCCGCCAAGAACTCACCCACTCATGTTCAAATCAGTAATTTTTAAAAATTACCGAATCTGAAGCTGAGGCCATTAAACAATGAGGTTGTGTTGCTGTCAATTCTTTTCTATGTAATTTTTAAAAATTACACATAAAACAGTCCATCTCAAGCGCTAAATAACACTTTAAAGCTTTGTATTTTCAAGGGGTTATAATACTTAAAAGGGTTTATCTTACTCCTTGCTTTGCAAAATCAAATGGACTAACTCCCTTCTCTCTATTCGCATCCAGATAATCAGCCCACCACTGCAGCATCAACCTACGCTCATCCAAATGCTCAGCCTTATGAATGTAAGCCGCACGAACTGAGCTACGTTCCATATGGCTCATCTGCCGCTCTACCGCATCCCTCGACCACAGCCCTGATTCAATCAACGAACTACAGGCCATAGTCCTGAAGCCATGCCCACATACCTCGACCTTCGTGTCATATCCCATTACGCGCAGCGCCTTGTTCACTGTGTTTTCACTCATGGGCTTACGAGGATTATGATCGCCAATAAAAACAAAATCACGATTCCCGCTGAGCTTATGAATCTGTTTTAGTATGTCGACTGCCTGCCGAGATAATGGTACCAGATGTGGGGTATGCATCTTCGAGCCACGCTGTGAATGCTTCACACCTTCGATAGCTACTCGTTCAGCCGGTATCGTCCACATCGCCGTTTCAAAATCTATTTCAGACCAACGAGCAAAGCGCAATTCGCTAGAGCGAATGAATATCAACAAGGTGAGTTCAACGGCCAGGCGGGTCAACAGGCGTCCCGTGTAACAGTCAATTCGGTGGAGTAGTTCAGGTAGGCGTTTCAGCTCAAGTGCAGGTCGATGGATACGGTTGCTGGAAGCAACTGCCCCAGCCATCTCTTGAGCCGGGTTGTAATCAATCAAGCCACTTTGAACGGCATAACGCATGATGGCAGTTGTTCGTTGCTGAAGACGAGAAGCGACTTCAAAGCGACCTGTAGCCTCAACAACTTTAATGGGGGCAAGCAGGTCGCGAGTCTTTAGCTCTTCGATACTGCGCTTGCCAATTGCAGAAAACAGATTGTCTTCCAGACTCTTCAGCACCCGTCGGCTATGTTCTTCTGACCATTTTTTATTTGCGGCATGCCACTCTCTGGCAACTGACTCAAAGGTAATATTTTCTTTCGCCTGTTCTTCTTTCACTGCACGTTTGTGTTCGCGAGGGTCGATTCCAGCAGCAACAAGTCTCCTAGCCTCTTCTCTTTTTTGACGGGCATCAGCCAGTGAAGTTTCAGGGTAAACACCGAAAGCCATCAGGTGTTGCTTGCCACCGAAGCGAAAGCGGAACCGCCAGTATTTTGAGCCGTTGGGATGAATCAGCAAAAACATGCCATCCCCATCGACAAGGGTGTACTCCTTTTCCTGCGGTTTTGCAGAACGCACTTTAGTATCTGTCAGAGCCATAAAAGTTCTCCTTCCATGTGCCGCCGTGAGTATACAACCATTATCGAACCAGCATATATACTCGGTTCTATACTCACAAGCGACTTGATGTGGGTTGACTCAGATTGACTTCTGTTGAAAGGAAAATCGCGTAAAGCCTTGTGTAGCGCAGATTTCAGGCACAAAAAAAGACGTCCGTTGACGTCTATTGATGTTCCGATGGTGCCGAAGGCCGGACTCGAACCGGCACGTATTTCTACGGTTGATTTTGAATCAACTGCGTCTACCGATTTCGCCACTTCGGCACTGAAGGGGATGCGGAAACGTTCTGGATTATACCTGTCGGCGGCGGCCATGCAAGCGACAGCGTGCCGTCATTGCGCTAAGTGTTGAAAAAAACAGCGCTATCCTGCGCGGTGTCACCTTTTAACGCCGTTCCATAGCGCGACGGCCACCAGCAATCTTCCTCTCACCCTCCCGCAAACCCAACCCCACCAGCCAGCCGTTCCCCCTTCCCGCTCAATAACACCCCAAAACCACTCAAACTTATCTCAAATTTTTCTCACCACGCTCTCACCTGCATCCCCATCACAATCCATCTCTCCCCAAACAAATCCCCAAAATCCACTCCCCAACTATTCTCCCAACCCCTCCCACCATCATTCCCACATATTCCAGAAAGTTTTAGCCAATGCCTTTTTGTTATTCACTCGCCCCGCAGTCAAATATTAATTTCATCAATATTTTTATAACTTTACATTAATGAAAAGTTTTCTTTTTGCCGTTTATTCCAGGATTTTCCTCAGGCGTGAAGGGTTCCGGTAAACACTATTTTTACTAGTCGCTGTACGAGTCTTGATGGACATATTCACTCGATGAATTAACTCAGGAGAATACTTGTGACGACGTTAAAACCTTTGCTGGCCCGCAACCGCAGCTGGGCGCTGCAGAAGTGTCAGCATGACCCGGACTATTTCGAAAAATGGGTCGACGGGCAGCGGCCCCACTCGCTGTGGATCGGCTGCTCAGACAGCCGCGTTCCCGCCGAGGTGCTCACCGGCAGCCAGCCCGGCGAGCTCTTTGTCCACCGCAATATCGCCAACATGCTCAATCCCGCCGACGACAACGTCATGAGCGTCCTGCAGTATGCCCTCCACTACCTTGAGGTGGAGCGGGTGGTGCTCTGCGGCCACTACGGCTGCGGCGGCGTGCAGGCGGCGCTCTCTCTGCCCACCCTGCCGCTGGCGCAGGAACCCTCGGCGCTGGCTCGCCGCATCGGCCAGCTGCGCCACACCCTGCATCACGAAATTGCGCAGATCGCCGATGGATGTGGTGTTGCGGCCTCCCCCGGTGTTGGCGCCAGCGCCAGCACCGACACGGAGCCCTCTCGCCATGCGCTGGACGCCCTGGTGGAAGCCAACGTTCGCGCCCAGTTCGCCCGTCTGCTGGAGAGTGAACCGGTGCAGACGGTGCTCGCCAGCAGGCGGCCGCTCAGCCTGCACGGCTGCGTCTACGATCTGGCTTCCGGCCATTTAACCACCCTCGTCGAACACCTCTCACCGCAGGAGCACGCCCCATGAACACACTTCGTCAGGACTCCCTCGCCGGCATCGTCGTCTTCCTTGTCGCCCTGCCGCTGTGCCTCGGCATCGCCCAGGCCAGCGGCTTACCGCCCTTCGTTGGCCTGCTGACCGGCATCATCGGCGGCCTGGTCGTCACCGCCCTCAGCCCCTCCCGCTTCGCCGTCAGCGGCCCCGCCGCCGGACTGGTCACCATCGTCGTCGCCGCCATTGAATCCCTGGGTTCCTTCTCCGTCTTCCTGATGGCGCTGGTGCTGGCCGGCGTGCTGCAGCTGCTGTTCGGCATTCTGCGGGCCGGGCGTTTTATCTCGCTGGTTCCCGCCAGCGTCATCAAAGGCATGCTGGCGGCGATCGGCATCCTGCTGATTATGCAGCAGATCCCCGTCGCGCTCGGTACGGCGGAAGAGACCGGGCTTGCCGATGTGGTTCAGGGCAATGCCGCTTTCTCCGTCACTGCGATTGCCGTCGCCGCGGGCGGCCTGCTGGTGCTCTGGCTCTGGGGCTCGCCGCTTATCCGCCGGGTGAAGAGCCTGCGCTGGATCCCCGGGCCGCTGATCGCCGTCCTGCTCGGCTGCGTGACCACCCTGCTGCTGACCCATTTTGCGCCGCAGCAGCTGGCCGCCCTGCCGCGTATTACCCTGCCGGCGTTCGGCAGCCTCGGCGACCTGCTGGGCGAGCTGGAGTCTCCGGCGTGGAGCGCGTGGCGCAATCCGTCGGTGTGGATGGTGGCGGTGACCCTGGCGCTGGTCGCCAGCCTCGAAACCCTGCTCAGCCAGGAGGCGCTGAAAAAGCTGCGCCCGCAAAATCCGCCCCCTTCGCCGAACCGCGAAATGGTCGCCCAGGGCGTCGGCAACCTGCTCTCCGGCGTGCTGGGGGCGATGCCGATCACCGCGGTGATCGTCCGCAGCTCGGTGAACGTCAGCAACGGCGCGCAAAGCAAACTGTCGATCTTTATCCACGGCGTGCTGCTGTTGATCTGCGGCCTGTGGTTCAGCGGCCTGCTGACCCTGATCCCGCTCGCCAGCCTCGCCGCCGTGCTGCTCTATACCGGCTATAAGCTGGCGACGCCGCGGCTGTTCATCGAGCAGTTCCGCCAGGGGGCGGCGCAGTACGTCCCCTTCCTCGCCACTATCGGCGGGATTATCGCCTTCGGCATGCTGGCGGGGATCGGGATTGGTCTTGCCACCCAGATGGCGTTCAGCCTCTGGCGCAGCCATCGTCACTCGCTGCAGCTGGCGCGCTACGATGACCACTACGTGCTGCGCATCCAGCAGAATCTGACCTTTATGCACAATCCGCATCTGCTGGCCCTGCTGGCGAAAATTCCGGAAAAGAGCGTGGTGATCGTCGAGCACGACAGCGTCGGCTACCTCGATCCGGACGTGCAGGCGGTGCTGGATGATTTTGCCGAGAGCGCCCCGCAGCGCGGCATCCACCTTAATCAGTGGCCGCTGGCCAGCCGCTGACCTTAACGGGCGGCTGGTCCGCCCGCTTCGCTACCCCTCCGATTGCCAAGCGCCGGGGAATACCATGCTCTACACTTTCTGGGTTATCACGCCAACCCCAAGGAAATAAACATGAGCATCATTAAAAGCTACGCCGCCAAAGAAGCGGGCGCCGATCTGTCGCTGTGGGAATACGATGCCGGCGAGCTGCAGCCGGAAGATGTCGAAGTTGAGGTGGAATACTGCGGGATCTGCCATTCTGATCTGTCGATGATCGACAACGAATGGGGGATGTCGAGCTACCCGCTGGTGGCCGGTCACGAGGTGATTGGCCGGGTGGCGGCGCTGGGCAGCGCGGCGCAGGATAAAGGGCTGAAGATTGGCCAGAAGGTCGGCATCGGCTGGACGGCGCGCAGCTGCGGCCATTGCGACGCCTGCATCAGCGGCAACCAGATCAACTGCCTGGAAGGCTCGGTGCCGACCATTCTCAACCGCGGCGGCTTCGCCAATAAGCTGCGCGCCGACTGGCAGTGGGTGATCCCCCTGCCGGAGAGCATCGATCTGGCGTCCGCCGGCCCGATGCTGTGCGGCGGCATCACCGTCTTTAAACCGCTGCTGACCCACCACGTCACCGCCACCAGCCGCGTCGGGGTGATCGGCATCGGCGGCCTCGGCCATATCGCCATTAAGCTGCTGCGGGCGATGGGCGCGGAAGTGACCGCCTTCAGCTCCAACCCGGCCAAAGAGCAGGAAGTGCTGGCGATGGGCGCCGATCGCGTGGTCAACAGCCGCGATCCCGAAGCCTTAAAAGCGCTGGCCGGCCAGTTCGACCTGATTATCAACACCGTCGCCGTCGACCTCGACTGGCAGCCGTACTTTGAAGCGCTGGCGTACGGCGGCAACTTCCACACCGTCGGCGCGGTAATGAAGCCGTTCCCGGTGCCGGCCTTTACCCTTATCGGCGGCGACCGCAGCATCTCCGGCTCGGCGACCGGTAACCCGTCCGAACTGCGCACGCTGATGAAGTTCGCCGGGCGCAGCAAGGTGGCCCCAACCACCGAGCTGTTCCCGATGTCGCAGATTAACGAAGCGCTGAAGCACGTTCGCGAAGGCAAAGCCCGCTACCGCACGGTGCTGAAAGCCGACTTCTGATGGTTCTCTCCCGCCGGGCGGCCCGCTCGCCCGGCGTTTTTCCCGTCGCTTCATCAAACCGTCATCTCCCCGCCATGCCTCTGTAGTCATTGCTTACCACAATCCGGGCTTCGATAAATGGCTGAACGAGATGTGCGTCACCATGAGAAAGACCTGGCTTCCCTGGCTGATCCTGTCGCCTTCCCTGCTGTTTTTACTGCTGTTTACCTGGTTCCCGCTGGGGCGTTCGGTGTATGACAGCCTGTTTGATACCCGCATGGCCAGCGACGGCGCGCAGTACGTCGGGCTGGATAATTTCGCCCGCCTGTTTGCCGATAACGTCTTTTGGCAGTCGCTGGGCAATAACTTGCTCTATATCCTGCTGACGGTGGTGCCCGGGGTGACCCTCGCCCTGCTGCTGGCGGTCGCCCTGAGCGAGAACCATCGCGTCAACCGCTGGCTGCGCACCGCCTTCTTCTTCCCGATGATTATCCCGATGGTCAGCGCCGCCGCGCTGTGGCTGTTTATCTTTATGCCCGGCCTCGGCCTGCTCGACCACTATCTGGCGAAGCTGTTCGGGCCGATGAACAACAACTGGCTGGGGCGCAGCAACAGCGCGCTGCTGGCCCTGGCGCTGATCGGCGTGTGGAAGTTCGCTGGCTACTACATGCTGTTTTTCCTCGCCGGGCTGCAGAGCATTCCGGCCTCGACGCGGGAAGCGGCGCTGATGGAGGGGGCTACCCGCACGCAGGTCTTTTTTAAAGTCACGCTACCGCTGCTGCGCCCGACGCTGAGCTTTGTGATCACCACCGCGCTGATCTACTCCATCACCCAGATCGACCACGTGGCGGTGATGACCCGCGGCGGGCCGGACAACGCCACCACCGTGCTGCTCTATTACATCCAGAATCTCGCCTGGGATACCCATGATCTCGGTAAAGCCTCCGCCGCCACCTTCCTGACCCTGGCCGGGCTGTTCGCTTTCTCGCTGATTAACCTGAAACTGCTGGAGAAAGGAGCCCACTATGAGCGCTGACATCTCGCCGCTGCTGGTCCGCACGCCAGCCGCCGCCCGTCCGCTGTGGCTGCGCCTGCGCCGCTCGTCGCCCTTTACGCTCACAGTATTAATGTGCTGCCTGGCGCTGCTGTGGGTCAGCCCGTTTATCTGGATGCTGGCCACCTCGTTCAGCGCCACCACCTTCGGGGAAGATATGGCCTCGCTGCTGCCGCGTCTGCCGCTGACGCTGAATAACTTCCGCGATGCCTGGGCCAGCGCCGACTGGCTGAGCCTGTACGCCAACACCCTTATCTTCACCTTCGGCACCTTCTTCGTGCAGCTGTTGACCATCACCACCGCCGGGTACGTCTTCGCCTGCCACGAGTTTCGCGGCAAGCAGACGCTGTTTCTTCTGTTCCTCGTCCAGTTGATGATCATGCCGGTAGTGATGATGGTGCCGAACATGCTGACCCTGAAAACCTTCGGCCTGCTCAACACCCTCACCGGGGTGATGATGCCCTACTTCACCTCGGCGTTCGGCGTGTTCCTGATGCGTCAGGCGTTCCTCGCCATTCCGAAAGAGCTGGAGGAGGCGGCGCTGATGGAGGGCTGCCGCTGGTGGCAGGTGCTGTTCCGCGTGCTGCTACCGATGTCCTGGCCGTCGGTGCTGGCCTTCGCCACCGTCAGCATTACCTACCACTGGAACGAATACCTGTGGCCGCTGATGATGCTCAACGATCCCGATAAGCAGGTGCTGACCGTCGGGCTGGTCTCCTTCGCCATGGGCGCCGAATCCGGCGGCCAGTGGGGCACCATCGGCGCCGGCACGCTGATGGTCTGTCTGCCGCTGATGCTGGCGTTCATCCTTTTTCAGAAACAGTTCCTGCGGAGCTTCGGCTTCTCCGGGATCAAATAAGGAGTGATTCATGCTGTTAGCGCACATTTCCGATACCCATTTCCGCAGCCGCGGCGAAAAGCTGTACGGCTTTATCGACGTCAATGCCGCCAACGCCGACGTGGTCTCCCAGCTTAACGCGCTGCGCGAGCGCCCGGACGCGGTGGTGGTGAGCGGGGATATCGTCAACTGCGGCCGCCCGGCGGAGTATCAGGTGGCCCGCCAGATCCTCGGCAGCCTGAACTATCC
The DNA here is from genome assembly GCF_040062505.1 of Klebsiella sp. JN_Kp127. Lineage (NCBI taxonomy): Bacteria > Pseudomonadati > Pseudomonadota > Gammaproteobacteria > Enterobacterales > Enterobacteriaceae > Klebsiella > Klebsiella sp. JN_Kp127. The sequence continues at coordinate 61,009 of NZ_JBEAHS010000003.1, forward strand.
GCTGTATCTGATCCCCGGCAACCACGACGACAAAGCCCATTTTCTGGAGCATCTCCACCCGCTGTGCCCGCAGCTGGGCAACGATGCGCAAAATATGCGCTATGCGGTGGATGACTTCGCCACCCGCCTGCTGTTTATCGATTCCAGCCGCGCCGGCACCTCGAAGGGCTGGCTGACCGACGAGACCATCGGCTGGCTGGAAGCCCAGCTGTTCGAGGGCGGCGACAAACCGGCGACCCTCTTTATGCACCACCCGCCGCTGCCGCTGGGCAATGCGCAGATGGACCCGATCGCCTGCGAAAACGGCCACCGTCTGCTGGCGCTGGTGGAGCGTTTCCCGTCGCTGACGCGCATCTTCTGCGGCCACAACCACAGCCTGACCATGACCCAGTATCGCCAGGCGCTGATCTCCACTATCCCCGGCACCGTCCATCAGGTGCCGTACTGCCACGAAGACACCCGGCCCTATTACGACCTTTCTCCGGCCTCGTGCCTGATGCACCGCCAGGTCGGCGAGCAGTGGGTGAGCTACCAGCACTCGCTGGCCCACTACGCCGGGCCGTGGCTGTACGACGAAAACATCAGTTGCCCAACGGAAGAGCGCTAACCGCCATGCTCAGTCTGCAAAACATCAGTAAACGTTTCGACGGCAAGCCGGCGCTCAGCGCCCTGTCGCTGGATATTCACGAAGGCGAATTCGTGGTGCTGGTCGGCCCGTCGGGCTGCGGGAAAAGCACCCTGCTGCGCCTGCTCGCCGGCCTGGAGCCGGTCAGCGAAGGCCAAATCTGGCTGCATGATGAGAACATCACCGCCACCACGCCGCGCGAGCGCAACTTCGCGATGATCTTCCAGAACTATGCCCTGTTTCCGCATCTGTCGGTGCGCGACAACATCACCTTCGGCATGAAGGTGCGCAAGGAAGAGAAAAGCAGCTGGCAGCCGCGGGTGGACAACGTGGCGCAGATGCTGCAGCTGGAGGCGCTGCTCGATCGCAAACCGGCGAAGCTCTCCGGCGGCCAGCGCCAGCGGGTGGCGATGGCCCGGGCGATTGTGCGTAATCCGCGGCTGTTCCTGATGGACGAGCCGCTCTCCAACCTCGACGCCCGCCTGCGCAGCGAAGTGCGCGACAGCATTATGGCGCTCCATCAGCAGCTGAAAACCAGCACCATCTATGTGACCCACGACCAGACCGAGGCGATGTCGATGGCCGACCGCATCGTGGTGATGAACGGCGGCCACGTGCAGCAGGTCGGGCGCCCGGAGTATCTCTACGCCAACCCGGCCAACCTGTTCGTCGCCGGGTTTATCGGTTCGCCGGCGATGAACCTGCTGTCGCTGCCCTGCGCCAACGGTGAAGTACTGTTGGGAGAACAGCGCCATCCGCTGCCGCCGCGCCACCGGGATCAGACCCGCGTCTGGCTGGGCATTCGCCCGGAACATATTACCGACCGCGTAGAGGAGGGCCATCTGCGCCTGCCGGCCACCGTTCTGCAACGAGAACTGATGGGGGCCGACTACCTGCTCCACGTCAGCACCCCGATCGGCACCCTGCGCTTTAGCCGCCGCCACCGCGGCACGGTGCCGGAGAAAGGCGAGTCGCTACCGATCGGTTTTTCGCCTGCCGATGTGCATCTTTTTCATGCTGAGACCCAGCATAATTTACTGATGGAGTGTAATCATGTTTAAACCTCTTACGGTAGTCGCGGTTAGCCTCAGTCTTGCCCTGAGCGGCGCGGCGCTGGCGAAAGAGAAAATAGACTTCATGTTCCCGGCGCCGGTGGACGGCAAGCTGACCATGGAGATGACCCGCGTCATTAAGCAATTCAACGACTCGCAGCAGGATGTGGAAGTGCGCGGCATCTTCACCGGCAACTACGACACCACCAAGATCAAAGCCGAATCGGCGCAGAAGGCCGGCCAGCCGCCGGCTCTGGTGATCATGTCCGCTAACTTCACCACCGATCTGGCGCTGAAGGATGAGATCCTGCCGATGGATGAGTTGTTTAAATATGGCGATCAAAAGGCCGGCGATTTTCTGCAAAAAGAATTCTGGCCCGCGATGCATAAGAACGCCCAGGTGATGGGCACCACTTATGCGATCCCGTTCCATAACTCGACGCCGATCCTCTACTACAACAAGACGATGTTCGATCGGGCCGGGATCAAACAGCCGCCCCAGACCTGGGCCGAGCTGCTGGCCGATGCCAAAAAGCTGACCGACGAGAGCACCGGCCAGTGGGGGATCATGCTGCCGTCGACCAACGACGACTACGGCGGCTGGATCTTCTCGGCGCTGGTGCGCGCCAACGGCGGAAAATACTTTAACGAAGATTATCCGGGCGAAGTGTATTACAACTCGCCGACCGCCATCGGCGCCCTGCGCTTCTGGCAGGATCTGATCTACAAGGACAAGGTGATGCCGTCCGGGGTGCTGAACTCGAAGCAGATCAGCGCTGCGTTCTTCTCCGGCAAGCTCGGGATGGCGATGCTCAGCACCGGCGCGCTGGGCTTCATGCGCGAGAACAGCAAAGACTTTGAGCTTGGGGTAGCGATGCTGCCGGCCAAAGAGCAGCGGGCGGTGCCGATCGGCGGCGCCAGCCTGGTGAGCTTTAAAGGCATCAACGAGGCGCAGAAGAAAGCGGCGTATCAGTTCCTGACCTATCTGGTGAGCCCCGACGTGAACGGCGCGTGGAGCCGCTTTACCGGCTACTTCTCGCCGCGCAAGGCGTCATACGATACGCCGGAGATGAAGGCCTATCTGCAGCAGGATCCGCGGGCGGCGATCGCGCTTGAGCAGCTGAAGTACGCGCATCCGTGGTACTCCACCTGGGAGACCGTGGCGGTGCGTAAGGCGATAGAGAACCAGCTGGCGGCGGTAGTTAACGATGCCAAAGTGACGCCGGAAGCGGCGGTGCAGGCGGCGCAGAAGGAAGCCGACGCGCTGATGAAACCTTATGTGGATAAAACCGCGCTGGCGGAAGTGAAGTGACGCTTTACCCGTCATCGTCACCCTCTCCCTGAGGGAGAGGGGACGGTCCGGCGCCGGGGTTAAGATCCAGTCAGGCGGTTTGCAAGCGGGAACAGGGATTGAGAAAGGAAAAAAAGCAGGCCATACCCGGTATGGCCTGAAAATGTCACAACGATTAGATCCCTGCCGTTTCGCGGATATATTTGCGCGCTTTTACGGCGTATTCGAAAGGATTGGCCAGAGCAGGATCCTGCTCGGCTTCCACCACCATCCAGCCTTTATAGCCAAAGTCGTCCAGCAGCTTGAACACCGGACGGAAATCGATCACCCCGTCGCCCGGGACGGTGAAGGTGCCTTTTTTCACGCCGTCGAGGAACGACAGGCCGTCGCGGCGCACCTGGTCGATCACCGGCGGGCGGACGTCCTTCAGGTGAACGTGGTTGATGCGCGGCAGATACTTTTTGAGGATCGCCAGCATCGGCGCTTCGCCGCCTTCGGAGTACCAGGCGTGGCCGGTGTCGAACAGCAGGAAGATGCGCTCGTCCACCAGCGACATAAACTTGTCGATTTCCGCAGTGGTCTGGATGCCGGTGCCCATGTGGTGGTGCAGACAGACCTGCATCCCCTTCTCCGCCGCCAGGCGACCAAGGGTGTTGTAGCCTTCCGCCACCCGCTGCCACTCTTCGTCGCTGAAGCACGGCTTCGCATCGCCGAGAATCGGCTTATCCAGCCCCTGGATGCTGCCGCTCTGCTCGGAGCAGCCGATGACCTTCGCGCCCATCGCATGGAGGAAGTTCATGTGATTGACGAATTCATCAATGGTTTTTTCCCGCTGGCCGTTAGCGAAAAAGGTGCTGAACCATGCGTTGCAGATCTGAATGCCGCGGATGTCCAGCATCGGCTTGAGAACCGCCGGATCGCGCGGATATTTGCTGCCGACTTCGCTGCCGGTAAAGCCGGCCAGCGCCATTTCGCTGACGATCTGCTGGAAAGTATTTTCGCTGCCGAGCTCCGGCATATCATCGTTAGTCCAGCCGATTGGGGCGATAGCCAGTTTGACGTTATCTTTGTTCATAGTAGGGCTCCTGCCGCTGCGCCTTAGCGGCGCAGCAATTCACGTTCAATGAGTTCACGGGTTTCCACTGCCTGGTATTTCATTTTTTCCGGGTAGCCAAACAGCGAGGTGGCGACAATCGGCTCCCCGCCGACCTTGAAGGTCTGCTCGGCGAATTTCATTTCGCGCAGGGTGCGGAACAGCGCGTCGAAATCCACATCCCCTTCCCCGACGCCTACGTGCTGGTGCACCACGGCATCCACGCCCGGCGGGTTAACGATATAGCGGCAATGTTTCGTATGATTGCGGGTATCCGCAATCAGGACATGGGAGAGATCGCTCCCGGCATAGCGCAGCATGCTCGCCACGTCGCCGACGCCTTTGTCGTAGAAAAAGGTGTGCGGCACGCTGTAGACGTACTTCACGTTATCGCTGCGGAACGACTTCACGATATCGACGGTTTCATTGTTCTCTTCGCAGAAATCCCAGGGATGCGCCTGGATCTCCACGCGGATGCCTTCCCGCTCAAAAATCGGCAACAGCTCTTCCATCGAGCGATAGAACATTTCATCGCAGATCTCAGGCTGATTCGGATCGCCGGAGAACTCGGTGTTGATCACCTGAACGCCCATCTCCACCGCAATTTCCACCAGCCGTTTCCAGTTTTTCACCGCCGCCTGGCGGCGCAGTTCGTCCGGGCCGGACCAGCGGTAGACGCAGATAAACGACGACAGCTCAAGGCCGGTATCGCGCAGCGCCTGCTTGTACTCGGCCATGATCTCCCGGCTGGCGCGCGGGTGCTTGTAGAACGGGTTAATCTGCGGGTGCGGCGACTGTTCAATGTACTTGTAGCCCCACTCCGCTACCTGATGGACCATGCGGGTGATCCCGAGGTCCTTAATCACATCCACATCAAAGGCAATTTTCATCGTCGTTACCTGTGCAAAGAAGTTCCGTCGGCAAAGCGTGCTTAACGTTTGTAGAATGCCGGGCACTCAGGCAGCGTCACCTCAACCGGCTCGCTGGTTCCCTGCGCTTTAATGCAGGCGTCCGCCGCTACCGACGCCGCATAGCCGTCCCAGGCCGACGGGCCGTGCAGCTGACCGGCTTTGACGTCGTTGATAAAGGCCTGCAGTTCGACGTCGTAGGCTTTGATAAAGCGGTCTTTCCAGTCGGTCAGAATGGCGGTCGACAGGCTGGCGGACTTGCGCATCTGGACGGCAGACGGCTCCGGCAGACGGGCAATCCCGGTCTCGCCGACCACTTCGCACTGGATGTCATACCCGTACTGGCAGTTCACGAACACCTCGACGTCGATCAGGGTGCCTTTTTTGGTTTCAAAGGAGACGATCTGCGGATCTTTCAGGCGCGCATGGGTGTGCGAGGTGGAGCGCGGGAAGCGCACCTGCACGGAACGGTAGTCATCGTTCAGCAGCCAGCGCAGCACGTCCAGCTCGTGGATCAGGGTGTTGGTGATCGCCATATCGGTGGTGTAGTTCTCGCCAACCGACTGGTTGCGGTGGGCGCAGCGCAGCATCAGCGGCGCGCCGATATCGCCATCGTCGATCACTTTTTTCAGCGCCAGATAGCCTTCGTCGTATGGGCGCATAAAGCCAACCTGCACCAGGCGACGGCCGGCCTTCATTTCAGCATCGACGATACGGCGGCAGCCTTCCGCAGACATCGCCAGCGGTTTTTCGCAGAACACCGGCTTACCGGCGGCGATGGCGGCCAGGGTGTACTCTTCGTGGGTCGGGTCCCAGGAGGTGACCAGGATGGCATCGACATCGCTGGCGTTAATCACGTCGTGGCCGTCGGCGTAGACTTCCGCCTGCACGCCCGGCAGCGCGACCGCCGCACGGGCGTTGTCGGCATTGATATCAGACACCGCCACAACGGTGGCGCCCTGCAGAACCTGGGTGCAGCGACGGATGTGTTCTTTACCGATAGCGCCAGCGCCGATGACACCTAATTTGAGCGACATAATGGTTTTCTCCGTAAGTCTGTAGGATTCAGGGTGGATGTTCGTTTTAGTAATCACGCGCCTGGGCGCGCTTTTCATTAATCATTTGCGCAACTTTGCGGATCCGCTCTGAGAGCGCCGTCTGGGCGACCCCGACGTTCCACCAGCTGCCGTATTTGTGCACCATGGTCTTCGGCAGTACTTTAATATCAATCAGGGTGCTGACCGTTTCGCGACGGGCGGCGTCCAGCGCGTGGCGCAGTTCGTCCAGGGTGGTGACGCGCCAGGTTTTGCAGCCGTAGCCGGCGGCGATGGTGGCGAAGTCCACCGGCACCAGACCGCCCTGCAGCTGGCCGGTTTCCGGCTGGCGGTAGCGGAACTCGGTGCCGAAGCTGTCCATCCCGTGCTCCATCTGCAGGTTGTTGATGCAGCCGTTGGCCATGTTGTCGAACAGTACGACGTTGATCTTCGCCCGCTCCTGCAGGGAGGTGACCAGCTCAGAGTGGAGCATCATGAACGAGCCATCGCCGACCAGGGAGTAGACTTCGCTCTGCGGCTGCGCCAGCTTCACCCCCAGCGCCGCGTTGACTTCGTATCCCATGCAGGAGTAGCCGTACTCCACGTGATAGGTGTTTTCCGCGCGGTTGCGCCAGACGCGCTGCAGATCGCCGGGCAGGCTGCCCGCCGCCGCGACGATCACCGCCTCGGCCGGCAGCGTTTCATTCAGTACCCCGAGGACGCTGCTCTGGGTCAGGGTGGAGTCGGTGATCTGGCGGAACTCGCGATATACCGATTCGCGATCGAGATGATCGTCGATCTCCGGCACAAAGGATTTCTCCTGCCACACCGCCTGGTACACGCGCTGGGTCTCTTTTAACTGACGGCTCTGCACGCTCTCGATCTGCGCGCCCCAGCCGGCCTGCCAGCCGCTGTCCGCCAGCGCCGCGCCGAGGGCGGTCATCGCCTCCCGGGCGTCCGCCAGCATGGCAATGCCGTCCAGCTTCCAGGCGTCGAAGTTGCTGACGTTAATATTCAGGAAACGCACCTCCGGGTGCTGGAAAATCCATTTCGAGGCGGTGGTAAAATCGCTGAAACGGGTGCCGACGCCGATCACCAGGTCGGCCTCTTTCGCCAGCAGGTTCGCCGCCAGACAGCCCGTCTCGCCGACGCCGCCGACGTTCAGGGGGTGAGAAGAGACCACCGTCCCCTTCCCGGCCTGGGTTTCGGCAAAAGGCACTCCGTAGCGCTCGGCGAAACGGGACAGCGCTTCGCCCGCGCCGGAGTATTTCACCCCGCCGCCGCAGACGATCAGCGGTTTACGGCTGGCTTTGATGGCCGCCACGGCGTCCGCCAGCTGCGCGGCGCTGGCCGGACGGCGATCGAGACGGTGTACGCGACGCGCAAAGAAGGATTCCGGGTAGTCCCAGGCTTCGCCCTGCACATCCTGCGGCAGGCACAGCGTCACTGCGCCGGTTTCCGCCGGGTCGGTCAGGACGCGCATGGCGTTGATGCAGGCGCTCATCAGCTGTTCCGGGCGGGTAATGCGGTCCCAGTATTTGCTGACCGCGCGGAAGGCGTCATTGGTGCTGATGCTGAGATCGTAGCTCTGTTCAATCTGCTGGAGCACCGGGTCCGGCTGGCGGGTGGCGAAGACATCGCCCGGCAGCAGCAGCAGCGGAATGCGGTTGGCGCTGGCGGTGCCGGCGGCGGTGATCATGTTGGCCGCCCCCGGGCCGATGGAGGAGGTGCAGGCGATAATCTGCCGGCGCAGGGCCTGGCGGGCAAAACCGGTGGCCGCGTGGGCCATCCCCTGCTCGTTGCGCCCCTGATAGACGCGCATGTCGCCGCTATCCTGCTCCAGCGCCTGCCCCAGCCCCAGGACGTTGCCATGGCCGAAAATCGCAAAAATGCCTTTCACGAACTTCAGCTCTTCGCCATCCACTTCCAGGTACTGGTTATCGAGGAACTTCACCAGCGCCTGCGCCGTTGTCAGTCTCAGTTTGCCCATGTTGCACAATCCTTATTGTTCAGTATTTGTGTGTGGCGTCGCGCCGATGCCGCCGGGGCCGTCGTTCACGTCACTGGAATACCTGTGGATTATAGGCAAACATTTTTTTCATTAAATACAAATACAGAAGAAATATTTCATTTTGCGAGAAGGATCAAACTCTCTACCCATTTCATACGTTTCACTTACATTCCTGACACGTTTTCGGGTCCTGTTTGGCGGCGCCAGACGGCAATATCCCCTTAAAAATCATAGGTAAATGGCTATCGTTTGGCGTTTCATTTTTCTCCGGGTCGACAGAGGGGGCGATCCGCGCTAACGCGAGGCTCAGTGCGGCAGAGTGGTAGATCCCTCACACTTTTGGTTTTTTAATTTCGAACGAGTTTGCAAATGAAATATTTATTTCTCAAACTAAGGGTAACCAATAACCCTCAGGCTGTTCACGGAGTCGACGTCGGGATCCCGACCCTTCCAGGCAGCAGACACCAAAAAGGAAATCCTAGCTATGAATGCAGCAGTAAAGCGGCTCGACGTCATCTGTATAGGTCGGGTGGCCGTCGACCTCTATGCCCAGCAGATCGGTTCGCGGCTAGAAGACGTTGCCAGTTTCTCGAAATATCTGGGCGGCTCCTCCGGCAACGTGGCCTTTGGCACCGCGATTCAGGGGCTGAAATCGGCCATGCTGGCGCGCGTTGGCGATGAACACAACGGCCGTTTCCTGCGTGAAACGCTCAACCGCGCCGGGGTGGATACCGAGTATCTGATTACCGACAAATCCCGCCTGACCGCGCTGGTGATGCTGGGGATCAAGGATCAGGAGACCTTCCCTCTGATTTTCTACCGCGATAACTGCGCCGATATGGCCTTAACGCCTGACGACATCAGCGAGGAGTATATTGCCTCCTCCCGGGCGCTGGCGGTGACCGGCACCCACCTGTCGCACGCCAACACCCGCGCCGCGGTGCTGAAGGCGCTGGAGTACGCTCGCCGTCACGGCCTGCGTACCGCGCTGGATATCGATTACCGTCCGGTGCTGTGGGGGCTTACCTCGCTCGGCGATGGCGAAACCCGTTTCATTGAGTCCGGGCCGGTCACCAGCCAGCTGCAGGAAGTGCTGCATCTGTTCGATTTGGTGGTGGGAACCGAAGAAGAGTTTCATATTGCCGGGGGCAGCACCGATACCCTGACCGCGTTGAAAAATGTGCGCCATGCCACCAAAGCCACCCTCGTCTGCAAGCGCGGACCGATGGGCTGCGTGGTGCTGGAAGGCGACATCCCGGACAGCTGGGACCAGGTGCCGCTGCAGCAGGGCGTGCGCGTGGAAGTGCTCAACGTGCTGGGCGCCGGAGATGCCTTTATGTCGGGCCTGCTGCGCGGCTGGCTTAACGACGAGGGCTGGGAGCAGGCTTGCCGTTACGCCAACGCCTGCGGGGCGCTGGTGGTCTCCCGCCACGGCTGCGCGCCGGCGATGCCGACCAAAGTCGAACTCGATGACTACCTGCAGCGCGCCGAATCGGTGCCGCGCCCGGACGTCGACGAGCGCCTCAACCATCTGCACCGGGTGACCAGCCGCCGCCAGCAGTGGCCGGAGCTGTGCATTTTCGCCTTCGACCATCGCAAACAGCTGGCCGACCTGGCGCGGGAGACCGGGCGCGATGAAGCCTGCATTCCGCAGCTCAAGCTGCTGTTGTTGGCCGCGGCCGAAGCGGCGGCGCAGGAGGCGGGACTCGACCAGCGCAGCGGCATTCTGGCCGACGGCACCTACGGCCAGCGTGCGCTGAACGCCATTACCGGCAAGGGCTGGTGGATCGGGCGCCCTATCGAACTGCCCAGCTCGCGCCCGCTGCGTCTGGAGCATGGCAACATCGGCTCGCAGCTGATCGACTGGCCGCTGGAGCATGTCGTCAAATGTCTGGTCTTCTATCACCCGGACGACCCGGCGGCGCTGCGTGAAGAGCAGGACGCTCTGCTGCTCGAGGTGTGGCAGGCCTGTAACAAATCAGGCCACGAGCTGCTGCTGGAGGTGATCCTCCCGGAAAATGGCCCGGACAAAGACGAGCGCCATTACCACACCATGCTGGAGCACTTCTATCAGCTGGGGATCAAGCCGGACTGGTGGAAGCTGCCGCCGCTCTCCAGCGCCAGCTGGCAGCAGATCACCGCCCTTATCGAGCGCGAAGATCCGTGGAGCCGCGGGATCCTGATCCTCGGTCTCGATGCGCCTTCCGACAAACTGCGCGCCGGTTTCGCCGAGGCGGCCGCACACCCGATGATCAAAGGTTTCGCCGTCGGGCGCACCATCTTTGGCCAGCCGTCGCGGCGCTGGATGCAGGGCGAGCTCAGCGATGAGGCGCTGATAGAGGAAGTAAAACGCAACTACCTGACGCTCATTGGCTACTGGCGCGAAGCCCGCCGCTGATCCCCCAACGCCCGTCTCCGTCACCTTGCGGAGCGGGCGTTTTTCTGTTTCTTCGTGAAATGAATCGCGTATTTCGTCGCAATAAATGAAAAATTCGCTTCATTTGGTACACTGGAAGCCATATTCCTTCCATTTTCTCAGAGCGCACTCTATGGCCAATAACCCAACACAGCTGACCATCCTGCAGGATGAAATCAGGCGTCGCTACGATACGTTAAGCAAACGTCTGAAACAGGTCGCCCGCTATATCCTTGATAACAGCAATAGCGTGGCTTTCGATACCGTGGCCTCCATTGCGCAACAGGCGGATGTTCCCCCTTCCACGTTGATTCGTTTTGCCAACGCCTTCGGCTTCAGCGGCTTTAACGAAATGAAACAGATGTTCAAGCAGCATTTGATGGAAGAGACCGCCAACTATACCGAGCGCGCCCGTCTGTTCCGCCAGACCACCAGCGATGAGTCCAGCCCGCCGGAAACGCCGACGGAGATCCTCAATATGTTCACGATGGTGAACAACCAGGCGCTGCAGCAGCTGGCGATGCAGACCTCCAGCGATGAGCTGGAGCGCGCGGTGGCCCTGCTGGGCGAGGCGGAAAATATCTACGTCATTGGCCTGCGCCGGTCGTTCAGCGTCGCTTCCTATCTGACCTATGCGCTGCGCCACCTCGATCGCAAAGCCTTTCTGATCGACGGCCTCGGCGGCATGTTCACCGAGCAGCTGAGTCTGGTCGGCCCGAAAGACGTGGTGGTGGCGGTGAGCTTCTCGCCGTACGCCCGGGAAGTGGTCGAGCTGGTGGAGCTGGGCGCGCAGCGCAAAGCGCGGCAGATCGCCATTACCGACAGCCAGGTCAGCCCGCTGGCGGCCTTCAGCGATGTCTGCTTTGTGGTGCGGGAAGCGCAGGTGGATGGCTTCCGTTCGCAGGTTGCTTCCCTGTGCCTGGCCCAGACGCTGGCGGTTTCGCTGGCGCTGAACAGCAGTCAGGAGTCCGAGGCCAAGCAGAAGGCGTGAGATAGGCCGCCTGGCGTCGATTGCGCGGCGGCGCGGGATAAGCCTGCGGGGGGACCCCGTAGGCCGGATAAGCGTAGTCGTTGTAGGCCGGATAAGGCGAAGCCGCCATCCGGCACAAAGGAGGTTGCGTGCCAGCGCTCATCGCCCGGCGGCGCTGCGCTTGCCGGGCGTGTGATATATGCGCCTGCGGGTCGCCGTAGACACTGTTTTCGGTTTGCAACTTTCCCGGCCAGACAAAGCGTTTATCACGTATAACTTCAGTGAAATTTGCGCTCCCGGTTAATTTTCTGCGTTATGCCTGGCATGGCGCAGGGAGCGCACAGGGGGCGGCCAGTCGCCGCCGCCCCCTGTACCCCCGGGCTCCGGCCAGCAAAATCGCCGCTACGCGGTCCCTTCGACTTATCCCTGCAGGCTTCGGGTCGGGCCGAGGCAGCGTCCGTGCAAAACACGGCCCTCAGCCCGCATCCATGCGGGCTGCCCCGGCCTTCCGGGAACGTCTCAGCGATTTTGAGGCCGTCAGCACCGGCAGTTTCAGCAACAATGGTGAATAAATTAACGACAGGTCGTACGAACGTAGGCCGGGTAAGGCGCCAGCCGCCACCCGGCAACATGACGGGTATCGAGCCTGATATCTTGCCCGGTGGCGCTGCGCTTACCGGGCCTACGAGGTATGAGCCTGTGAGAGGCCCCCGTAGGCCGGATAAGGCGAAGCCGCCATCCGGCACAAGACGGGTATGGCGCCAGAGGTGTCCTGCCCGGCGGCGCTGCGCTTGCCGGGCCTACGAGGTATGAGCCTGTGAGAGGCCCCCGTAGGCCGGATAAGCGTAGCGCCATCCGGCACAAGACGGGTATAGCGCCAGAGGTGTCCTGCCCGGCGGCGCTGCGCTTGCCGGGCCTACGAGGTATGAGCCTGTGAGAGGACCCCGTAGGCCGGATAAGCGTAGCGCCATCCGGCACAAGACGGGTATGGCGCCAGAGGTGTCCTGCCCGGCGGCGCTGCGCTTGCCGGGCCTGGGAGTGGGATTCCGCGGAGCCTTTCGCGAAAAAACACCCGCAGCCCATAGACAAGAAGGCCGGTTAGCATCGCTAACCGGCCTTTTTTATCGGCGTCTGCGCGTCACGTTAGTCGTGGCGCGGATATTCCGGGGTGTTGATCCAGGCGTGGTCCTCTTCCCAGGTGAACAACCATTTCCGATCCGGCCCGGCCATGACGTTCAGATAATAGCTGTCGTAACCGGCAATCGCCGCCACCGGATGGTAACCGCGCGGCACCATCACCACATCGTGGTTATAGGGCGCCATGCAGGCGTCCAGGCTGCGGTCGTCGGTGTAGACCCGCTGGAAGGCAAAGCCCTGCGGCGGATCGAAGCGGTGATAGTAGGTCTCTTCCAGCTGCGTCTCTTTGCCCGGCTGGGCGGTATCGTGCTTATGCGACGGCCACGAGCTGGTGGCCCCTTCGTCGGTGTAGACCTCGACCACCAGCAGGCAATCCGCCTCGGCGCTGTCCGGCAGAATATTATGCACCCGGCGCTGGTTGCGCCCTTTCCCGCGGTGCTCCACGCCGACGTCTTCCGGCCGAATCAGGCGTGCCGGGAAACTGCCTTTGCCCGGCGCGCTACACACCGCCAGCTCCAGATCGGAATCGGCGGTCACCTCGACCCGATCCTGCGGTGGCACGTACACCGACCACGGCGGGGTGCGTTCAAACGGCGACATTCGTTTACCGAGATTCGGGAAATCGGCCTGCTGCGTTTTCACCGACGCCAGGCCGGCGACCAGCACCAGGCACAGCTCGCGGTCGCCGCTCTCCAGCGTCACGGTCTGCCCTTTTTTCAACATCCAGACATCAAAGCCGATATAGCGCCAACCGGCGCTCTGCGGCGTAATGTGCTGGATCTGTCCCTCTTTTCGCGATTTAGCCAGTAACGACATGGCGCTCTCCTTCGCCGATTAACCTAACGTCGGCATGCTGAATTCAGATACGGTCTGCTGCCCTGCCGGCCAGCGTACGGTGGCGGTCTTCATGCGCGTGTAGAAGCGCACGCCGTCCGGCCCGTGGACGTTCAGCGCGCCAAACACTGAGCGCTTCCAGCCGCCGAAGCTGTGGAACGCCATCGGCACCGGGACCGGCACGTTCACCCCGACCATCCCCGCCTGCACGTCATGGACGAATTCACGCGCGGTGTGGCCGTTGCTGGTGAAGACGGCGCTGCCGTTGCCAAACTCGTGGCTGTTGACCAGTTCGAGGGCGCTGTCATAGTCCGCCGCGCGCACAATCCCCAGCACCGGGCCAAAGATCTCTTCGCGCCAGATGGTCATCTCCGGGGTGACGTGATCGAACAGGGTGCCGCCGATATAATAGCCCGCGTCGTAGCCCGGCACGCGCAGTTTGCGGCCATCGACCACCAGTTTTGCCCCTTCGCTTTCGCCTTTATCAATATAGCCGAGCACTTTTTTCTGGTGAGTATCAGACACCACCGGCCCCATCTCGTTCTCTTCCTGGCCGCGCATGCAGCCCGGGCCCACTTTCAGCGCTTCCACCAGCGGCTTCAGGCGAGCGATCAGTTTGTCGGCGGTTTCATCTCCCACCGCCACCACCACCGGCAGCGCCATGCAGCGCTCGCCTGCGGAACCGAAGGCGCCGCCCATAATGGCGTTAACGGTGGCGTCGAGATCGGCATCCGGCATCACTATCGCGTGGTTCTTGGCGGCGCCGAAGGCCTGCACGCGCTTGCCGTGGGCGCTGGCGGTCTTATAGATATACTCCGCCACGCCGGAGGAGCCGACGAAGCTCACCGCCGCAATGCGCGGGTCAGTGTACAGCTGCTCGGCATCTTCATTGCTGCAGTGCACGACGTTAAACACGCCGTCCGGCAGACCGGCCTCTTTCAGCAGCTCTGCCAGACGCACGGCGGCCGTTGGCGCCAGCGCCGGCGGCTTGAGGACGAAGCTGTTGCCGCAGGCCAGCGCCAGCGGGAACATCCACATCGGCACCATCGCCGGGAAGTTGAACGGGGTGATCCCGGCCACCACGCCCAGCGGCTGCATCAACGAGTAGCTGTCGACGCCGGTGCCGACGTCAGAGGAGTATTCGCCTTTAATCAGGTGCGGGATCCCGCAGGCGAATTCGACCACTTCCATGCCGCGGGTCAGCTCGCCCAGCGCATCCGACCACACTTTGCCGTGCTCGCTGACGATGATCCCCGCCAGCTCTTCCACGTGCTGCTCCAGCAACATTTTAAAGTTGAACAGCACGCGGGCGCGGCGCAGCGGCGTGGTGCGAGACCAGCTGTCAAACGCATCGCGAGCAACCTGAATCGCCTCAGAGACTTCCTGCGCGGTCGATACCGTGACTTCGCGCACCGCTTTGCCCGTCGCCGGATCGTACACCGGCATCGTTTCGTTGCTGCTGCTGATAACGGTTTTCCCGCCAATAAAGTTTCCTGTGATCGTCATGTTCTCGCCTCATAGTGAAGAGGGCCAGCGCACGCCGGCCCGTCGCTGATTCTGCTGTGCTATAACCGTAGTAAAATGAAATTTATATTTCAACATTGTTGTGAAATGAAATTTCATTTTGGTGATAACAGTCGCATTTTGCGCTCACGCATCGCTTACGCGCTTCCCCCATCGAGCCGCGCCGCCTCGCGATACCTGGCTCCCGGTCCCGGTCGCTCCCGCCGCGGCAGCCGGGAATATTTTGCGAGGCAGCTCAAACAATCATCATTTTCATTCTTGCTTATTTTGGAATAAACGTTTTGACTGTTAGCCAATTGAACGAACCCAACCCTCTTCCGTCAGGAGTGTCCTATGGCCATCGCAATGCAACGTTTTTGTATTAACCGCAAAATCGCGCCAGCGCTCAGCATTGAAGCGTTTTTCCGTCTGGTGAACCGTCTGGGCCTGAATAAAGTCGAGCTGCGCAACGATTTACCCAGCGGGAAAGTGACCGACGATCTGAGTCATCAGCAGGTGCGCGAGCTGGCGGCGCGTTACCACATCGAGATCCTGACGATTAACGCGGTCTATCCCTTTAACCGCCGTAGCGAAGAGGTGCGGCAGCTGACCGAGTCGCTGCTGAAAGAGGCCCAGGCCATCGGCGCCAAATCGCTGGTGCTCTGCCCGCTCAACGACGGCAGCGAGGTGCCGGCCAGCGACACTCTGAGCGCCCTGCGCGACCTGGCGCCGCTGTTCGCCTTCTACGGCATCCACGGCCTGGTGGAGCCGCTGGGCTTCCCGCAAAGCTCACTGCGATCGGCGCACCAGGCGCAGACGCTGATCCATGACGCCCGCGTGCCGTTTAAGCTGCTGATCGACACCTTCCATCACCATCTCTACCCGCAGGCGGCGGACGAGTTCAGCCAGGTGGAGGTGGCGGACATCGGTCTGGTACACCTCTCCGGGGTGGACGATACCCGTCCGCGCGAGCAGCTCACCGATGCCGAGCGCATCATGCTGACGCCGAAGGATCGCCTCGGCACCTGCGAGCAGGTTAAAGCGCTGGAAGCCCGCGGCTATCAGGGGGTATACGCTTTTGAACCCTTCGCTCCCGAGCTGGCGCAGTGGAGCGAAGCGGATATCGAGCACGAAATTGAGCAGAGCATTGCGCTCATCCAACGCCACTGCGCCTGAGGCCTCTCGCGACAGCGTGCGCGGCGCGTGACGATTTCCCCAACGCCGAACGACGAGGTTGCCTATAATCGTCGCAGGATAAATGGAGGAATCGATCATGAGCTCACCCCTGTTGATTGCGCGCACGCTGGATAACGCGCTCTATTTGTTGCCCGCGATGGCCAACCGCCATGGGCTGATCACCGGTGCGACCGGCACCGGTAAAACCGTCACCCTGCAAAAGCTGGCTGAGTCGTTCTCGGAAATTGGCGTGCCGGTATTTATGGCGGACGTCAAGGGCGACCTGACCGGCATTGCCGCCGCGGGGCAGAGCTCAGAGAAACTGCAGGCGCGGCTGGAGAAGATCGGCGTCAGCGACTGGGAGCCGCACGCCAACCCGGTGGTGCTCTGGGATATCTTTGGCGAGAAGGGCCACCCGGTTCGGGCGACGGTCTCCGATCTTGGCCCCCTGCTGCTGGCGCGCCTGCTCAATCTCAATGAGGTGCAGAGCGGCGTGCTGAACATTATTTTCCGCATCGCGGACGACCGCGGTCTGCTGCTGCTCGACTTCAAAGACCTCCGCGCCATCACCCAGTTTATCGGCGACAACGCCAAATCTTTCCAGAACCAGTATGGCAATATCAGCAGCGCCTCGGTCGGCGCCATCCAGCGCGGACTGTTGACCCTGGAGCAACAGGGCGCCGGGCACTTCTTCGGCGAGCCGATGCTGGATATTGCCGACTGGATGCGCGTCGATGCCAGCGGCAAAGGGATAATCAATATCCTCAGCGCCGAAAAGCTCTACCAGATGCCGAAGCTCTACGCCGCCAGCCTGCTGTGGATGCTCTCCGAGCTGTACGAGCGTCTGCCGGAGGCGGGCGATCTCGACAAGCCCAAACTGGTGTTCTTCTTCGATGAGGCGCATCTGCTGTTCAACGACGCGCCGCAGGTGCTGCTGGATAAAATCGAACAGGTGATCCGTCTTATTCGCTCCAAGGGCGTCGGCGTCTATTTTGTCTCGCAGAACCCGGCGGATATACCCGACGCCGTGCTCGGCCAGCTGGGCAACCGCGTACAGCACGCGCTGCGCGCCTTTACGCCGAAGGATCAGAAAGCGGTGAAAACCGCCGCCCAGACCATGCGCGCCAACCCAGCCTTCAGTACCGAGCAGGCGATCCAGGAGCTGGGCACCGGCGAGGCGCTGATCTCCTTCCTCGATGAGAAAGGCAGCCCCTCGGTGGTCGAGCGGGCGATGGTTATCGCCCCCTGCTCGCGAATGGGGCCGGTCAGCGATGATGAGCGCAATGGCCTGCTGAATCACTCGCCGCTGTACGGCAAGTATGAAGAAGAGGTGGACCGCGAGTCGGCCTTCGAAATGCTGCAGCAAGGGGTGCAGGTCACTACCGAGCAGCAGTCGGCTCCGCCGGCGAAGGGTCAGCAGAGCGGGGATGACGATGGGCTGCTCGGCGGCCTGAAAGATATCCTGTTCGGCAGCACCGGCCCGCGCGGCGGCAAACGCGACGGTATCGTGCAGACCGCGGCGAAAAGCGCGGTTCGCCAGGTCACCAATCAGATCGTCCGCGGCATGCTGGGCAGTCTGCTGGGCGGCCGCAAGCGCTAAAAAAAAGCCCCCTCATCGTTGAGGGGGCTTACGTTCCGTAGCCGAGTCCGCTAGGCCTTGCGCATCATCAGCCAGAGGCTTATCAGGAAGAAGCTGGCGCTTGGCAACAGGGCGCCGATGATCGGCGGTATGCCGTACACCAGGGTCAGCGGGCCGAAAATCTGATCCAGCACGTAGAAGATAAAGCCGAAGCTAATCCCGGTCACCACCCTGACGCCCATCGGCACGCTACGCAGCGGGCCAAAGATAAACGACAGCGCCATCAGCATCATCACCGCCACCGACAGCGGCTGGAAGATTTTGCTCCACATATTGAGCTGGTAGCGTCCCGGATCCTGGCCGCTGGACTTCAGGTATTTCACATAGTTGTGCAGCCCGCTGATCGACAGCGCGTCCGGATCCAGGGCTACCACGCCGAGCTTGTCCGGCGTCAGGTTGGTTTTCCAGGTGCCGCTCACCATCTGCGACCCGGTCACCTGCTTCGGATCGGTCAGATCGGATTCATCCACCTGCGACAGGCGCCACACTTTATTCTCGCTATCGAATTTTGCCGAGGCGGCATAGCGCACCGACTGTAAACGACGCTCCGGGTTGAAGGCATAAATGCTGACGCCCCCCAGCTCATCGTTACCTTTTACCCGTTCGATATAGACAAAGTTATGGCCATCTTTCGCCCACAGCCCCTGCTGGGTGGAAAGCAGCGAACCGCCGTACATCTGCTGGGCGCGGTAGTTGCGCGCCATCTGTTCGCCCTGCGGCGCCACCCACTCGCCGATCGCCATGGTCAACAGCACCAGCGGGATCGCGGTTTTCATCACCGCCAGCGCCACCTGCAGCCGGGTGAAACCGGACGCCTGCATCACCACCAGCTCGCTGCGCTGGGCCAGCATCCCCAGCCCCAGCAGCGCGCCAAGCAGCGCCGCCATGGGGAAGAAGATCTGGATGTCTTTCGGCACGCTGAGGATGGTGTAGAGGCCAGCGCCCAGCGCATCGTAACTACCCTGCCCGGACTTTTTCAGCTGATCGACAAACTTGATAATGCCGGAGAGCGACACCAGCATGAACAGGGTCATCATGATGGTGTTGAAAATCGTCTTACCGATATAACGGTCAAGTACGCCAAACGCCTGCATCAGGCCGCTCCTTTATTAAAACGGGCGCGGAAGCGGCGCATCGGCACCGTGTCCCACAGGTTTAACAGCACCGCCAGCGCAAAATAGAGCAGGTTAATCGCCCACATCCAGATAGCCGGGTCCATTTTGCCTTTGCCGCCGTTCGACTTAATCGAGGTCTGCAGCAGGAAGAACACCAGGTAGAGCAGCATCGCCGGCAGCATTGACAGCACGCGGCCCTGGCGCGGGTTGACCACGCTGAGCGGCACCACCATCAGCGCCATAATGAAGACGGTCGCCACCAGCGTGAAGCGCCAGTGCAGTTCGGCGCGCGCACGATCGGTGTGGGTCTGCCACAGGGTGCGCATATCCATCTGTTCGGTGTCGTCCGGATCGGCGGCCACCGCCTGGTGGCCGATAATGGCCTGATAGTTATTGAAGTCGGTGATGCGGAAGTCGCGCAGCATCGCGGTGCCTTCAAAGCGGGTGCCCTTATTGAGGGTCACCACCTGCGAACCGTCTTTCTGCTGCGACAGCTCGCCGGAATCCGCCACCACCACGGAGGGGCGCGCGTTGCCTTTCGGGCGCAGCTGGGCAAGGAAGACGTCATGGAAGCGGTTGCCGTTCACGCTCTCGATAAACATGACCGCGTTACCATCGCTGGCCTGCTGGAACTGGCCCTGGGCCAGCGCGGCCATGCCGGGGTTGGCCTTGGCTTCCGCCAGCACTTCATCCTGATGGCGCGACGACCACGGCCCCGCCCACATCACGTTGACCGCCGCCACCGCGCCGGTGAACAGCGCGAGGATCATCGCCGCCTTGATCAATACGGCTTTACTCAGGCCGCAGGCGTGCATCACCGTAATTTCGCTTTCGGTGTACAGCTTGCCGAGGGTCATCAGCAAACCAAGGAACAGACTTAACGGCAGGATAAGCTGCGCCATCTCCGGGATGCCGAGCCCCAGCAGCGAGAGCACCAGATTGGTTGGGATATCGCCATCCACCGCAGCGCCGAGGATCCTGACTAATTTCTGGCAAAAGAAAATCAGTAACAGGATGAATAGGATCGCCAACTGGCTTTTCAGCGTCTCACGAACCAGATATCTTATGATTATCACTATAAATACGCCCGTAAAAACCCGTTTTAGTGCAGGAAAATTGCTTGTTTCATGGCTTAAACGTCATTTATTCTCTTTGGTCGTCGAAAACGTCGCTAAGATTAAATGACTCATCGGTTCTGCATGTCAGGATCTTTTCTGACGAACCCAGGCCTTATTAACGTTAAGATTAACACGAAGTCACCGCAACAGCGGACATGAGTTACGAAAGCTTGCAATTATATACTCAATGGATTTCGAGTTGTAAGAAGGCAGCAGGGCTGTGGCCCCTGGCGCGCACAATGTGCCACGTCAGGGTAAGCAGGCGCAGCCGGCGCATCTGCAACTTGAAAGGCGACGAGTATAGCCGTAGCCACCACTGTTGTCTTTAAGATTCAGGAGCATAGTGCATGGAGTTCAGTGTAAAAAGCGGTAGCCCGGAGAAGCAGCGGAGCGCCTGTATCGTGGTCGGCGTCTTTGAACCACGTCGCCTCTCCCCCATCGCCGAACAACTCGATAAAATCAGCGACGGCTACATCAGCGCCCTGCTGCGTCGCGGCGAGCTGGAAGGCAAACCTGGCCAGACGTTATTGCTGCACCATGTGCCGAACATTCTGTCTGAGCGCATTCTGCTGATTGGCTGCGGCAAAGAGCGCGAACTGGATGAGCGTCAGTACAAGCAGGTCATCCAGAAAACCATCAATACCCTGAATGATACCGGTTCAATGGAGGCAGTCTGCTTCCTGACCGAGCTGCACGTCAAGGGTCGTAACAACTACTGGAAAGTTCGCCAGGCGGTGGAAACCGCCAAAGAGACGCTGTACAGCTTCGATCAGCTGAAGACCAACAAAAGCGAGCCGCGTCGCCCGCTGCGTAAAATGGTCTTTAACGTGCCGACCCGTCGCGAGCTGACCAGCGGCGAACGCGCCATTCAGCACGGGCTGGCGATCGCCGCCGGCATCAAAGCGGCGAAAGATCTCGGCAACATGCCGCCGAACATCTGTAACGCCGCCTATCTGGCCTCCCAGGCGCGCCAGCTGGCCGATACCTATAGCAAAAATGTTATCACCCGGGTGATCGGCGAACAGCAGATGCGCGAGCTGGGAATGAACGCCTACCTCGCCGTCGGCAACGGTTCGCAGAACGAGTCGCTGATGTCGGTCATCGAGTATAAAGGCAACCCGTCGGAAGACGCGCGCCCTATCGTGCTGGTCGGTAAAGGCCTGACCTTCGATTCCGGCGGTATCTCCATCAAGCCGGCCGAAGGCATGGACGAGATGAAGTACGACATGTGCGGCGCCGCGGCGGTGTACGGCGTGATGCGGATGGTTGCTGAGCTGCAGCTGCCGCTGAACGTGATCGGCGTGCTGGCGGGCTGTGAAAACATGCCTGGCGGTCGCGCTTATCGCCCGGGCGATGTTCTGACCACCATGTCCGGCCAGACGGTGGAAGTGCTCAACACCGACGCCGAAGGCCGCCTGGTGCTGTGCGACGTGCTGACCTACGTTGAGCGCTTCGAGCCGGAAGCGGTTATCGATGTCGCGACGCTGACCGGCGCCTGCGTGATTGCCCTCGGCCATCACATCACCGGCCTGATGTCGAACCATAACCCGCTGGCCCATGAGCTGATCGGCGCCTCTGAACTGGCGGGCGACCGCGCATGGCGTCTGCCGCTGGCCGACGAGTTCCAGGATCAGCTGGAATCCAACTTTGCCGATATGGCGAATATTGGCGGCCGTCCTGGCGGCGCGATCACCGCCGGCTGCTTCCTGTCGCGCTTCACCCGCAAGTACAATTGGGCGCACCTCGACATCGCCGGCACCGCCTGGCGCTCCGGTAAGGCCAAAGGCGCCACCGGTCGTCCGGTCGCGCTGCTGTCGCAGTTCCTGCTCAATCGCGCGGGTTTTAACGGCGAAGAGTGA
Organism: Klebsiella sp. JN_Kp127; assembly: GCF_040062505.1. NCBI lineage: Bacteria > Pseudomonadati > Pseudomonadota > Gammaproteobacteria > Enterobacterales > Enterobacteriaceae > Klebsiella > Klebsiella sp. JN_Kp127. The sequence continues at coordinate 82,790 of NZ_JBEAHS010000003.1, forward strand.
TTGCCGTCTGATGCCCGGTGGCGCTACGCTTACCGGGCCTACGGAAAGATGCCGTTTGTAAGCCGGGTAAGCGTAGCGCCGCCCGGCTTTACATTTAAATCCACAACAAGAAGCCCCATATATGAAAAACGCAACGTTCTATCTTCTGGACAACGAAGACACCGTCGAAGGCCTGAGCGCCGTCGAGCAGCTGGTGTGTGACATTGCCGCAGAACGTTGGCGCAACGGCAAGCGCGTCCTGATCGCCTGTGAAGATGAGCAGCAGGCGATTCGTCTCGATGAGGCGCTGTGGTCGCGACCACCGGAGAGCTTTGTGCCGCACAATCTGGCGGGCGAAGGCCCGCGAGGCGGCGCGCCGGTAGAGATTGCCTGGCCGCAAAAGCGCAACAGCAGCCCGCGGGACATTCTGATCAGCCTGCGGCTTAACTTTGCAGATTTTGCCACCGCTTTCACAGAAGTGATAGACTTTGTCCCTTACGAAGAAAATCTGAAACAACTGGCGCGCGAACGCTATAAGGCGTACCGCATGGCTGGTTTCAACCTGAACACGGCAACCTGGAAATAATGGAAAAGACATACAACCCACAAGATATCGAACAGCCGCTTTACGAGCACTGGGAAAAGCAGGGCTATTTCAAACCGAATGGTGATGAAAGCCAGGAGAGCTTCTGCATCATGATCCCGCCGCCGAACGTCACCGGCAGTTTGCATATGGGTCATGCCTTCCAGCAAACCATCATGGATACCATGATTCGCTACCAGCGCATGCAGGGCAAAAACACCCTGTGGCAGGCGGGGACCGACCACGCGGGTATCGCTACCCAGATGGTGGTTGAGCGTAAGATTGCCGCTGAAGAAGGGAAAACCCGTCACGACTACGGCCGCGATGCCTTTATCGACAAAATCTGGCAGTGGAAAGCGGAATCCGGCGGCACCATTACCCGTCAGATGCGCCGTCTCGGCAACTCCGTTGACTGGGAGCGCGAGCGCTTCACCATGGACGAAGGCCTTTCCAATGCCGTGAAAGAAGTCTTCGTTCGCCTGTACAAGGAAGACCTGATCTACCGCGGCAAACGCCTGGTTAACTGGGACCCGAAACTGCGCACCGCCATTTCCGACCTCGAAGTGGAAAACCGCGAATCGAAAGGCTCCATGTGGCATATCCGCTACCCGCTGGCCGATGGCGCGAAAACCGCTGACGGTAAAGACTACCTGGTGGTCGCCACCACCCGTCCGGAAACCCTGCTGGGCGATACCGGCGTGGCCGTTAACCCGGAAGATCCGCGTTACAAAGATCTGATTGGCAAATTCGTGGTGCTGCCGCTGGTTAACCGCCGCATCCCGATCGTGGGCGACGAACACGCCGACATGGAGAAAGGCACCGGCTGCGTGAAGATCACCCCGGCGCACGACTTTAACGACTACGAAGTGGGTCGTCGTCACCAGCTGCCGATGATCAACATCCTGACCTTTGACGGCGACATCCGCGAAAGCGCGGAAGTGTACGACACCAAAGGCAATGAATCCGACGTCTACTCCAGCGAGATCCCGGCGGAGTTCCAGAAACTGGAACGCTTCGCGGCGCGTAAAGCCGTCGTTGCGGCGGTTGACGCCCTCGGCCTGCTGGAAGAGATCAAACCGCACGACCTGACCGTCCCTTACGGCGACCGCGGCGGCGTGGTTATCGAACCGATGCTGACCGACCAGTGGTACGTGCGCGCGGACGTGCTGGCCAAGCCGGCGGTGGAAGCCGTTGAAAACGGCGACATTCAGTTCGTGCCGAAGCAGTACGAAAACATGTACTTCTCCTGGATGCGCGATATTCAGGACTGGTGTATCTCCCGTCAGCTGTGGTGGGGTCACCGCATCCCGGCATGGTACGACAACGACGGCAACGTTTACGTGGGCCGCACCGAAGACGAAGTACGCCAGGAAAATAACCTCGGCGCCGACGTGGCGCTGCGCCAGGACGAAGACGTGCTGGATACCTGGTTCTCCTCCGCGCTGTGGACCTTCTCCACTCTCGGCTGGCCGGAAAACACCGACGCCCTGCGTCAGTTCCACCCGACCAGCGTGATGGTCTCCGGCTTCGACATCATCTTCTTCTGGATCGCCCGCATGATCATGATGACCATGCACTTCATCAAAGATGAAAACGGTAAACCGCAGGTGCCGTTTAAGACCGTCTACATGACCGGTCTGATCCGCGATGACGAAGGCCAGAAGATGTCCAAATCCAAGGGTAACGTTATCGACCCGCTGGATATGGTTGACGGCATCACCCTGCCGGAGCTGCTGGAGAAACGTACCGGCAACATGATGCAGCCGCAGCTGGCGGAGAAAATCCGTAAGCGCACCGAGAAACAGTTCCCGAACGGCATCGAGCCGCACGGCACCGACGCCCTGCGCTTCACCCTGGCGGCGCTGGCCTCTACCGGCCGCGACATCAACTGGGATATGAAGCGTCTGGAAGGTTACCGTAACTTCTGTAACAAACTGTGGAACGCCAGCCGCTTCGTGCTGATGAACACCGAAGATCAGGATTGCGGCTTCAACGGCGGCGAGAAGGTACTCTCTCTGGCCGACCGCTGGATCCTCGCGGAATTCAACCACACCGTCAAAGCGTATCGCGAAGCGCTGGATAACTTCCGCTTCGATATCGCCGCCGGCATCCTGTACGAGTTCACCTGGAACCAGTTCTGCGACTGGTACCTGGAACTGACCAAGCCGGTGATGAACGGCGGCAGCGAAGCGGAACTGCGCGGCACTCGCCATACGCTGGTGACCGTGCTGGAAGGTCTGCTGCGCCTGGCGCATCCGATCATTCCGTTCATCACCGAGACCATCTGGCAGCGCGTGAAGGTCATCTGCGGGATCACCGCCGACACCATCATGCTGCAGCCGTTCCCGCAGTATGATGCCTCTCAGGTGGATGACGCGGCGCTGGCCGACACCGAATGGCTGAAGCAGGCGATCGTCGCCGTACGTAACATCCGTGCGGAAATGAACATCGCCCCGGGCAAACCGCTGGAACTGCTGCTGCGCGGCTGCAGCAAAGAGGCCGAGCGTCGCGTGAACGACAACCGCAGCTTCCTGCTGAATCTGGCGCGTCTGGAAAGCATTACCGTGCTGCCTGCCGATGATAAAGGTCCGGTCTCCGTGACCAAGATCGTCGACGGCGCCGAGCTGCTGATCCCGATGGCGGGCCTCATCAACAAAGAAGATGAGCTGGCGCGTCTGGCGAAAGAAGTGGCCAAAATCGAAGGCGAAATTGGCCGCATCGAAAGCAAGCTGGCTAACGAAGGCTTTGTCGCCCGCGCGCCGGAAGCGGTGATCGCCAAAGAGCGCGAGAAGCTGGAAGGCTACGCGGAAGCGAAAGCGAAGCTGATTGAGCAGCAGGCGGTGATCGCCGCGCTGTAATTGCTCGCGATAGAAAAAAGGCCGGAGCTTGCTCCGGCCTTTTTACATTACAGGAACGGCAGCATCGGAAAAAAACCGCCGCATAGTTTGTCAGATACCGTCGGCTGCGGTGGTGCCGCCGGCTGCAGATCGAGCGAATCGAACTCACCGACCATCGTCGTGTTTTCAGCAATATAGCGTAGCAAATCAATCTTGAACCAGGGATAGGCCAGCCCCAGCGTCAGCGGCGTGAGAAACGTCAACGCCAGTAAACGCGGAGCAAGACCGAAAACGTCAGGGTGGAACGAAAATGAACGCTATCCCCCAGCACCAGGTTATTCATCGCGTGATTACGTAAAGCCACACGAAGGTATGCCATGGATAACACGATACCGATAGTGAGGAATATATATCCCCCTAATATCGCCCCAAGATGCCGCAATGCCATAAACAGTGCCGAACCTTCACTGCACAGACCAAACATACAGCCCGTCAGCAGTTGAGCGAATGCGGAAAATAAAAAGCCAATAAAAATGACGATAAACGGCAACAAAATCGCCGTTGCCCATAAAAAAATCACCACACAACGCTTAGTACTCACATAAATATTAAATTTATTTTTGCCTAAGGTTGCGCCTTTGCCGATGAGATCAAGCCAGTGGCTGTAAACCACACCGCTGGTTATTGCCATAATAACTAGCGCCAGCAAAAGCAGAACAACGATCCCCAGCAGCATGCTATTTAGGCCATTGTAAAAGAGCCGACTTCCCAGCATGGCGAACACCACCGCTGTTAGCACGTATATCAGCAAAGGTAAGCCGAGCATAATCCACCATCCGCGCAGCAGATGACACTGAACCCCAAAGCGAATATTCGCGAAAGAGGTCATCGTCGCATGGTAGCTTAACCCCTTAATTATCATTACCGGCAGCAGGATAAGAAATGCCAGCGTCTCCAGCCCTTCGCTACCGGGAGAGAAAATGGCAAGCGCTAAGCTGAGTAAAACCAGCACGACAAATATCAATAGCCAGCTGAGTAAAATCGTGATACCGCGCCCGTGATAGGCAAAGCGGGCGCCATTAACCTCCATATTCTCACAAAGATAACGGCGACTCCGTACCCATGCCCATGGAATAAATAACCCACAAGTTATTACAGAAAAAATAATATTAACCAGACAAATAATAAAATAGCGCCCGACCTGACCATGAAAAACAAAAGAATGGCCAGAACGCTGCAATTGCCCTGAAATCATACTCATAAAAAAGTCGTCCTTGTACTTTAAACCATATATAAAAATAATAAATAATGCACATCGGCATTAAGCGAGCAGAATATATTATTTTGAATTTTCCCGGCAATACATTTCACGCGCACCTTGCGCCTGTAAACGAATAATGGTATTAAAGAAATATATGGTTATTTAAGCTAAAATTGAGTGATTCTATGAATCTTGCCGCGCCACAGACCTTTACTTTACGCCGTATCGCGGTACAGGATAACGCTGCGATAGCGGCCGTCATCCGCCAGGTATCCGCAGAATATGGCCTGACCGCCGATAAAGGCTATACGGTCGCCGACCCGAATCTCGATGAGCTGTATGAGCTGTACAGCCAGCCGGGCTCGGCCTATTGGGTGGTGGAGAAAGAGGGAGAAGTGGTTGGCGGCGGCGGCGTCGCGCCGCTCGCCTGCAGCGAGCCGGATATCTGCGAGCTGCAGAAAATGTATTTCATGACCAGCGCCCGCGGCCAGGGGCTGGCGAAGAAGCTGGCGCTGCTGGCGCTGGACTACGCCCGCGAGCAGGGCTTTAAACGCTGCTATCTGGAAACCACCGCCTTCCTGACGGAGGCGATCGGCTTATATGAGCATCTTGGCTTCGAACATATTGACGGTCCGCTGGGCTGCACCGGCCACGTGGACTGCGAAGTGCGGATGTTGAAAATGCTGTAACGCCTCGATATCGCAGGCGTCCCCGGTAGCGCTACGCTTACCGGGGCTACAGTTCGGTAGCCCGGCTAAGCGTAGCGCGAGCCGGGGCATGTCCCGGATGGCACCGCTTGCACCTTACCCGTGCTCGCGGTGCCGTTTTTTTGTCGGGTGGCGGCTAACGCCTTACCCGACCTACGGCCCGTACCATGGCGAGCTGAAGCTCTCAACGCTATCTCTCCCCCCATGGCTACTGAGACTGCCGGCGTGAGTGGCGACCGGAGCGACGGGAGCCGAACAGCGTGGGCTACGCCGCCGCCGGCACGCCGCTGTGAAAGCGGAACTCGGCCTCCGGACGGAGGATCAGCGCCGCTTCCGCCTCGCCGAGCTGGCGGACCCGTTCGCTGATATCTTCTCCGGCAATCTTCTGCGCCAGATCCAGGTAGTCCTGATAGTGACGCGCTTCCGAGCGCAGCAGCGACAGATAGAACTTCTGCAGATCGTCGTCCAGCCACGGCGCCAGCGCCGCAAAGCGCTCGCAGGAGCGGGCCTCGATATAGGCGCCGCAGATAAGCTTATCGATCAGCATCACCGGCTCATGTGAGCGCACCTCCCGTCGCATGCCGCGGGCATAGTTGCTGGCGGTGATTTTGACGTAGGGGATATCGCGCGCCAGCATCATCTCCCGCACCTGCCAGAAGTGATGCAGCTCCTCTTTAATCAGCAAAATCATGCTGTCCAGCAGCTGACGGCCCCACGGGTCGTCGGTCTGCGGCATGGCGCTTTTGTTGATCCGTTTATGCAGGGCGACAAAATCCGGCTCTGGCCCCCGGCGGTAGGTGAAGTCTTCATACGGCTTCAGGCAGGCCAGCAGCTCGTCGGCGTCGGCTTTATCCGCGACGTAGCGACGCACCAGCAGCATGGCGTTCTGCGCCGCTTTCAGTTCGCACACCATATGGTCGGTCAGCAGCAGCGGCAGGTTTTCCGGCTTGCGGGCTTCGTCAATCCACGCCTGCGGCGTCGGGCAGTGCAGGAAGTTGATAATCGGGGAGAGTATCTGCGGGTAATCCATGGAGGTTCCTTGCTATACGGCGGCTGGCGCCGCCGTATCATCTACATCTTCTGCGACTTAGTGACGAACACCATCGTCGTCTTCATCGACAAAATCTTCGTCATCCTCGCCGTCTTCTTCACCGTTCGGGTCCTCATAGTAGGTGCCCCAACCGTCATACTCGACGTCAAATTTTTCTGCCAGCGTCATCAGCTGTTCCACCTGGGCATCGATCAGTTCTGCGTTCAGGGCGCATTCGCTCAGAATATCGCAGCAGATGACCACTTCACCCTCTTCCACTTCCAGCTCTTCGGGCTCGGTCACTTCGTAGCCCAGCTTAAACGCTTCCACCGCCACTTTCTCCAGGGTTTCGAAATCGTCTGCAGAGAGGTGATGCTCAATCGTGTACAGTGCGTCCGGATCGCTGCCATCTTCCAGCAGCTCTTCGATAATCAGACGCGTCTCTTCACGCTGTTCTTCCAGGTGTTCCGGGTTTGCCATGGCTCGTTCCTCATAATGTGCGGCAGTTATCCCTATTGTCACATACCGCCGTCATTGCCTCCACTTCTCAGTGAAAGATTTCGATCACAGACTTGCAAATGAATATTCATACATATAAATTGAATTTTAATTCAATTAGTGGCCTATGCCAGGTGAGGGAACCATGTCTGCGTTTTACCAGAAGCATTTTTTAAAGTTACTCGATTTTACGCCTGCAGAAATCACCGCCCTGCTCGAGCTGGCGGCAAAGCTGAAAGCCGATAAGAAAAACGGTATCGAAGTCCAGAAACTGGCAGGGAAAAACATCGCGCTCATCTTCGAAAAAGACTCAACCCGTACACGATGCTCTTTCGAAGTTGCCGCATACGATCAGGGCGCCCGCGTGACCTACCTGGGGCCCAGCGGCAGCCAGATTGGCCATAAAGAGTCGATCAAGGACACCGCCCGCGTGCTCGGACGGATGTACGACGGCATTCAGTACCGCGGCCACGGCCAGGAAGTGGTGGAGACCCTGGCGCAATACGCCGGCGTGCCGGTGTGGAACGGCCTCACCAACGAGTTCCACCCTACCCAGCTGCTGGCGGACCTGCTGACCATGAAAGAGCACCTGCCGGGCAAAGCCTTTAACCAGATGACGCTGGTCTACGCCGGCGACGCGCGCAACAACATGGGTAATTCGATGCTGGAAGCCGCGGCGCTGACCGGTCTGGATCTGCGCCTGGTGGCGCCCTCGGCCTGCTGGCCGGAGGCCGCGCTGGTGGAAACCTGTACCGCGCTGGCGAAACAGCAGGGCGGTAACATCACCCTGACGGAAGATATCGCCGCGGGGGTGCAAGGCGCCGATTTTATCTATACCGACGTCTGGGTCTCAATGGGCGAGGCGAAGGAAAAATGGGCCGAACGTATCGCCCTGCTGCGCGACTATCAGGTTAACAGCGCGATGCTGGCGCTGACCGGCAACCCGCAGGTCAAATTCCTCCACTGCCTGCCAGCGTTCCATGATGACCAGACCACGCTGGGCAAACAGATGGCTGCCGAATACGGCCTGCACGGCGGCATGGAGGTGACTGACGAGGTGTTTGAGTCGGCGGCAAGCGTGGTCTTCGACCAGGCGGAAAACCGGATGCACACCATCAAAGCGGTGATGGTGGCGACGCTGAGCAAATAGTCCTTCGCTCGCCGTCAAATCCCGGATCGCTTGGCGCGTATCCGGGATACCGCTCGTCAGGGCGCTTTGTCACGCCATCAGCATCTTCACCACCGCTTTGCGCACCTTCGCCGGGGCGCCCACGGCGCACAGCGGCTTATGCACTTCGCCGGGATAAAACACCACAAAGTCCCCTTCGTTAAGGATCACCGTTTGCTCCTGCGCCCCCTCCGCCAGGAAAGCGATGTCTTTCTCCGCCAGCCAGTCGGTCTGGGGCTCTCCTGCCGGCAGGGTGCTGAAGGTCATCCCCTCGCTGCCGCGGAGCACAATCTGGATATCGAGATAGCGGGCATGAAATTCCGCGCGACGCGCGGCCTGCGGCTCGGTGGTGTCTTCGGAAATCAGATAAAACAGGTTGTTGCCGTCGATATCATGTTTACCCAGCGGCGTCGCCTCGCTGACATGGGCGATAACGTGTTCGATAGCCTCGCGCAGCGCGGCAGGCAGCCATGGCTGCAGATGGTGGATATTGCCAATAATCATCGCTTACCTCAAATATAAAACAACATTTCATTTTTGCGTTTTATACCCCCATCGTCGCTGCCATACCAGTGCAGTTTCACGGTTCTTTGCGCTGGCGCACTTTTCTGCAGGCAAACGATTACCTGTTTGTGAATGAATCGCTTGATCGTCATAACGGTCTGCGTATAATGCCAGTCGTTTTGCCGGGAGGAAGCATGGCCAATTGCGTACGACATTCTGTCTTAGCGCGTCTCAATGCAGACGCTGGCCTGCCGTTTTTCTTTCCGTTGCTCATTGGATTCCCGAAGCCCCTTATTTAAGGGGCTTTTTTTTTGCCCAGGCGTCAGGAGATAAGCATGGCTAACCCGCTATATCAAAAACATATCATTTCCATAAACGATCTCAGCCGCGAAGACCTCGAACTGGTGCTGGCGACGGCGGCAAAGCTGAAAGCTAATCCACAACCCGAGCTGCTGAAGCATAAGGTTATCGCCAGCTGTTTCTTTGAAGCCTCGACCCGCACCCGCCTCTCTTTTGAAACCTCGATGCACCGCCTGGGGGCCAGCGTGGTCGGCTTCTCCGACAGCGCCAACACCTCGCTGGGCAAAAAAGGGGAAACGCTGGCGGATACCATCTCCGTCATCAGCACCTACGTTGACGCCATCGTGATGCGTCATCCGCAGGAGGGCGCCGCCCGTCTGGCGACCGAATTCTCCGGCGGCGTGCCGGTACTGAACGCCGGCGACGGCGCCAACCAGCACCCGACCCAGACCCTGCTCGACCTGTTCACCATTCAGGAGACCCAGGGCCGGCTCGAAAACCTCAACGTGGCGATGGTCGGCGATCTGAAGTATGGCCGTACCGTCCACTCCCTGACCCAGGCGCTGGCCAAATTCAGCGGCAACCGCTTCTACTTTATCGCCCCGGACGCGCTGGCCATGCCGCAGTACATCCTCGATATGCTGGATGAAAAAGGCATCGCCTGGAGCCTGCATAGCGCCATCGACGACGTGATGGCGGAAGTGGATATTCTCTACATGACCCGCGTGCAGAAAGAGCGTCTGGATCCGTCGGAATACGCCAACGTCAAAGCGCAGTTCGTCCTGCGCGCCGCCGACCTCGAAGGGGCGCGCGCCAATATGAAGGTGCTGCACCCGCTGCCGCGCATTGACGAAATCACCACCGATGTCGATAAAACGCCGCACGCCTGGTACTTCCAGCAGGCCGGTAACGGCATCTTCGCCCGCCAGGCGTTACTGGCACTGGTACTGAATAGCGAGCTGGCACTGTAAGGGGAAATGAGAGATGACACACGACAATAAACTGCAGGTAGAAGCGATCAAACGCGGCACCGTGATCGACCACATTCCGGCGCAGGTCGGCTTTAAGCTGCTCACCCTGTTCAAACTGACCGAAACCGACCAGCGCATCACCATCGGCCTGAACCTGCCCTCCGGCGAGATGGGCCGCAAAGATTTGATTAAAATCGAGAACACCTTCCTGACCGACGAGCAGGTTAACCAGCTGTCGCTGTACGCCCCGCAGGCGACGGTAAACCGCATTGATGATTACGAAGTGGTGGGCAAATCCCGCCCGAGCCTGCCGGATCGCATCGACAGCGTGCTGGTCTGCCCGAACAGCAACTGTATCAGCCACGCCGAACCGGTTTCTTCCAGTTTTGCAGTGAAAAAACGCGCTGATGACATCGCACTCAAATGTAAATACTGCGAAAAAGAGTTTTCTCATTATGTGGTGCTGGCCAACTAAATGCGGTTGGTATTGGTGGTAGGCCTCCCTATAATGGCTACCACCCTACGCTTCGTCCTTCGGGCGGCGTCTGCGCCCGGCGGCACAGCGCTTACCGCCTGGCGGCCACCTGAATGATTTTGCGTAACATTACTCAGTTCATCTGGAGATAACATGAGCAAAACTATTGCGACGGAAAATGCACCAGCAGCGATTGGCCCCTACGTTCAGGGCGTTGACCTGGGCAGCATGATCATCACCTCTGGCCAGATCCCGGTCGACCCGAAAACCGGCAGCGTTCCGGAAGACGTATCCGCGCAGGCGCGCCAGTCGCTGAACAACGTGAAAGCCATCGTTGAAGCCGCAGGCCTCACCGTCGGCGACATCGTCAAGACCACCGTTTTCGTCAAAGATCTCAACGATTTCGCTACCGTTAACGCCACATACGAAGCGTTCTTCACCGAGCACAACGCCACCTTCCCGGCGCGTTCCTGCGTTGAAGTGGCGCGTCTGCCGAAAGACGTGAAGATCGAGATCGAAGCCATCGCCGTGCGTCGCTGATCGCGAACTCCGGCATGAAAAAAGGCAGCCCGCAGGCTGCCTTTTTTACGTGGATCATCCGCAAACCTTCCCCTCACTGCCAGCCGTAGCGGCGGCTGTAGAAGCCTTTGACCGTTTGGGTCAGCACCATATAGCCCGCCAGGATCGCCACCAGCCATGGGAAGTAGCTCAGCGGCAGGGCCTGCAGCTGCAGATAGCCCGCCAGCGGCGAGAACGGCAGCGCGATCCCCACCGCCATCACCACCAGGGTCATGGCGAACAGCGGCCAGGCGGCGCGGCTCTGGACGAACGGAATGCGCCGGGTGCGGATCATGTGCACGATCAGCGTTTGCGACAGCAGCCCTTCAATAAACCAGCCGGACTGGAACAGGGTCTGCATCTCCACGGTATTGGCGTGGAACACCCACCACATCAGGCCGAAGGTGAGGATATCGAAAATCGAGCTGATCGGGCCGAAGAAGACCATAAAGCGTCCGAGGTCGGCCGGGTTCCAGCGCTGCGGCTTGCGGATCTGTTCATCGTCGACATTATCGAACGGGATCGCCACCTGGGAGACATCGTACAGCAGGTTCTGAATCAACAGGTGCAGCGGCAGCATCGGCAGAAACGGCAGGAAGGCGCTGGCCACCAGCACGCTGAAGACATTGCCGAAGTTGGAGCTGGCGGTCATTTTGATGTACTTAAGCATGTTGGCGAAAGTGCGGCGGCCTTCGATCACCCCCTCCTCCAGCACCATCAGGCTTTTCTCCAGCAGAATGATATCCGCCGCCTCGCGGGCGATATCCACCGCGCCGTCGACCGAGATGCCGATGTCCGCCGCGCGCAGCGCCGGGGCGTCGTTGATGCCGTCGCCCATAAAGCCCACCACGTGGCCTTCGCGTTTCAGCAGCGTCACGATGCGCTCCTTATGCAGCGGCGCCAGGCGGGCGAAGAGCGTGGTGCGTTTCGCCAGCGCCGCCAGCTCGTCGTCGCTCATGGCTTCAATCTGGCTGCCAATCACCACTTCGCCGGCATCCAGCCCCACTTCATGGCACACCTTCGCCGCCACCAGCTCGCTGTCGCCGGTGAGGATCTTCACCGTGATGCCGCTGGCTTTTAACGCTTTCAGCGCCGGGGCGGTGGTCTCTTTCGGCGGATCGAGGAAGGCGATGTAGCCTTCAAGGATCAGGTCCGACTCATCGGCGCGCTGGTAGTCGCCTTCGCGGGCCGGCAGGTACCTGGTCGCCACCGCCACCACCCGCAGCCCTTGCCGGTTGAGGGTGTCAGTGACCCGGCGGATGCGGCGCAGCATGGTGTCGTCCAGCGGCACGATATCGCCGTTGTAGCGCACCTGGGTTGAGACGTTGAGGATCTCCTGCAGCGCCCCTTTGCAGATCAGCTGATGCGCGGCGTCCTCCTCTTTCACCACCACCGACATGCGGCGGCGTTCGAAATCGAAGGGGATCTCATCCACTTTCTGCCAGCGCGCCGCCAGCCCACGGGCGGCCTCCAGCTCAACGCCCTCCAGCACCGCGGTGTCGAGCAGATTTTTCAACCCGGTCTGGTAGTGGCTGTTCAGCCAGGCGGCATGCAGTACACGCTCGCTGACCTTGCCGGAGACGTCGGTATGGTTCTCCAGCACAATCTTATCCTGAGTCAGGGTGCCGGTTTTATCGGTGCAGAGGATGTCCATCGCGCCAAAGTTCTGAATGGCGTCGAGGTGCTTCACGATGACCTTTTGCTTCGACAGCTTTACCGCCCCGCGCGCCAGCGTCGAGGTGACGATCATCGGCAGCATCTCCGGCGTCAGGCCGACCGCCACCGACAGCGCGAACAGCGCCGCCTCCCACCAGTCGCCTTTGGTGTAGCCATTGATCAGCAGCACCACCGGGGCCATCACCAGCATAAAGCGGATCAGCAGCATACTCACCCGGCTGATGCCTTTCTGGAAGGCGTTCGGCTCGCTCTCCTGCTCGCTGACGCGGCCGGCCAGTTGACCAAACCAGGTGTGGCCGCCGGTGGCGAAGACGATGGCTTGCGCCGAGCCGCTCACCACGTTGGTGCCCATAAAGCACAGGGTGTCGCACTCCAGCGGGTTCTGCTGCAGCGGATCGCGGCTGCGGGCCACTTTCTCCACCGGCAGCGATTCGCCGGTCAGCGAGGCCTGGGCGACGAACAGATCCCGCGCCTGCAGGATACGCAGGTCCGCCGGGATCATGTCCCCCGCCGACAGCCGGATGATGTCGCCCGGCACCAGCTGGTCGATAGGCAGCTCCAGCCAGCGGCTCTCCCCCTGTTCGTTGACCACCCGCAGCACGGTGGCGGTATTGCTCACCATCGCCTTCAGCGCATCCGCCGCTTTGGTCGAGCGCGCCTCCTGGATGAAGTTGAGCAGCGTCGAGATCCCCACCATCAGGGCGATCACCCCGGCGGCGAACAGATCTTCGGTGGAATAGGAGACGATGCCGAGCACCGTCAGCAGCAGATTGAACGGGTTGCGGTAGCAGGTCCACAGATGCACCCACCACGGCGAGGGCTTCTGCGCCGGGATCTGGTTGTCGCCGTGTTTAAGGATTTTCGCCGCCACTTCGCCTTCATTGAGCCCTTCAGGGTGGCTGTCAAAGGCGCGCCAGATCTCCTGGTCGTCCATCGCCGCCACGTCCAGGCACTGTTTGCCCAGCGACTCAGGAATGGGGCCGCTCGCCAGATGGCGGGCGTCCGGCAGCGGATCGCGCTGGACTAAACGGCGTGGCAGATGGCGGCTAAGCTGTGCGAACAGCTGCCGGGTATAATTTTTCAGCATAAACAGTCCCTCCGCGCTCGCGCAAGCGAACGCAGCGTTGCCGACGGGCGTAGCAAAACCTACCTGTCAGGCATGTTATTTTTATGGCAGGGACATCAAGGACGTCACTGCTTTACGCTTTCCGGTAAAGCAGTGTTAAACAGGCTTACCGGAAAGAAAGGTTGCTCCATCGAGGATGAGGAGTGGGATCGGGGTCCATAACTATCTCCGGTAAGTGAATTTAAACGGCGCGGATTATAGCGCCCTCGTTGAGGATTGTGTGGCAATAATGGCGATGATAAACCCGCGCAACTAAACCGAACGTAAACCAGACTTTGCTCATTGCGGTTTGGTTGAGTAGCATTAGGCTCACTTCTACCCACCCTGACGAGAATTCCGCATGCAGAACCGGCTGACCATCAAAGATATCGCGCGCTTAAGCGGCGTAGGGAAATCAACGGTATCCCGCGTCCTCAACAACGAGAGCGGGGTCAGCGAACGGACCCGCGAGCGCGTCGAAGCGGTGATGCAGCAGCACGGTTTCTCGCCCTCCCGCTCCGCCCGCGCCATGCGCGGCCAGAGCGATAAAGTGGTGGCGATTATCGTCACCCGTCTCGATTCGCTGTCGGAAAACCTCGCCGTGCAGACCATGCTGCCCGCCTTTTATGAGCAGGGTTACGACCCGATTATGATGGAGAGTCAGTTCTCCCCTGAGCTGGTGGAGGAGCATCTCGGCATGCTCGCCCGGCGTAATATTGACGGCGTGGTGCTGTTCGGTTTTACCGGCATCGACGAGGCGATGCTCGCTCCCTGGCGCGATACCCTGGTGCTGATGGCCCGCGACGCCCCCGGCTTCGCCTCGGTGTGCTATGACGACGAGGGGGCCATCACGCTGCTGATGCAGCGGCTCTACGAGCGCGGACATCGCCACATCAGCTTCCTTGGCGTACCGCACAGCGACGTCACCACCGGCGAACGCCGCCATCTCGCCTACCTCGCCTTCTGTAAAAAGCATCGCCTGACGCCCACCGCCGCCCTGCCAGGGCTGGGCATGAAGCAGGGGTATGACACCGTCGCCAGCGTGCTGACGGCCGAGACCAGCGCCCTGGTGTGCGCCACCGATACCCTCGCCCTCGGCGCCAGCAAATATCTCCAGCAGCAGGGCCACGATGCGCTGCAGCTCGCCAGCGTCGGCAGCACGCCGCTGATGAAGTTTCTCCACCCGGAAATATTGACCGTCGATCCTGGCTATGCCGAGTCCGGACGCCGGGCCGCCCGGCAGCTGATCGAGCAGATCGCCGGCAGCGTCGATCCCCACCAGATCGTCATTCCCGCCGCCCTCAATTAATCTCGTTCGGGCGATTTATGTGATCGTCGCCGGGTTTCGGGAACGTTCCCATTTTGCAAATCAAGCGGAACGGTTAGGATGCCCTCAAGGTAAAAACGGCATCTCTCCCCTCTGTTTTTGAGGCTTCATCATGAGCAAAGTAAACCAGCAGGACATCGATAAACTGATCGAACTGGTGGGCGGGCGCGGCAATATCGCCACCGTCAGCCACTGTATTACCCGTTTGCGCTTTGTGCTGAACGACCCGGCCATCGCCAGACCAAAAGAGATTGAGCAGCTGCGCATGGTGAAGGGATGCTTCACTAACGCCGGTCAGTTCCAGGTGGTCATCGGCACCGAGGTGGGTGATTACTACAAGGCCCTGCTGGCGACCACCGGTCAGACTTCCGCCGATAAAGAGCAGGTCAAACAGGCCGCGCGGCAAAATATGAAGTGGCATGAACAGCTGATCTCGCACTTCGCCGAGATCTTCTTCCCGCTGCTGCCAGCGCTGATCAGCGGCGGTCTGATCCTCGGTTTCCGCAACGTCATCGGCGACTTACCCATGAGCAATGGCCAGACGCTGGCCCAGATGCACCCGTCGCTGAAAACCATCTATGACTTCCTGTGGCTGATTGGCGAGGCGATCTTCTTCTATCTGCCGGTGGGGATCTGCTGGTCGGCGGTGAAGAAGATGGGCGGTACGCCGATCCTCGGGATCGTCCTGGGCGTGACCCTGGTGTCCCCGCAGCTGATGAACGCCTATCTCCTCGGCCAGCAGGTGCCGGAGGTGTGGAACTTCGGCCTGTTTACCATTGCTAAAGTCGGCTACCAGGCGCAGGTCATCCCGGCCCTGCTGGCGGGCCTGACCTTAGGCTTTATCGAGACGCGCCTCAAGCGCATTGTGCCTGACTACCTCTACCTGGTCATTGTGCCGGTCTGCTCGCTGATCCTCGCGGTATTCCTCGCGCACGCCATTATCGGTCCGTTCGGCCGCCTGATCGGCGACGGCGTGGCCTTCGCAGTGCGCCATCTGTTAACCGGCAGCTTCGCGCCGATCGGCGCCGCGCTGTTTGGCTTCCTCTACGCGCCGCTGGTGATTACCGGCGTCCATCAGACCACCCTCGCCATCGATATGCAGATGATCCAGAGCATGGGCGGGACCCCGGTGTGGCCGCTGATTGCGCTGTCCAACATTGCCCAGGCGTCGGCGGTGGTCGGCATCATCATCGCCAGCCGCAAGCAGAATGAACGTGAAATCTCGGTACCGGCGGCGATCTCCGCCTATCTCGGGGTCACCGAGCCGGCAATGTACGGTATCAACCTGAAGTACCGCTTCCCGATGCTGTGCGCGATGATCGGCTCCGGCCTCGCCGGCCTGCTGTGCGGCCTGAACGGCGTGCTGGCGAACGGCATCGGCGTCGGCGGCCTGCCGGGGATCCTCTCCATCCAGCCGAGCTACTGGCAGGTGTACGCCATGGCGATGGCCATCGCGGTGGTGGTGCCGATTATCCTCACCACCGTGGTGTATCAGCGCAAGTACCGTCAGGGCACCTTGCAGATTGTCTAACTTCTTCTTTCGGGGCGCCTTTGGCGCCCCTCGTTGCAGCAGGAAAGTACTATGAATCATCTCCCCCACTGGTGGCAAAACGGCGTTATTTATCAAATCTATCCGAAGAGTTTTCAGGATACCACCGGCAGCGGCACCGGCGACCTGCGCGGCGTCACCTCCCGCCTCGACTATCTGCAAAAGCTTGGGGTCGACGCCATCTGGCTGACGCCGTTCTACGTTTCACCGCAGGTGGATAACGGCTACGACGTGGCAAACTACACCGCCATCGATCCCTCCTACGGCACGATGGCCGATTTTGACGCCCTGGTGGCGGAAGCGAAGGCCCGCGGGATCCGCATCGTGCTGGATATGGTGCTGAACCATACCTCGACCGAACACGAGTGGTTCCGTCAGTCGCTGAATAAGGAGAGCCCCTACCGTCAGTTCTATATCTGGCGCGACGGCGAACCGGACGCCCTGCCGAACAACTGGCGCTCCAAGTTTGGCGGCAACGCCTGGCAGTGGCATGCCGACAGCGGTCAGTATTATCTGCACCTGTTCGCCATTGAGCAGGCGGATCTCAACTGGGAGAACCCGGCGGTGCGCGCCGAGCTGAAAAAGGTCTGCGAATTCTGGGCCGACCGCGGCGTCGACGGCCTGCGCCTCGACGTGGTCAACCTGATCTCGAAGGATCAGGCCTTTCCCTGCGATGCGGACGGGGATGGCCGCCGCTTCTACACCGACGGCCCGCGGGTGCATGAGTTCCTGCAGGAGATGAGCCGCGATGTCTTCACGCCGCGTCATCTGATGACCGTCGGCGAGATGTCTTCCACCTCGCTGGAACACTGCCAGCAGTACGCCGCGCTGGACGGCCGCGAGCTGTCGATGACCTTTAACTTCCACCATTTAAAAGTCGATTATCCCGGTGGGGAGAAGTGGACCCTCGCCCGCCCGGACTATGTGGCGCTGAAGGCGCTGTTCCGCCACTGGCAGCAGGGGATGCACAACCGGGCGTGGAACGCGCTGTTCTGGTGTAATCACGATCAGCCGCGCATCGTCTCGCGCTTTGGCGACGAAGGCGAGTACCGGGTGCCGGCGGCGAAGATGCTGGCGATGGTGCTGCACGGCATGCAGGGCACGCCCTATATTTATCAGGGCGAAGAGATCGGCATGACCAATCCGCACTTCAATAGCATCGGCGATTATCGCGACGTCGAGAGCCACAATATGTTTATCGAACGTGCGGCGCAGGGGCAAAGTCCGGACGAACTGCTGGCGATCCTTGCCAGCAAGTCGCGCGACAACAGCCGCACGCCGATGCCGTGGCATGGTGGCGAAAACGGTGGCTTTAGCGATGGCGAACCGTGGATCGGCCTTGGCGATAACTACCGGGAGATCAACGTCGAGGCGGCGCTGGCGGACCCTGATTCGGTGTTTTATGCCTATCAGCAGCTGATTACGCTGCGTAAAACCCTGCCGCTGCTGACCTGGGGCGATTATCAGGATCTCCTGCCTGACCATCCGTCGTTGTGGTGCTATCGCCGTCAGTGGCAGGGACAAACGCTGGTGGTCGCCGCCAACCTGAGCCGCGACCTGCAGGCCTGGCAGCCTGAGGACGCCCCGGGCGAGTGGAAGATGATCATCAGCAACTATGCCGAGACCACGCCCCGCCCAACCGGGCTGACGCTGCGGCCGTTCGAAGCGGTATGGTGGCTGCAGGCGTAAGGTGTCCCCTGCCCTCCCGAAATGAGAAGGTCATGCCTGGCGCCGGTGGCGAACGCCAGGCATTTTTGCTTATTTTCCAGCCAGATAAATTTACATTTATCGCCAGCGCCCATCATCCGTACTCTCACCTTTTTACCTTGTTCTGGGTCAATAAAACCGCAAACATCTTTGATGCAAATCACTACATATAGAACTTAAAATGCGTCCCGGCCCTACATGTTGTATTAATCGTCTATTATGTCACCATATCTTGTCGATGTCTGGCGGTGATGAGATGTGGATAAAACGGGCCGGATCTGAAGGCAAACAGCACGAGCCGTAGCGTAAAGCGCCTTCGGGATAACCTCCGCCTCTGTGGATAACCTGTTCTATATATGGAGTGATCATGACACCGCATGTGATGAAACGTGATGGCTGTAAAGTGCCGTTCAAGTCAGAGCGCATTCAGGAAGCAATTCTGCGTGCAGCTAAAGCAGCGGGAGTCGATGACGCAGACTATTGCGCCACCGTCGCAGAAGTCGTTAGCCAACAAATGCAGGGCCGCGCCCAGGTCGACATCAACGAGATCCAGACCGCGGTGGAAAACCAGCTGATGTCCGGCCCCTATAAGCAGCTGGCGCGCGCCTACATTGAGTATCGCCATGACCGCGATAGCCAGCGTGAGAAGCGCGGCCGCCTCAATCAGGAGATCCGCGGCCTCGTCGAGCAGACCAACTCCGCGCTGCTCAACGAAAACGCCAACAAGGACAGTAAAGTCATCCCGACCCAGCGCGACCTGCTGGCCGGTATCGTCGCCAAGCACTACGCCCGACAGCACCTGCTGCCTCACGATGTGGTGATGGCCCACGAACGCGGCATGATCCACTATCATGACCTCGATTACTCGCCCTTCTTCCCGATGTTTAACTGCATGCTGATCGACCTGAAAGGCATGCTGACCCAGGGCTTTAAGATGGGCAACGCGGAGATCGAGCCGCCGAAGTCTATCTCTACCGCCACCGCGGTGACCGCGCAGATCATCGCCCAGGTCGCCAGCCATATTTACGGCGGCACCACCATCAACCGTATCGATGAAGTGCTGGCACCGTTCGTCAGCGAAAGCTTTAACAAGCATCGTAAAATCGCCGAAGAGTGGCAGATCCCGGATGCCGAAGGCTATGCCCGCGCCCGTACCGAAAAAGAGTGCTACGACGCCTTCCAGTCGCTGGAGTATGAGGTTAACACGCTGCATACCGCCAACGGCCAGACGCCGTTCGTCACCTTCGGGTTCGGTCTCGGCACCAGCTGGGAATCGCGGCTGATCCAGCAGTCGATTCTGCGCAACCGCATTGCCGGCCTCGGTAAAAACCGTAAGACCGCGGTGTTCCCGAAACTGGTGTTCGCGATCCGTGACGGCCTGAACCATAAGTTCGGCGACCCGAACTACGACATCAAACAGCTGGCGCTGGAGTGCGCCAGCAAGCGCATGTACCCGGATATCCTCAACTACGACCAGGTGGTGAAGGTTACCGGGTCGTTCAAAACGCCGATGGGCTGCCGCAGCTTCCTCGGGGTGTGGGAAAACGAGAACGGCGAGCAGGTGCACGATGGGCGCAATAACCTCGGCGTCATCAGCCTCAACCTGCCGCGCATCGCCCTGGAAGCGAAAGGCGACGAAGCCGCCTTCTGGGCGCTGCTGGACGAGCGCCTGCAGCTGGCGCGCAAAGCGCTGATGACCCGCATTGCCCGCCTGGAAGGGGTAAAAGCGCGCGTGGCGCCGATCCTCTATATGGAAGGGGCCTGCGGCGTGCGGCTGAAAGCCGACGACGACGTCTCCGAGATCTTTAAAAACGGCCGGGCGTCGATTTCGCTGGGCTATATCGGTATCCATGAAACTATCAATGCGCTGTACGGCAACCAGCATATGTACGACAGCGAGGCGCTGCGCGAGAAGGGTGTGGCCATCGTCCAGCGCCTGCGCGACGCCGTCGATTTGTGGAAAGAAGAGACCGGCTACGGCTTTAGCCTGTACAGCACGCCGAGCGAAAACCTGTGCGACCGCTTCTGCCGTCTCGACACCGCCGAGTTTGGCGTGGTGGAGGGCGTGACCGACAAAGGTTACTACACCAACAGCTTCCACCTCGACGTGGAGAAGAAGGTCAACCCGTACGACAAGATCGATTTTGAAGCGCCGTATCCGCCGCTGGCTAACGGGGGCTTCATTTGCTACGGCGAATACCCAAACATCCAGCACAACCTGAAGGCGCTGGAAGACGTATGGGATTACAGCTATCAGCATGTGCCGTACTACGGCACTAACACGCCGATCGATGAGTGCTACGAGTGCGGTTTCACCGGCGAGTTCGAGTGCACCAGCAAGGGCTTTACCTGCCCGAAATGCGGTAACCACGACGCCTCCCGCGTTTCCGTTACCCGCCGGGTGTGCGGCTACCTCGGCAGTCCGGACGCGCGTCCGTTCAACGCCGGCAAGCAGGAAGAAGTGAAGCGCCGCGTGAAGCACCTGGGCAACGGGCAGATCGGTTAATTCCAGCTGGTTTAGCCCCTCCCCCTCTCCCCAACGGGGAGAGGGGACCGGCCCCGTAGCCGTTTGGCCACTAAGGCGCCGTTCCCGGATCGCGGCGCAAAGCGCCTTATCCGGGCTACAACCGCGTATGCGGCTTTTCGTAGCCCGGGCGAGCGCAGCGACGCCGGGAGCCGTTCCCTTTACAAATGCACAGCACCTCCGTTTTCGCAAAGCCATTAGCGTCAGAGCAAGGCGGCAAACGAGGGAATCCCAAACAGCCAGGTGGGTTTCCTCAAATCAGTTGGCGTTGTAGCAAGGCGGCAAACGAGTAAGTCCCGGGGAGCTTACTGGAGTAAGTGACCCGGGCGAGCGAGCGCAGCCAACGCCGCTACATCGGCAAATGAGAAGAGGAAACAATGAATTACCATCAGTACTACCCGGTAGATATTGTCAACGGCCCCGGCACCCGCTGCACCCTGTTTGTCTCTGGCTGCGTCCATGAGTGCCCCGGCTGCTACAACAAAAGCACCTGGCGGGTGAACTCCGGCATGCCGTTTACCGCCGAGATGGCCGACCGCATCATTGCCGATCTCAACGATACACGCATCAAACGCCAGGGGATTTCACTCTCCGGCGGCGATCCGCTGCATCCGCAGAACGTCGCGGAGATCCTCAAACTGGTTCAGCGCGTGCGTGCCGAATGCCCCGGCAAAGATATCTGGGTCTGGACCGGCTATAAACTGGATGAGCTGAATGAGGCGCAGATGCAGGTGGTGAACCTGATCAACGTGCTGGTCGACGGTAAGTTTGTGCAGGATTTAAAAGACCCGGCGCTGATCTGGCGCGGCAGCAGCAACCAGGTGGTACATCATTTGCGATAGCGTTTAGAGCCGTTTATTCGCCTGATGATAAACGGCCGCTTTCTCTCTTTAGCCACTGGCAATAACGTAAACCACCACCACACTATCCCGTACTTGATACACCAACCGATAACCTGACGCCTTAAGCTTGATTTTGTAGCAATCCGGTAAATCACTCAGACTGGCCGATGCAATTCGCGGATTCTGCACAACCTGCTGGAGCTTATTTTTGAACTGTTTTTTGATCGTCTCGCCAAGCTTCTGCCATTCGCGCCAGGCACGCGGATCAAACGCCAGTTCATAGGTCATCCAGACTCACCTTCATCTCCGGCTGCGGGTTTTCCAGCCGCTCGCGGACGGTGCGTAATAATGCCGCTTCGCTATCGCTGATAGTCATACTTTTCACTGGCATGCGGCCATTTTCCGCAATGTATTGAAACAGCAGGCGCACCGCCTCCGTTGGCGTCATATCGAGTTTCTCCAGCACGGCATAAGCCTCTTTTTTGAGTTTATCGTCCAGTCGAACGTTGAGCGTGGCCATTATGCCTCCAGAAAGGGATATTTTGTAATGCATTATAGCATTACATTTGCATTACACTCGAATCTGGAAAACGCCTCTCAAAACCGGCTGACGCACTCCATCGCCACCGTTTTAAACTCATCGAAGCTGCGGGTCGCGGCGAGGCGGCTCATGGCGCGCTCGCGCAGGAAAGTCACGAAAATATCGTAGATCGCCATCGCCTCTTCATACTCGCGCTTGCTGATAGCGAGCAGGAAGATGATATGGGCGGTTTCATCACCCCAGGCGATGCCCTGCGGGGCAATGACGGTATAGACCACCGTCTTTTTCGCCAGTAGCCCCAGGGAGTGCGGCAGCGCAATGCCATCGCCGAGCATGGTGCTGACAATCGCTTCACGCTCCACCACCGAAGCATGAAACTCGGCGTCAACAAAGCCTTCCTCCAGCAGCTGCTGGCACAGCTCGGCGAACAGCGTTTGCTGATCCATCGGCGTATCGACCACCCGGAAGTGGGCGGCATCGAAGTACTTATTCAGCATCCATGGACGGGTACGGTCCACCAGCACCAGCTTGCCGATCTGATCCAGTTGATAGTCAGTGGGGAACGGCGCGATGGTCACTACCGGCTTGTCTTTTTCGCTGATCCGCACCGTGGAGATAACAAAATCCGCCTCGATCGCGTCCCGCTGTTCGTATTCGCGCTGGGAAATGGTGGCGGCGATCTCCAGCTGCGGATATTTGCGCTGCAGGATCGCCTCGATCATCCGCACCATCGCATTGCTGGTATCGCACACCAGCAGCACCTGCGGCTGACGCTGGTAGCCGATGTTGTAGTGGCGCTCCAGCCCGACGCCGATATGCAGCACCAGAAAGCCGATTTCGTTTTCGCTGATGGTGTACGGAGTATATTTGCCCCAGCTGGAGACCGCGGCGAGGGTCATATCCCAGGCCATCGGGTAGTGCTGTTTGATGTTATCCAGCAGCGGATTGGGGATCATGATCTGGTAGCGTACGCGGGTGATCATGGTCTTTATGTGGGTTAGCAGATCGGCGTGCAGCTGGGCATCGTCCAGCAGGTTGTAGTTATACTGGCTGTTGATGTAGCGCAGGATGTAGTTGACCAGCGCTTCGTCATCGTCGGCGCTGATGGTTTCCGGGTCCACGTCCTGTACCTGACGGGCGGCGATATGCACGCACAGCCACTCTTCTTCCGCGGGCGATAAAGGTTTACCGGCCAGCCGCTGCAGTTCGCCCGCCAGATCGCGCGCGGCATCGCGGACGTTCTGCGCCACATCTTCAGCACTAAAATCCGCCAGCGGGTAGCCTTCGCTGACGCGACGCACCACCACTGCCCCGTACAGGCAGATAAAGCGCTCGCCGACGTCGGTGAGACGAATATGGTGGCGCGTGAGCGTCTCCTGCAGCACCGGCTCCAGCAGCGCAGGCACCTCCTCTGCAAAGGCCTCGGCGCCGATCGGCGGCGCGATACCGCCCTGCTGGGTTAGCTCCCACAGCAGGTCGGTGAGGCAGGCGCGAACCGATACCTCGCTACCGAACAGCTTCATGCCGTGGCGCGGGCGGGTTTCAAGGGTTAGCTGATAGCGCTGGAAGCGCTCGCGCACCTCGACCATATCGTTTTGCAGCGTGGCGCGGCTGACGAACCACTCATCCGCCAGGTCTTCCAGCTTGATCGAGAACGCCGACGTCAGAAAACGCACCAGCAGGAAAGTGATGCGATCCTGGGCGGTACGCGGGACATGCTGCGCCTTCGGCGCCGTCTCCTCCAACGCCTGAAAGCTCGCCGGGTTATCAATTTTCAGCTGATAACCGCTGCCGCGGTTAAGGATAAACTGCGCGCCATACTGCGCCAGTAGCGCATTCAGGGCGGTAATATCGGCGCGCACGGTACGGGTGGAAACCGACAGGCGTTGCGCCAGCTCATCCTGCGGCAGCGTTTCATTCCGCAGCAGGGTGAAGAGTTGCGCTAAGCGTTGGTTGGGAAATCGCATGTCAGTTCCTTGTGGTTACGGCTCAGGGTTGGGCGGAAATCACCATCTGCGATGGGCTGCCGACCGGCGTGTAGTCTGAGACAAAGGTCAATTTGCCATCCTTCGGCGCCACGCTGAAGCGGGTAATATTATCGCTACGCTGGTTCATGACGTACAGCCACTGCCCTTGATTATCCAGGGTCAGCGTGCGGGGGTAATCTCCGCGCGTCCAGATATCCTCCTGGTGGCGCAGGCGGCCGTCGGCCTGCACCGTAAAGTGGGCGATGCTGTTATGCAGACGATTGGCGACGTACAGCTGTTTGCCGTCGTTGCTCAGCGCCAGGCCGGCGGCAAAGCTGGTGCCCTTATACTCTTTCGGCAGCGCGGAGACGGTTTTGCCTTCGCGCAGCAGGCCGCTTTGCTGATCCAGATGATAGAAGGTCAGCGTCGACGCTTCCTCGTTAATCAGCCACAGACCGTCGCCCTTTGGCGTGAAGACGAAGTGGCGCGGGCCGGCTCCCGGCGACGAGGCGGCGATAAACGGCGGATCGTTCGGCGTCAGCTTGCCGCTGGCGCTATCCAGCCGATACTGATAGATCCGATCCAGCCCCAGATCGGTGGAGTAAACAAATTTCCCGCTGGGATCGGCGGCGATCATATGGGCGTGCGGGCCATTGTGATCGCTGATGGCGAAGCTGCCCTCGACGGCCGCCGCCGGGCGTTCGGCGCCTGCCGGGCCTTCATCCTGATGCCTGTCCACCGCCTCACCCAGGCTACCATCCTCTTTCACCGGTAGCACGGCGATGCTGCCGCTGACGTAGTTGGCCACCAGCAGCTGTTTACCGTTCGGCGTCAGGGAGAGATAAACCGGACCAGCGCCGCCGGAGGCGACCTGATTGAGTGCGGTCAGCTCGCCGTTCTTCTCAATGCGCCACGCCTGCACCACGCCTTTCTCCACTTCGCTGGCGGCATACAGCGTCTTGCCATCGCGCGAGACGGTCAGCTGCGCGGCGTTCGGCAACGAGCTCACCAGCGTCCTGTCACGTAGCGCGCCGGTTTGGCTATCAACGGTAAAGCGGTACAGACCTTCACCATTGGGATTATAGGTGCCTACCCAGGCATAGTGAGTTTGCGCGGCGCCGGCGGCGGCGGCAAACAGGGACAGTGAAGCGACAAGCAGATGACGAGCGACAGGCATAGCAACTCCTTGATAGTTCAGTGGGATAAGCTGCCCCTCACCCTTTGAGGGTGAGGAGCAAGGGCACTACTTCACTAACTGTTTGGTCATCTCCAGCAGCTGGCGAACATCGGCCGGGCGGGTGTTGCCGCTGGCCTTATCGATAATCGAGCTGTAGATATGCGGGATGATTTTGCTCACCCCGGCATCGAGGGCGATCTTCAGAATCTCGCTGTAGTTTTCCAGATCGATACCGCCGGTCGGCTCCAGCCAGAAATCGTGCGCGGCGCAGGCTTTGGCCACCGCCTCGAACTCGTCGCGGTGCTTCAGGCCGCCCATCGGGAAGTATTTGATGGAGCTGCCGCCCATATCTTTTAACAGCGCGATGGCGGTTTCCAGCGGCACAATCCCATCCGCCGCGCCGCTGCTCAGCGGGCCGGTGGAGATCTTCACCATACCCGGGGTGCCGGTGGGCGAGACCAGGCCGTTGACCACCGTTTCGTTCTGCCCGAGCAGCGCGCGGCTGGTGGCCACGCCGGTGAAGACCTGATTGACGTGCTGCGGCTGCACCTGGCGCGAAATCTCGCTCACCATCGCCGACTGATTCGGATCCCCTGCGCCCAGCCCGACGGAGAGGGCGTTATCAATCAGCTTCGCGTAGTCGCGCATATCGGCCACCGCGCTGGCGACGTCCGGGTAGTTTTTGGAGAGCACGCCGACCAGGACATGACCTTCCGCCGCGTCGTAGATTTCCCGGGCGTTGTCTTTGCTACCCGCCAGGACGTTCAGGCACACGCGGTCACGGTAAAAGTTTGGGGTCAGTTTCATGCTTGTTTCTCCTTGTTCAGAACTTCCGCGATACGGCGGGCGACTACCGCCAGCTGCTGGGCGTCAACGCTGCGGACATCGGCTTCGATAATGCCTTCATTCGCTTTATAGCCGCGGAAGTAGATGGCGTATTCGCCCTGCTTCAGCGCGTTAACCAGATCGCCGGTCTTCACGCCGGTCACCGCTTCGTCGAATTTGATTTCGGCGCGGGCGATATCGCGGCCGGCGCTGTCCCATACCACGCGGGCAGTGACGCCGTTGAGGGTATTGAGCTGTTCGATAAACGGCGTCATCTTCGCCACCATCTCTTCACCGCTCTCTTTGCTTGCCGTCAGGTAGTGTTCAATGGCGCAGGTCAGGCCGAGGATCCCCTCTTTACCCACTTTCATCGCCCGGCCAATGCCCATCGACTGGCGTTTAACCCACTCAACGTACTGCGTTTTGCCGATCACCAGCCCGCTGGTCGGCCCTTCAATCGCTTTCGCGCCGCTGTAGATAACCAGGTCGGCGCCCATGCGGTAGTAGCACTGCAGATCTTCCTCCGCCGCCGCGTCGACGATCAGCGGTAAATGATGCTGACGCGCTACTTCCGCGGCCTGCGCGACGTTGAGCATGCTTTTCTGCACGCAGTGGTGGGATTTGATGTAGAGGATCGCCGCGGTGCGCGGGGTGATCGCCGCCGCCAGCTGTTCGGCAGAGCATTCGTTGGCGTAGCCCGCTTCCACCAGCTTACCTCCGCCCAGCGCCACCATGGTGCCGACCGGCGCGCCGAAGTTGACGTTGTGGCCCTTCGGCAGGACGATTTCGTTATTCTCTATCGGCGTAACGTGCAGGTTCTCCAGCAGCCAGTCGCTGTCTTTCACCAGCACCGCCGCCACCGACTGGGCAATCCCTGCCGACGCGCAGGAGACCACGGTCGCCCCTTCCACATCCAGCAGCCTGGCGATGTACTCGCCGGTCTTATTCACCAGGTCTTTCATTTCAAAGTACTGGTTCATACCGGCCATCGCGGCTTCCACCACTTCCGGGCGCGGGGTGGAGACTCCCAGCGCTGTCATCCGGCCGGAAGTGTTAATTACTTGTTTTAAATGGTATTTTTCAAAAATCGAAGGCATGTTCCGCGCTCCCTTGTTCGGTCAGATAGCCTTTGCCCGCGCGGATCGCGGCCAGCGGCACCAGAATGTTGTCTGCCTGGAGGCTCTCTTTTTCGGCATCCACCAGCAGCGTTGGCTGGCGCTCCAGGCGAAATAGCGTGAGATCGGCGTCGAAACCCACTTCCAGCCGCCCTTTTCGCGACAGGCGCAGTCCCTCGGCAGCGCTGACGGTCACGCAGGCAATCACCTGCGGCAGGGTCATGCCGATGGCGAGAAATTTCGACATCACCAGCGCCAGCGAACGCACCGGGCCGTCGATGCGGTTACGGCAGTAAATATCCGAGCTGATGGTGTGCGGCAGAATGCCCAGCGCAATCGCCCGGCGCGCCACTTCAAAGCTGAAGCTGGCGGTACCGTGGCCGACGTCGAGGCGCACGCCGCGCTGCAGGGCGCGAGTAATCGAACTGCGCAGTTCGCCGGCAGGATTCAGAATGCGGTTCGGTTTGCCGTTATAGCAGTGGGTAATGATGTCGCCGCGGCTCAGCAGATCGGCGATTTCATCGAGGTTCGGCGGATTGTTGCCAATGTGCACCATCAGCGGCAGATCGCCGTTTTCCTGCTGAATCGCCTTGGCGCGCGCCAGCGGCGTAATGCCGTTTTCTCCCACCACGCTGCTGCTCATCCGCGCCTTCAGACCAACGATAAAATCGGGATGACGCTGCACCGCCTGCTTCACCGCCTCGGCGTCAATATTGGTCATATTGGCCAGTTCATTCTGGGCAATCAGCCCGACGCGGGAGATATTGAGCAGGGCATAGACTTCCGTCGCCGCTTTACGGGTCAGTTGATAGAACTCATCGACATCGTCGGCGCCGGTGCTGCCGGCATCAATCACGGTGGTGACGCCGGTGGCGATACCGACGCTGTCCGGCTCATCGTGATAAATTGGCGAATTCGGGTAGCAGTGAACGTGGGAGTCAATCCAGCCGGCGCTGACGTAGCTGTTGCCCTGCAGATCGAGGGTTTTGCGGGAGGGCGCGCTAATCTCGCCCAGCGCCGCGATTTTCCCGTCCTGAATGGCGATATCAGTCAGGGTATCGTCGACGAGGCGCGCGCGGCGCAGGAGTAAATCAAACATAGCTATCTCCTGATGAAAGAGTGTATCTGTTGCCGGATGGCGGCGTACCACCTTATCGGGCCTACCAATCGCGCTGACGTGTAGGCCCGATAAGCGCCGCGCCATCGGGCGATTAGCTAATCGCCACCGGGAAAATGGAGCCGAGGATCATCGCGCCGAGGATGGCGCCGCCGGTGATCGGTTTCTGCCAGATGTAGAACAGCAGGGCGCCAACCAGCGAGCCGATCCCGATAGGAATCGAGGCGGTCATTGCGCTGAGGATGATCAAGGGGCCGAGGAAGCGGCCGGAGGCATTACCGGCCCCCATCATCACGTCGGCGCCGTAGGTGGAGTCGCTCTGGTTGATGGTGAACTTACGCGCCAGAATGATGATGTAGCCCACCGCCAGGCCGAGGATCAGGCCGGTTGCCAGCGAGGCGGCGAAGTTCGCCACCGGGAAGACAAAGCCCGCGCCGAGCAGCAGCGCCGGGACGCCAAGACCGATCCCGGTCTGAATAGCGCCGCCGATATCGAGGATCCCCACCAGCGACCCTTCGATGATGCGGGCGAACAGGAAGCTGGCGCCAAACGCCGCCACCGCGCCGTAAACGCCGGTATCAATTCCCGACTTCAGCATCGCCACGAAGGCGACTTCGTTAAAGGCGCCGATGCCGTACAGGTAGTACATGTGGGTCCCGGCGAAGACGCCGGAGGAGAGCAGGCCAACGAAGATCGGGAACGACCAGTCGGCATACCAAAAACCTTTATTCTGTTCCATTATCAGGCTCCCGTTACTTGCCGCTGAGTGAGTTGTGGATCATGTCCAGCCAGTTCGGCACGGTCAGATGGAAGGATTCGATCATCTTCATGTCGAAGCCGCGGAAGAAGCCGCTGAGGACGAACAGGGCGACAATGGCCACCATCATCACTTTGGTGACCCGGTTCCAGCCGCTCTCTTCAACGCCTTTGCCGATCAGGATGCCCAGCACCAGCCCTGGTACGGCGTTGCCCATAATCAGCTGCGCCGCGCCGCCGAAGATGGTCGCCCAGAAGCCTGATTTTTTACCGGCGTCGATCGCCGCCAGCCAGAAGATCACCGGCATCACGGTGTTCACCAGCAGGTTTGCCGCCGGGACCAGTACCTTAACTGCGGTCACCTGCAGCGCTTCCGGTACGGACGAGGCGGTGAGGTTAAGGAAGGCGACGACGATCATGCCGATGATGCCGCAGGAGATGGCCATTTTTTTCGGATCGTGCAGCGTTTCGCCGACGTTACGATTTTTCAGCATCAGCGCCGCCGCGCCCCAGTTGGGGATAATGCGGTGGTCAACATCCTGGGTGAAGGAGCCTGCTGCAACGGAAGAGGCCCAGGCGTTAAAGAAGAAACCGAGGCCAAAGGAGAAGTGGGAAGCCGGATCGCCCTCACAGGAGTTCAGCTCGCCCAGGGTTCGAAACGCCCCCATCCCCTGGGTGGTAGGGGCATGAAACATGCGTGCCGCTC
Source organism: Klebsiella sp. JN_Kp127 (assembly GCF_040062505.1). Lineage (NCBI taxonomy): Bacteria > Pseudomonadati > Pseudomonadota > Gammaproteobacteria > Enterobacterales > Enterobacteriaceae > Klebsiella > Klebsiella sp. JN_Kp127. The sequence goes on from NZ_JBEAHS010000003.1 coordinate 112,596, forward strand.
CGGCGCCCACGCCGACGCCGACCAGGCCGCCGATGATAAGCGATTTTATTAATATTATCAGGAACATAGTCAGACCCTTTGCTAACAATCAGGTTTGCGTGACGAAATCCACTTTATCGAGATCGATGGCGGTCACGTTGACGGTGACGTCCAGCTCCACGCTGTAGGTCCGTCGTTCACGGCGCAAAAAGAAAAACAGGAAGGCCTCTTTTCGTACCGCTTCGCGCGCATGAACAACCGTCACGTCCTGTGGCTCAATACGCAGCAGAATGTGCGATGACGTTTTCATCACCGCAGCCTGCACATGGTTCAGGGCATCGGCGAAGGCCCGTGATTTGCTTTCGCCTTTGCCGGCAACCCTCACCGTGGTGGTGAATTGCTCTTTCATACTTATGCGCCGTATTTCTTTTTCCAGGCCTCTACCAGCCGCTCGCCCAGCTCTTCTTTATCCATAAAGCCAAAGCCCAGCACGTTGCAGCCTTCGTTGATGGCGGTGACGCCCTCTTCCACGGAACGCATGCCGTATTTCGCTTTGTAGCCGTGTTTAGTCTGGGCGGTGATGGCGCCGGCGCCGCCGCTGCCGCAGAAGGAGATGCCGAAGGTGGCGTTTTCCGCTTTCATCATGTCGCCAAGCTTCATGTCGGCAGCAACGCCAGGGACGACCACTGCACGTGCGCCGGCTTTCTCTGCGCCTGCGGCGACTTTTTGGCCTTTACCCAGACGGTCGCCAATAACTACGGTGATTTGTTCCATGTTTTGCTCCTTACAGGTTTTCTTTTGCGACTTCGAAATGGACGGAGAGCAGCCAGGCCTCTTCATCAGGCAGGTTGCCGAACTGCGCGACCACTTCGCGGGCCAACGTCATTGAATCTGGTGAAATCTCTTCGAACAGGCTGGCATCCACTTCCGGCAGCGGTTCCCCGCTGATTGACCGGTGGGCCATCGCCCGCACGTGGGAGGTCAGCATTTGCTCCTGAACGTCGTTAGGGACGATGCCGTGACGGCTTAACAGGGCAAAAACCTGCTGCAGCATCTTGTCAGCCAGGCGTTCGGTCTGCGCTGCCTGCTCCCCTACGTCGTGTATTACCGCTCCGTTATTCACTTCTGATACCCCGCTGATGTCTCTGGGAATCAAAGTAGCGCCGGGGGATGGGAGTTTGTAGCGAGTTGTTTTCCACTTCGAAGTGGAAAGGGAGACGGCAGGCGTGATCGACCCCACACATTCACTGGAAAAATGAAAAAACAGCAATTATGGCGTGAGACGTATCACAACAATGCGCGTGAATGCGCAGCCCGCGGCTGCGGAAAGGCCGGAAAAAGAGATCGAAAAGTGTGATATCGGTAGGCTTTGAGGTGGGAGACATCGGCTGATGCCTCCCGAAAACGGCAGTTAGCGGTACTTCTTATGGTAGGTGTTGCGGGTGGTTTTAAACTCCTCCGCGGCGGCCTGCGCCTCTTTCACCTTGCCTTCATTCGCCAGCTTCAGCGCGCCGTCGATCTGGCCGATCAGAATATCCAGACCGTGACGGTAATCTTTCATCTCAGCGCTGTCGGCCGCTTTGCCTTCCAGCTTCGGCGGCGTCTCTTTCTGGGCATCAACCGCGGCGGTACGCATCTTATTCAGCGCCGCTTTCAGCTCGCCGGCGTCGGAGGTTTTCTGTACCACTTGCAGATTTTCTGCCAGAGTGTCCATGTCTTCGCCCAGGTCGGCAAAGGCCGAGGCTGAACCGAGCGCAAAAGCAGAGACAGCCAGCATCGCTAACAGTTTTTTACGCATTGCTCACTTCCTTTTTATTATTTAAGCAAACAGGTGTTATTGCCCGGCGATTTTCATCTCCGGCAGCAGCACAGAACCGCACTGAATGTTGCTGCGCGTTTCAATATCATCGCCGATGGTCACGATATTACGCCACATTTCTTTCAGATTTCCTGCAATGGTGATCTCACTGACAGGATATTGAATTTCGCCATTTTCTACCCAGAAGCCGGATGCGCCGCGTGAGTAGTCGCCAGTGACGCCACTGACACCCTGCCCCATCAGTTCGGTAACCACAAGACCGGTGCCCATCTCTTTAAGCATCTTTGCAAAACTCAGGCCGCGGCCGTTGATGCGCCAGTTATGGATGCCGCCGGCGTGGCCGGTGCTTTTCATCCCCAGCTTGCGGGCGGAGTAGTTGGTCAGCAGCCACTGGGTCAGCACGCCGTCTTTGACGATATCGCGACGCTCGGTGCGCACGCCTTCGCTGTCGAACGGCGTGGAGGCCAGTCCTTTACGCAGGTGCGGATGCTCTTCAATGGTCAGCCACTCCGGCAAAATTTGTTTGCCCAGCGAATCGAGCAGGAAGGTGGATTTGCGGTATACCGAACCACCGGCAATCGCTCCGACCAGGTGGCCAAACAGCCCGGTCGCCACTTCATTGGCGAAAATCACCGGCGCCTTCATGGTCGACAGCTTACGCGGCGCGAGGCGCGACAGGGTGCGGCGGGCGCACTCTTCCCCGACCCATTCCGGGGACTGCAGATCCTCAATCGCCCGGCCAATGGTATAGGCGTAGTCGCGTTCCATGTCGCCGTCATCTTCCGCGATCACGCAGCTGGAAAGGGAATGGCGGGTCGAACAGTAGCTCTGCAGCATGCCATGGCTGTTGCCGAACACTTTGATGCCGTAGTGGCTGTTAAAGCTGCCGCCTTCGGTGTTGGTGATGCGTTTATCGGCCTTCAGCGCCGCTTGCTCTGCGCGGGCGGCCAGTTCGATGGCCTCATCCGGGGAGACCTCCGCCGGGTGGAACAGGTCCAGATCCGGGGCGTCAAAGGCCAGCAGCTCTTTATCCGCCACGCCGGCGAAGGGATCCGGGGAGGTGTAGCGGGCAATATCCAGCGCCGCCTGCACGGTGCGGGCGATGGCGTCCGGGCTGAGATCGGTGGAAGAGGCGCTGCCCTTGCGGTTCTGGTGGTAAACCGTGATGCCTAACGCCCCATCGCTATTGAATTCTACATTCTCCACTTCGCCATAGCGGGTGCTGACGCCGATGCCCGTCGTCTTGCTGACGGAGACTTCCGCGCCATCGGATTTACCTGCCGCCAGTTCCAGCGCCGTGGTCACGGCCTCTTCCAGCGTCTTACGTTGCTGGGCAACTTGAGAGATCACTTTCATTGCTAATGCCATAATGTAAGAAGGAGTTAACTGAAGTCTAACAGAGAACCGTTTTTCAGTGCGCGCCTTAACTGGTAACATTAGCCTCTTTTTTTAAGGAGCCTGAGATGACAAAGCAGCCCGAAGACTGGCTCGACGACGTTCCCGGTGATGATATCGAGGATGAAGACGATGAAATTATCTGGGTCAGTAAGAGTGAAATTAAGCGCGACGCGGAAGAACTGAAGCGTCTTGGCGCGGAACTCGTTGACCTGGGGAAAAACGCGCTGGATAAAATTCCGCTGGATACTGACCTGCGCGACGCCATCGAACTCGCCCAGCGAATCAAAAAAGAGGGTCGCCGCCGCCAGCTGCAGCTTATCGGTAAGATGCTGCGCAATCGCGATGTCGATCCGATTCGTCAGGCGCTGGATAAGTTGAAAAACCGCCACAACCAGCAGGTTGCGCTGTTCCACAAGCTGGAGCAGATCCGTGACCGACTGATTGACGACGGGGATGACGCCGTAGCTGAAGTGCTGAACCTGTGGCCAGATGCTGACCGTCAGCAGCTGCGTTCCCTGATCCGCAATGCGAAGAAAGAGAAAGAAGGCAACAAACCGCCGAAATCCGCGCGCCTGATCTTCCAGTATCTGCGCGAACTGGCGGAAAACGAAGGCTAATTCCCGCCGCTTTTGCCGCACAAGTCACCCGGATGGCGGCGCGCTGCGCCTTATCCGGGCTACTCCGCTTTGTCTGGTGGGCGGCTATGCCTTATCCGGCCTACGGAAGGCTGCTGAACCTGAGTTATCAAACAGTTGTTCAACTCCGCAGGCCCGCGCAAGCGCCGCGCCGCCGGGCAGGCTGTATCCGGCCCACCTTCCCCTTCTTCAACGCAAGCATCGCGTCAGCAGGGGGTTCCCCGCAGCCTCCCCTGAGCCCCCAAGTCCACACAACGAGACTGTCGTTTATTGCCTTCTCTAAAGCTGAATCGTTAAAGCTAAAAGCAATGCAGATCACATCTTGTGGTGATAATTAAGCATGGTTTAGCACAATAATCCGACGACTATCGCATTTAATATCTTAAAAACGGCCACTTTCTCACCAGGTGAGGCGCTTCACATTTTAATCACCCCCATGCCGGTAGATTTCACATGTCAACGACACAATCGATTCAGCAAAAAGGGAATGAAAATGAAAAAGACACTGGTTCTGACGGCTATCGCTCTGCTGGTTTCTGGCTCCGCCGCGGCAAAAACATGGGTGCTGACGAATGCTGAAGAGGGCATGGATAAAGGAAACTGGCAGATCGGCAGCGATCAGCTGAAGGTGAAAGACCATGCGTTCAGCATTGAGCAGAAAGTCCTGCACAGCGGCAAGCAGGAAGGCAGCAAAATCCTCACCATTCGCAGTAAAGACGGCCTGACCATCACCCTCAGCCCGACGCGCGGCATGAACTTGCTGCGAGTGGAAGGCTTCGGCAGCCGGATGGGTTGGGATTCGCCGGTCAAAGAGGTTGTTAACCCGGCCTTTATCAACCTGGAGAGTCGCAACGGGCTCGGCTGGCTGGAAGGGTTCAACGAAATGATGGTCCGCTGCGGCTACGAGTGGACCGGCCATCCGGTGACTGCGGACGGGCAAATTTATACCCTGCACGGCAAGGCAGGCAACACGCCGGCCTCTCTGGTGGAGGTTGAGGTGGCCGACAGCGCGCCGTATGAAATTCGCGTCCGCGGGCTGGTGAAAGAGAGCACCTTCAAAAAAGCCGATCTGCAAACCATGACCGAGCTGCGCTATATCCCGGGCAGCAACAGCTTCAGCCTGCACGATGTCTTAACCAATCACGCCGACTATCCGCATGATTACCAGATCATCTACCACAGCAACTTCGGCACCCCGATCCTGGAAGAAGGCGCGCGTTTCCTCGCCCCGATGTCCAGCATCAGCCCGTTCAATGATTACGCTAAGAGCGGATTAAAAACCTGGCAAACCTATCAGGGGCCGACCAAAGACTTTGACGAGATGGTGTTTAATATTCAGCCGCTGGCCGATGAAAATCACCAGACGCTGGCCGCCGTGGTCAACAAAGCGGGCGATAAAGGAGCCTCCATTCAGTTCGACACCCGCCAGCTGCCGGTCCTGACGCTGTGGAAAAACACCGACACCGTCAAACAGGGCTATGTCACCGGTATCGAGCCGGGGACCAGCTACGCCTATCCGGTGACCATTGAACGCGAGCAAAAACGCGTAAAACAGCTGCAGCCGGGCGCCAGCGCGCAGTTTGATCTGACCTACACCCTGCTGCATGACAGTGCCCAGGTGGCCGCCGTCGAGCAGAAAATCGCGCAGATTCAGGGCGACAATAAAGTGGCGGAGAACGACACGCCGATCGCCAAAGAGTAAAAATACCCCAGCCGAACGCCCGGAGCGGTACGCCGCGCCGGGCTACGCCCGCCCCATCACCTCGCGCCCGAGATCCCGGGCAAACTGCTGATACTGTCGCTCATCGATCGGCTGCGGGTAGCTCAGCACCAGCAGCTCATGATCCGCGATGCCCTGATGATAGGTCGGATGACGATGCGCCCAGGGGTTAGCGTGGAATCCCATCGACTGATAAAAGCGCAGCCGTTTATGGGCGATCTCGCTGCTCAGCGGATCGATTTCCAAAATGGTCAGCGGCGCGCGCGTCAGGATCTGCGCCAGCAGCTGTTTACCATAGCCGCGGGAGCGCAGCGTATCGTCGATCGCCAAATGTTCGACATAACAGTAGCCGGCAAACTGCCAGCAGCCGCTGAGGCCGATAAATACGTCCTCATCGAACCACGCCTCCAGCGCGTAGTGCGCGTTGCTCAGCGCCTGACGTTTGGCCTCGCTTTCGCGCTGCTCGTGCCAAGGAAAGGCGCGCGCGTAGAGCGCGTCCAGCATGGCGAAATGGGGCGAGTCGGTAGAAAGTACGCTTTCGCAGGTCAGCATCACACCATCCCTGTTGGCAAAAAACAAAACTGCCCTCACGCGGAGGGCAGTGACCGGAGGCGGGACGTTACTCTGTCGCGGCCGCTTTTTGCGCCAGTTTATCCAGCAGCTTTTGATGAATGCCGCCGAAGCCGCCGTTGCTCATCACCAGGATATGGTCGCCAGGATGGGCGGTTTTGACCACCATCTCCGCCAGGGTATCGACGTCGGCGCTCCAGTGAGCCGGCTGGACGCAGGCTTCCGCCACTTCCGCCACCTGCCACGGGATATGCTGCGGCTGCAGGAGGAACACCTCATCGGCGCGGCCAAGAGACGGCGCCAGATCGTCCTTGCAGACGCCCATTTTCATGGTGTTAGAGCGCGGCTCCAGCACGGCGAGAATGCGCGCGGTGCCGCCCACTTTGCCGCGCAGCGCCTGCAGCGTAGCGAGAATGGCCGTCGGATGATGAGCGAAATCGTCATACACGGTGACGCCGTTGGCTTCGCCGCGCAGCTCCAGGCGACGGCGGGCGTTGATAAAGCTGCCCAGCGCGTTCGCGGCATCCGCCGGCAGTACCCCGACGTGACGCGCCGCGGCAATGGCCATCAGGCCGTTATGCATATTATGCTCGCCGACCAGCGCCCATTTCACCTCGCCGACCTTTTCACCGTCGAATAGCACTTCCCACTGCGAGGCGTCAGCGTTCAGCTTCTTCGCCTGCCAGTGGCCCTGCTCGCCCACCAGCTCCTGCTCGCTCCAGCAACCCATCGCCATCACCTGCTTCAGGTTGATGTCGTTCTCCGGCAGGATAATTTTGCCTTTGCCCGGCACGATGCGCACCAGATGGTGGAACTGCTTCTGAATCGCCTTCAGGTCGTCAAAGATATCCGCGTGGTCGAACTCAAGGTTGTTGAGGATCAGCGTCCGCGGGCAGTAGTGAACAAATTTGGAGCGCTTGTCGAAGAAGGCGCAGTCGTATTCATCCGCTTCAATGACGAAGAACGGGCTGTCGCCCAGGCGCGCAGAGACGTCAAAATTGCCCGGCACGCCGCCGATCACGAAGCCCGGCTGGTAACCGCAGGCTTCAAGGATCCAGGTCGCCATGCCGGCGGTGGTGGTTTTGCCGTGGGTCCCGGCGACGGCCAGCACCCAGCGATCGCGCAGCACGAAGTCGTGCAGCCACTGCGGGCCGGACATATAGGGAATATTGTTTTCCAGCACCGCTTCAACGCACGGGTTGCCGCGAGTCATGGCGTTACCGATGATCACCAGATCCGGCCGGGGCTCCAGCTGGCTGGGGTCATAGCCCTGAATTAAATCAATCCCCTGGTTTTCCAGCAGGGTGCTCATCGGCGGATAGACGTTAGCATCCGACCCCGTTACCTCATGACCGAGGGAGCGCGCCAGCATGGCCAGGCCCCCCATAAACGTGCCACAGATTCCTAAAATATGAATGCGCATTCGTCATTTCCTTCTCTTATCCGGGGCACATTTTACCCATATCCCGGGCCCTGGCGAAATGCATTTCAGGCGAATCTGTATTTTGCTGGCGCGATTCACTAGTGCGCACTTTTTTGATTCTTTGTTAAGATTGTTGCGTTCGTTTTACTCAACATAAAAATGCAGGGAACGAGTTATGAAAACGTTAGGTGAGTTTATTGTTGAAAAGCAGCACGAGTTCTCCCACGCCACCGGTGAGCTGACTGCTTTGTTGTCAGCAATAAAGTTGGGCGCCAAGATCATCCACCGCGATATCAACAAGGCCGGTCTGGTCGATATCCTGGGTGCCAGCGGTGCTGAAAACGTTCAGGGCGAGGTGCAGCAAAAACTCGATCTGTTCGCGAATGAAAAATTAAAAGCCGCACTGCGAGCACGCGATATTGTTGCCGGGATCGCCTCTGAAGAAGAAGATGAGATTGTCGTCTTCGAAGGGTGTGAACACGCCAAATACGTGGTGCTGATGGACCCTCTGGATGGCTCCTCTAACATCGACGTTAACGTCTCTGTTGGTACGATCTTCTCTATCTACCGCCGCGTGACGCCTGTTGGCACGCCGGTGACAGAAGAAGATTTCCTGCAGCCGGGCAACAAACAGGTGGCAGCGGGCTATGTGGTCTATGGCTCTTCGACGATGCTGGTGTATACCACCGGCTGCGGCGTCCACGCCTTCACCTACGACCCGTCCCTCGGCGTCTTCTGTCTGTGCCAGGAGCGCATGCGCTTCCCGGAAAAGGGCAATACCTACTCCATTAACGAAGGCAACTACATCAAATTCCCGCAGGGCGTGAAGAAGTACATTAAGTACTGCCAGGAAGAGGACAAAGCGACGCAGCGTCCTTATACCTCACGCTATATCGGCTCGCTGGTGGCGGACTTCCACCGCAACCTGCTGAAAGGCGGCATCTACCTCTATCCAAGCACCGCCAGCCACCCGGACGGCAAGCTGCGCCTGCTGTATGAATGCAACCCGATGGCCTTCCTCGCCGAACAGGCGGGCGGTAAGGCCAGCGATGGTAAAGAGCGTATTCTGGATATTGTTCCGGAAAGCCTGCACCAGCGCCGCTCCTTCTTCGTCGGCAACAACCACATGGTGGAAGACGTCGAGAACTTTATTAAGTCGTTCCCGGACGCCTAAGCGCCCTGCCCGCTCCTCCCGCGCCTGCGGGAGGAGCCTCTCTCTTAGCGACTCCCCGCCCCGCTCACCCGCGTGACCGCCGCATTCTGCCGGTTTTCCCACAGCACGGTCAGCCCACGCTGCAGCGCGATAAAGATAAACAGCAAAATGCCGATGGCGATTTTGGTCCACCATGAGCTGAGGGTGCCGTCGAAGTTGATGTAGGTCTGAATCAGCCCCTGGATCGCCACCCCGAACAGGGTTCCCAGCACAGTGCCGACGCCGCCGCTGAGCAGCGTGCCGCCGATCACCACCGAGGCAATGGCGTCCAGCTCCACGCCGACGCCCGCCAGCGCATAGCCCGCCTGGGTATAAATGGAAAAGACGATCCCGGCCAGCGTCGCCAGCCCGGTGGAGAGCATATAGATACGGATCGTGGCGCTGCGGGTGGAAATCCCCATTAAATTCGCCGACGTCGCGTTGCCGCCAATGGCATACACCTGGTTGCCGAAGCGGGTGCGGTGGGCGACAAAAATACCGGCCACCACCACCAGCAGCATCAGCAGCCCCATGGCGCTGAGGCGTCCGCCGCCGGGAATGGTCCATGCCAGCCCGGACAGGGTTTCGTACACCGGGTGGTTAATCGGGATCGACTCCTCTGACACCAGATAGCTCACGCCGCGCAGGAAGAACATGCCGGCGAGGGTGATGATAAAGGCCGGGATCTTCAGGGCGTCAATCAGCAGCCCCATAAACGCGCCGAAGGCGCAGCCCATCACCAGCACCAGCGGAAACGCCACCAGCGGTGATATTCCCCAAAAGCCAATCGCTTTGGCGAGAAAGACGCCGGTAAAGGCGATCACCGACCCGACAGACAGATCGATCCCGCCGGAGAGGATCACGAAGGTCATGCCCACGGCGATGATCCCGAGGAAGGCGTTATCCGTCAGGATATTGCAGATCACCCGCGTCGAGGCAAAGCCGGGGAATTGCGTCAGGCAGTAGAGATAGCCCAGCACAAACACCGCGAGGGTGATCATCAACGGTAAATTACGTTTTATCATGGCCGCGTACCCCTTTCAGTAAACCGATAAAGCGCGGCGACTGGACAATCAGTACGCACAGCACCACCACCGCTTTCACCACCTGGTTGAGCTCCGGCGGGAAGCCGGAGAGCAAAATCCCGGTGTTCATTCCCTGGATAATCAGCGCCCCCACCACCGACAGCAGCAGGTTGAAGCGCCCGCCCATCAGCGAAGCGCCGCCGATGACCACCGCCAGAATGGCGTCCAGCTCAAGCCATAGCCCGGCGTTATTGGCATCCGCGCCGCGAATGTCCGCCGCCACGATGATCCCGGCGATCGCCGCGCAGACGCCGCTCAGGACATAGGCCAGCATCACCACGATGCGGGTATTGACGCCGGCGTTTTTCGCCGCGCGGATATTGATCCCTACCGCTTCGATAAACATGCCCAGCGCCGTTTTGCGGGTAAACAGCCAGAACAGCAGCAGGGTCGCGGCGGCGATGATCACCGGCGTCGGAAACAGGAGGAACGATCCGCTGCCGAGCCACGCCAGCGCCGGGGAATCAAAGGTGACGATCTGCCCGGCGGTGATCAACTGCGCCACCCCGCGTCCGGCCACCATCAGGATCAGCGTCGCCACAAAGGGCTGGATCTTAAGGACCGCCACGAGAATGCCGTTCCACAGCCCGGCCAGCGCGCCCGCCGCCAGCGAGGCCAGCAGCACCACCGGCAGGCTGTGACCGGCGACGGTCATCGAGGCGGCCGTCGCGCCGGCTATCGCCATCACCGCCCCCACCGACAGGTCGATGCCGCCGGTGGCGATCACCAGCGTCATGCCGATGGCCAGCAGCGCCACCGGGGCGGCGCGGTTGAGAATATCGATTGGGCTGCCAAACAGGCGGCCATCCTGGAGCACCACCTGATAAAAATGGGGCGCCACCAGGCTGTCGACCAGCAGAACCAGCAGCAGGGCAATGATCTGCGGGGTGCCCTTCGGCCAGGTGAAGCGTCGCTTCTCCGGGCCGGTTTGCGAAAGAGATCGAGGCATCATGGGTTACTCCTTATGCCGCAATTGCGTTCATGATCGCCGGTACAGAGAGCTCGGCGAGCGGGATCTCGGCCACCTGCCGGCGATCGCGCATGATAATGACCCGATCGGCGTAACCCACCAGCTCCTCCAGTTCAGAGGAGATGACCAGCAGCGCCAGGCCATCGGCGCAGAGGGTTTCAATCAGGCGAATGATTTCCGCATGGGCGCCAACGTCGATGCCGCGGGTCGGCTCATCGAGGATCAGGAACTGCGGTTTGGTCAGCAGCCAGCGGGAAAGCAGCACCTTCTGCTGGTTGCCGCCGGAGAGAAACTCGATCGGCTGCTCCGCGCTGGGGGTGCGGATCCCCAGCTGGCGAATAAAGCGCTCGGCGATCTCGTTCTGTTCGCGCCGGGGTATCGGCCGCAGCCAGCCGCGCTGCGCCTGCAGAGCGAGGACGATATTTTCCCGCACCGAGGCGGCGGCGATAATGCCGTCGGTTTTGCGATCCTCCGGACAGAAGCCGATCCCGAGGCAGGAGGCCTGATGCGGAGAACGCAGGGTTTGCGGTTTGCCTTTGATCCACGCCTTCCCGCTGTCCGCCGTTTTAATACCGAAGATCACCTCGGCGGTTTCAGTGCGGCCGGAACCCAACAGGCCGGCGAGGCCAACGATTTCGCCCGGACGCACCTGCAGGTCGAACGGGGCGATGGTGCCTTTTTTACCGTAGCCTTCAAATGCCGCCACCGGCTTATCGCTCAGCAGGGTTCGGCCCGCCCGCTGCAGGGCGTTGTGGTCCAGTTCGCGGCCCAGCATCATTTTCACCAGCTCAATCTGCGGCAGTTCGCGGGTCTCGCGGCAGCCGACGAAGCTGCCGTTGCGCAGCACGGTAATGCGGTCGCTGACCGCATAGACCTGGTCGAGAAAATGGGTGACGAAGATCAGGCTGACGCCGTTATCCCTGAGCTGGCGCATCAGGGTAAACAGCATCTCCACCTCCTGGGTATCGAGGCTGGCGGTGGGCTCGTCGAGGATCAGCACCTTGGCCGACAGGTCGATGGCCCGGCAGATAGCGACGATCTGCTGCATCGCCACTGAAAAGCGGTTCAGCGGCTCGCGCACATCGAGGGAAAAGCCGTAGGAGGCCATCAGCGCCGTTGCCCTGGTCTCCATCTCTTTCCGCCGCAGCAGGCCAAACCGCCGCGGCTCACGGCCGATGAACAGGTTATCCGCCACCGACATATTGGGCAGCAGGTTCACTTCCTGGTAGACAGTGCCGATCCCCAGCTGCTGGGCATGGGCGGTATTTTTCGGGGAAATGGCCTGGCCTTCCAGCCAGATAGTGCCGCGATCGGCATGGTAAACGCCGGTAAGCGCTTTGATCAGCGTCGATTTCCCGGCGCCGTTTTCGCCCAACAGGGCCATGATTTCGCCGCGCCGCAGGCTAAAGTTGACGTTATCCAGCGCCTTAACGCCGGGGAAGAATTTACTGAGTCCTTCGGTGCGAAGGATCTCCTGGTGTGCCTCGGCGCTCATAATCGATATCACCTTCAAATGATGTCAGGTTGCCCCGGCTCGCGCTGTGCTTGCCGGGGTTGCTGGAACGCTGCCTGTTACCCTCTCCGGCTGAGGAGAGGGGCGGGATGAGGGGCTATCCACTCAGTAGCCCATATTTTTCTTCTTCTCTAATTCTTCTTTCGCCGTATCCGGCAGATACAGCGTCGATTTGGTAATGGTCAGCTTCTCCGGCAGGGTGCCGTCTTTTTTGTATTTCTCCAGCGCATCAAACGCCGGGCCGGCCATATTTGGCGTCAGCTCGACGCTGGCGTTGGCTTCGCCGGCGATCATCGCTTTATAGATATCCGGCACGCCGTCGATGGAGCCGGTCAGAATATCTTTGCCCGGCTTCAGGCCAGCTTCTTTAATGGCCTGGATGGCGCCGATGGCCATATCGTCGTTATGAGCGAATACCATGCAGATGTTTTTGCCGTTATTCTCAGCCTTGATAAAGCTCTCCATAACCTCTTTCCCTTTGCTGCGGGTGAAGTCGCCGGACTGAGAGCGGATGATTTTGATATTCGACGCTTTGGCGATGGCGTCAGCGAAGCCTTTCTTACGGTCGATGGCCACGCTGGCCCCGACGGTGCCCTGCAGTTCCACGACGTTACACGGCTTACCGTCGACGGTTTTCACCAGCCAGTCGCCAATCAGCTGACCTTCCAGCACGTTGTTGGCGGTCACGGTGGTCATGTAGAGATCTTTATCTTTCACATCAATGGAACGGTCGAGGAGGAAGACCGGGATTTTGGCCTCTTTCGCCTCTTTCAGCACCGGCTCCCAGCCGGTAGCCACCACCGGCGCAATGAAGATCGCGTCTACCCCCTGGGCGATAAAGGAGCGCACCGCTTTGATCTGGTTTTCCTGTTTTTGCTGACCATCTGCGATCTTCAGCGTGATACCGCGCTTGGCGGCTTCCTCTTTCGCGACGCTGGTTTCTGCCGCACGCCAGCCGGATTCAGAACCGACCTGCGAAAAACCTACGGTTAGCGGGGCAGCTATCGCCATAGACGACATAGCTGCGGAAACTGCTGTGACAAGAAGTAAGCGCTTCCACATAAGGGTATCCTCGTAGGGTTATTGTTGGTTAAAGTCTCACCTGCGGACAAACTATAGACAATCGGTGATGTAACTGAATGCGTTACATCACACTTCAAAAAAGTAAATGAGATGTTAATGACGGCCCCATTGCCCAGCGGAGAGCCGATAAGGCTTCGCAGGGAGCGCGGCTGTTGCGGTTTATGACGTTTTTTTAAGCGGTTTGATAAATCAATCACATGCAATGAAAACGGTTACATAAATTTATTCATGATGTGGCTATGTTTATGGATTTTCATGCCATTATTGCGCGCAAAATTCAGAGCACTCCACGGCGAGATCGGGAAAAAGAAGCGAAGACATTCGATGTGAGTTGGCTATAATACCGAGCACTTGTTTGCCATACATTTTAAAGGAAACAGACATGAGCTTACTCAACGTACCTGCGGGCAAAGATCTGCCGGAAGACATCTACGTCGTGATCGAGATCCCGGCGAACGCAGATCCCATCAAATACGAAGTCGACAAAGAGAGCGGTGCACTGTTCGTTGACCGTTTCATGTCCACAGCGATGTTCTATCCGTGCAACTACGGCTACATCAACCACACCCTGTCCCTGGACGGCGACCCGGTTGACGTGCTGGTCCCGACCCCGTACCCGCTGCAGCCGGGCTCCGTGATCCGCTGCCGTCCGGTTGGCGTTCTGAAGATGACCGACGAATCCGGTGAAGATGCGAAACTGGTTGCGGTACCGCACACCAAGCTGAGCAAAGAATACGATCACATCAACGATGTGAACGACCTGCCGGAACTGCTGAAAGCCCAGATCACTCACTTCTTTGAGCACTACAAAGATCTGGAAAAAGGCAAGTGGGTTAAAGTCGACGGTTGGGACAACGCAGAAGCGGCGAAAGCTGAAATCGTTGCCTCTTTCGAGCGCGCTAAGCAGAAGTAATTCTGTCTCAGGCAGGGTCATACCCTGCCTGATTGCGGCACGGATAGCCGCGATAACACCATGGAGGGTGTCCCGTGAAAAGCGTTCGCTATTTCACGCTTAACTTTTCTGGCTTCACAACCGCCGCCTCTGAAAAACAGGGGTATCTGCGCCTTATCGCCGGCGACCATGTCTTTTATACCGATAAACGCTATTTTAACGACCCCTTGCTTTTTGACCGCCTGAAGACTCATCAGCCTCTGCATCCTGGCGCCCGCCGCCTGGACAACGGCAGTTATTCCACGCGCTGACGACGCTGGCTTCCACGATGTGGCTGGCGAGAGATTATCTGCCGCTCTGGTAAGAGGCGGGCGCAGAAAAAACAACGCCACCCGAAGGTGGCGCTGTCGTGGTTAATACTGGTCGCGATCCAACCAGTTGCCGTTCGCTATCAACGTACAACCCTCAACGGAACGTTGATAGACATACATCCATGCGCTGCCGTAAGGCGTCTGAATCAGGTGGCGCGCATACTCGCCCCCCTTGGTGCGGAGCGCATCCAGTTCGGCCAGCGTCGATGCATCAATACGATAAACTTCACCATGTACTGTGCCTTCGCCGGGCACCGCGCCTGGATAGTGGCCCAGGCTGTACAGCTGATAATCGTCGACACTATGAGCGCCCAGCCACTGGGCGTTGGTCATCCAGTGGCTGTTGCCTTGTTTGCGTCGTAAACTGCCGTAAACAAATATTCGCATTGCTAAAACTCAAACTGATAGAGCAAATCGAGCGCCTGGTCGATGCCAGACACCGCTTCCACATATAGCTTAGGCATCAGGCGATAACGTAAAGTCAGCGTCGCCAGGGAATCGAAGATACCGACCCCGTATTTTACCTGCAGACCCGGCAGTACATAGCCGCTGACCACCACCTGGGAAGAGTCGCCTACCCCTTCGGTGTCCAACGCCAAATTGCTTACGCCAAACGTCTCGCCGATTTTACCCACAACCTGACCACTTTGTGCAACCCCCATACCAATAAGCATTGAGGTCATCGCGGCGCTATCGCTCTGTCCGCTGCTCAAACCCTGGCCGCGCAGCAGATAAGAGAGCGCTTCCTGCTGGGACATAACCGGGTCGGAGAAGATCTCCGCTTTCGGCTGATCGGCGGAGCCGGTGACGCGAACGCCAGCGATCACGTCGTCTTCGGTGGCATCCGGGTTACGAATCGCTTCGATATTCAGCAACGGCTGATCCGGCGGACCGGAGAACAGCAGCTCCCCTTTGCGCACAATCAAATCCTGGCCATAGGCGTGGAAGCGGCCGTCCGGAATATTGATCTGCCCGTTGAGTCCCAGCCCCTGCTTGTCCTGCGCCACTTTCAGATCGCCGGTCAGACGCGCTTTCAGACCGAAGGCTTCCAGACGAACGTTGTTGCCGACGTGGATCGTCAGGTTGCTGTTGATCGGGATCCCGGCGCTCTGCTGCTTAATCGGCTTGAGGTTTTTGTCGAGCATCACTTCGTCCGACGACACGCCGACCGCGCTCTCCGGCACCTCGTTGACCACGATCCGCGCCCAGGGCACATCCACCTTGCCATCGAGGTTGAACAGGCTTGGCGTGGCGGTAAACACCACGTCCGGCGATACATCGAGACGGACCATCGGCGGCACGGTGATCCGCACCCGGCTGCCTTTCGCCGCAATCTGCGCCCGCCAGTTATCGATCTGCGTCCAGTCGGCGTTCCCGCTAAGGGCGATTTGCCCCTGACGGGTGTTCACCGTCCCCTGCAGGGTCGAGCGCGTACCGTTGAAGTTCATCGCCAGCTGGCTCGGCTGCATATCAAACGGCATAAAGTTGCCGTCGATATCCACCCCGCTTAGCTGCATCTGGCCGAACAGCTGTGGACTTTTCACGTTGCCGCCCAGGCGCAGACGGGCATTGAGCCGTCCCTCCGCCTTTTCACCGCGGGCGAAAATCGGGTTGATCATCGCCAGCGAGAAGTTGCTGATATTGACGTTGCCGCCGAGGTTACGCCGCCCCTGCGGGTCGGTGACCTGCACCTGCCCATCCAGCTGGCCATTGTTGGTCAGGCGGATAAGCCAGCCCAGCTCCGCGCGATTGTTGTGCAGATCGGCGCTGAGGTTCAGCGTATCGAACGCCACCGGCAGCGGGGCGTCATTGACCACCTGGGTCACTTTGACGTTGCGCCCGCTGAGGGTCACTTTGCCCTGCGGCAGCCCCTCTTTGGTGGTGTCCCAGCTGACATCGGCATTACCGGTAAACACGCCGCTGGCCTGGGTCGCCTCCGGCATAAACGGCTTAAGCATCGCCAGGTCGAAGCGGTTGAGATTCACCCGCGCCCGCCCGCTGGCGCCCGCGTCAATGGTCTCAGGCACGCAGAGTTCGGCGTTCGGGTTGGTCCAGCAGTGTGGCCCGATGCTGATTTTCTGCTCCTGGTTACGGTAGTCCAGCGCAATACTGCGCGTCAGCGCTACTGGCCCCACCGGCGTCTGGAAGCGGGTATCGCTTAGCGCGCCTCTCCAGCGCTCGGCCTGACGATCGAAGCTGCCCGCCAGCGCCAGCTGGCCGGAAACCGGATCGCCCTGCACCCGCAGCCGCAGCTCATGTTGCTTCTCAGTGCCTTTGGCATTGAGCTGCACCAGGCTGATATTCACCCCCGGCTGGCTGATGCGATCCACCCGCACGTCCAGGTTGCCGCCAATCTGATCGGTGGATTTCACATCCCCTTTGACGTTGACCTGGGCGATGCTCAGCTCCTGCCAGCGCAGCGCCCGGGCGGTGATGTCCGCCAGCAGCTGCGGCGCATCGACAGTGCCGCGCACTTTCACCAGCCCCTTCGCCGTCCCGCCGAGCCCCGGCAGCGCATTATCCAGGTGCGGCGCATCGATGGTGGCGTCGAGATTCAGATCCTTCACCCCCAGCTCGCCTTTGATATCGGCGCTGTTCGGGCCTAACGCCAGATGCAGCCCCGGGATCTTCCACTGCAGATAGCTGTTGCCCTGCAGCGAGCCGGAGACATCCACCTTGTTCTGTTTCACGTTGCCGGTAATTTTCAGCTCCGGCACCGACATCTGCCAGCTGCCGCCGTACAGGCTGCCCTGGGTCTTGATCCTGCCGTTGAGCTTCGACGGCCAGTCCGGCACCTCTTTGGCGGTGTTGATGCCATCGAGGGTCAGCTCGCCGCGCCAGCTGATCGCCTGCTGCCAGTCGAGGAGCGCCTTCAGCTCGGTTTTCCCTTCCAGGGCATTGACCGTCAGCTTGTCGAGATTGATCTGCCGCTCATTGCCTTTGGCGTTGAGGGCGATTTTCGCCGGCGGCAGCGACTGGCCTTTCACCGCGGTGGAGAAGGCCAGCGCGTAGTCGGTCATTTTGCCGCTGAACTTCAGCTGGACGTCGTCGGCCTGGAACTGCTTCTCGCCGCTGAACGGCCAGGCGAGCTGCTTGCTCTTCAGCTCCATATTGAGCGGCAGCCCGGCCTCCGCCAGCTGCGCGTCCGCCCGCAGCGTGGCCGCTACCGGCCCGCTTAAGTCCACCCCGACCTTAAGCGTTTTACGTATCTCGCCGCCCACCTTCAGCTGCACTTTCTCCCCTTTCATCGGGTCGATGTTCAGCGTTCCGTCGAGGGTGATGTCTACCGGCCAGTTATCCTGCAGCTGGGCGCTGCCCGAGGCGGTGACTTTGCCCTGATCGGAGTCGATGTCGAGGGCGTCGAGCTTCATCTGCCCGTCGATACTGCTGACTTTCAGCAGCAGGTTATACACGGTGATATCGGTATCGCCGGTGAGGCGCAGCTGCTCGCCGCGGAACGCCTCAATATTGAGGTTCAGCGGCAGATGGACGTCGGTCATCGCCGGCAGCACCGGCTGCGAGAAGAGGTCGGTCATCGTCTCGCCGAGCGGTTTTTCCTGCGGCTGCGGGTTGTCGATTTTCGGTTCAACCACCTGCTCCTGCGCTACTTTCGCCACCTTCGGCAGGGCGATCAGCAGCCCCTGCAGCGAGGTCGGCGTCAGGGTCAGGTTTTTCTCCTGCCAGTTCAGGCCGGTGGAAAAATCGCGCACAGAGACCGCGGTATCGTCGATTTTGACGTTGACGTTATGCAGCGCGACGCGGCTGAGGGCGATCGGATAAGGGGTGGAGAGATTCAGCGGCCCGCTGTCCTCTTCCTCGACCGGCGCAGAGGGCGGCATCTTCTTCGTATCGACGGCGACGTAAATATCGCGCAGCGAGATGTCGTTTACGCACAGACTGCTGTCCCACAGGCAGCGCAACCTGACGCTAAGATGAAACTGGCCGGCGGTGACCGCCACGCCGGGCTGCTCATAGCGGACATTATCGAGGGTTAAATCACGCCAGCCGCCGGTCACTTTGCCGATTTCCAGCCCCGGTACCCAGCGATCCGCCGCTTTGAACACCAGATGCAAGCCGGTGGTGGTGCCCACCAGGAACCCGACGGTGCCCAGCAGGAGGACCAACACGATTAAGACGCCGAGGCTTATCTTCTTCCATAAACTCATAATTCAGGCCCCAGACCGATGTAAAACTGTAAACCATGCTCTTCTTTGTCGCCGATTGGCCGGGCGATATCCAGCTTGATCGGCCCCACCGGCGACTGCCAGCGCACGCCCACCCCGGCGCCGGTTTTAAAATCACTTTCGCGAATATCGCTGACCGCTTCGCCGCTATCGACAAACACGGCGCCCCACCATTTGCCGCTGACGTTGTACTGATATTCCAGCGAGCCGGTGGCCAGCTTCGAGGCCCCGATCAGCTTGCCGTCATCATCCTTCGGCGAGATGGATTTGTATTTATAGCCGCGAATACTGCGATCGCCCCCGGCGAAAAAGCGCAGGTCCGGCGGCACCTTGTCAAAGTTGTCCGCTTCGATCCAGCCCAGGTTGCCGCGCACCACAAAGCGGTGGCGGTCATAGAGGGTACGGATCCAGACGTCCTGGGCCTGCATCACGATGAAGTTGATGTCCGAGCCCCACATGGTGTTGGAGTAGTCCACCGAGTAGCGCTGGGAATCGCCCCAGGTGGGCATCAGGCCGCCGCGGGAGCGAGTGCGGTTCACCGAGACCCCAGGGTAAATCAGCATGGTGGTGTTGGTGACGTTCGCCTGGGTAAAGTGGTCCAGGCTCCAGCGCAGGTTGATCGCCCGCTGCCAGCCGCTCGACATCTCCCAGAAACGCGACAACCCAAGGGTGGTAGAGTCAGCCTGGGTGTCATTGAGATCGGTACGCTTAAAGCCGCCCTGCATCAGATAGTACTGCTCGAGCGGGCTCTTGAGCAGCGGGACTTTATAGGTGAAGTCGAACTGCTGCTCCGGGGCGGAGAGGCTGACGCTGGAGGTCAGGCTGTGGCCATAGGAGTTCATCCACGGTTTTTTCCACGTGGCTTTTACCCGCGGACCGACGTCTGTGGAGTACCCTACCCCGGTTTCCACGGTGTTCTCTTTGCGTGGCGAGACAACGCCCTGCAGAGGCAGCACCTTGGTTTTCCGTGACTTAGCAAAATCAGGCGCCACCACCACCGAACTGAACCACCCGGTCGCCGCCAGGCGGCGGTTTAGCTCGGCCAGGTCCTGAGAGGTGTAGTAGTCGCCCTCTTTAAACGGCACGAGGTTTTGCAGGTATTCATCACGGATTTGCGATCCGGAGAAGGTGACGTGGCCAAAGCGATAGCGTTCGCCGCTGTCGTAATCGATATCCCAGAACGCCTGATGGCGGTCGAGGGAGACCCCCAGCTGGCTTTTATTGAACTCGCTGTCAAAGTAGCCTTTGCGCAGGGCGACGCGGGTCAGGGAGCTCTTGAAACCGTCGTAATCGCCGTGGTTGAGCACCGTCCCGATGGCCGGGCGGGTTTTCAACAGCGCCAGATAGTCGCTGTCGGTGCGGGCGCCGCCGCGCAGAATCACCTCGGTGCCGCCAATGCGCACCGGCTCACCCGGGGTCACTTTGGCGATCAGCACCTGACGGCCCCTTTTCGGCGGCGGACGAAGATCAAATTCAATCGTCGGCTCGTAATACCCCAGCGCTTTCAGACCTTCGCGAATGGCGTCATCGACGCGCGCGCGAAAGCGACGATCCGGCGTGACCTCATCACTCTGGATGGTGGAAAGCTGGGCGCGAACGTTTTTCTCCAGCTCCCCGGATAATCCTTCAACCTGCAAACGCACATTCGCTGCGCTGGCGATCCCGCTGACCAGCAAAAGGCTGGTGACACATAACTGGCGGATTTTTAGCACATTTTCTCCTGAATATCCCTGTTTCCCCCTACAGGAAACACTGGCGCCGCTCCACGGCTTAACAAAACCCTAACAACGTAGGGTTGAAAAAGTGGCAATAACCCAAATAATTCTTATGTATTAATCTAGACGTATTACGCGTATTTATTGTGTTAAAAGACACGCTTCGTTACAACCTTAACGACGATTTCTGTATTGAGAGGCCCACCGTGAGTCTATTTGATAAAACGCATCTTGTCGCCCAGGCGGATGCGCTGCCTGGACGCAATACCCCGATGCCAGTGGCGACGCTCCACGCAGTTAACGGCCACTCGATGACCAACGTCCCGGCGGGGATGGAAGTCGCGCTGTTCGCCATGGGCTGCTTCTGGGGAGTTGAACGTCTGTTCTGGCAATTGCCGGGGGTTTACAGCACCGCCGCCGGCTACACTGGCGGCTATACGCCCAATCCGACCTATCGCGAAGTGTGCAGCGGCCAGACCGGTCACGCGGAAGCGGTGCGCGTGGTCTACGATCCGCAGGTCATCAGCTATGAGCAGTTATTGCAGGTGTTCTGGGAAAATCACGACCCGGCGCAGGGAATGAGACAGGGTAACGACCACGGCACCCAGTACCGTTCGGCGATTTACCCGTTGACGCCGGAACAGACGGAAGCGGCAAAGGCCAGCCTCGCGCGCTTCCAGGCGGCGATGAACGACGCGCACGATACCCGGCACATCACCACCGAGATCGCCACCGCCAAACCGTTCTACTATGCCGAGGACGATCACCAGCAGTATCTGTATAAGAACCCGCACGGCTATTGCGGCATCGGCGGCATTGGCGTCTGCCTGCCGCCTCAGGCGTAATTCTGATTTCCGCCTCAACAGCGAGGCGGTTAATGAACGCTCTGGCGGCTTTACATTCCCTTACGCTATACTACCCAGTGTGACAGCCGGTCCAGCGCCTTCGGACCGGTTTTTTATGTATTCCACATTTGAGTTATCAACTTCCCTTCCGAGGATCTGACCTCAACGGTCAGAAAAGATATGTTAAACAGTATTTTAGTAATACTCTGTCTGATAGCCGTCAGTGCCTTTTTTTCGATATCGGAAATCTCACTGGCCGCCTCACGTAAAATCAAACTGAAACTGCTGGCCGATGAAGGCAACGTCAACGCACAGCGGGTGCTGAAGATGCAGGAGAACCCGGGCACCTTCTTTACCGTTGTGCAGATTGGCCTTAACGCCGTCGCCATTCTGGGCGGTATCGTGGGCGACGCGGCCTTCTCCCCGGCGTTTTATAGCCTGCTCAGCGGGTATATGTCACCGGAGCTCTCCGAGCAGCTGAGCTTCATCATCTCTTTTACCCTGGTCACCAGCTTGTTCATCCTGTTTGCTGACCTGACTCCGAAACGCATCGGTATGATTGCGCCCGAAACCGTGGCACTGCGCATCATCAACCCGATGCGCTTCTGCCTGTTAGTCTTCCGCCCGCTGGTGTGGTTGTTTAACGGCATGGCTAATATGATCTTCCGCATCTTCAAACTGCCGATGGTGCGGAAAGACGATATCACCTCCGACGATATCTATGCCGTGGTCGAGGCCGGCGCGCTGGCCGGGGTGCTGCGCAAGCAGGAGCATGAGCTGATTGAGAACGTGTTCGAGCTGGAGTCCCGCACCGTTCCTTCCTCCATGACCCCGCGTGAAAGCGTCATTTGGTTTGATTTGCATGAAGACGAGCAGAGCCTGAAGAATAAAGTGGCCGAGCATCCGCACTCGAAGTTCCTCGTCTGTAATGAAGATATCGACCATATTATCGGCTACGTCGATTCCAAAGATCTGCTGAACCGCGTGCTGGCGAACCAGAGCCTGGTGCTGACCGGCGGCGTGCAGATCCGCAACACGCTGATCGTCCCGGATACCCTGACCCTCTCCGAAGCGCTGGAAAGTTTCAAAACCGCCGGGGAAGACTTCGCGGTGATCATGAATGAATATGCGCTGGTGGTCGGGATCATCACCCTTAACGACGTGATGACGACTTTGATGGGCGATCTCGTCGGCCAGGGGCTGGAAGAGCAGATCGTCGCTCGCGATGAAAACTCGTGGCTGATCGATGGCGGTACGCCGATTGATGACGTGATGCGCGTGCTGGATATCGACGAGTTTCCGCAGTCCGGGAACTACGAGACCATCGGCGGCTTTATGATGTTTATGCTGCGTAAAATCCCCAAGCGCACCGACGCGGTGAAGTTCTCCGGCTATAAGTTCGAGGTCGTGGATATCGACAACTACCGTATCGACCAGCTGCTGGTGACCCGCATCGATAACAAGCCAACGGTGCTGGTGCCCAAGCAGTCGGAAGCGGCGGAAAGCCAGAACGCCTGAGCGTCATCTTTTCTCTCTCTTAAGGGCGGATGATCATCCGCCCTTTTTATTGCCCGAATGTGAAGCGGCTCACGCCCCTCTGCCGATAGCAGATTATTACTGCTCCATAGCGAAACGTTCATGACTCCCCCGTGCGCAAAAAGGTAACGTTGCTCGCGTCTACACGATCATATTCCTGAATAAAGGAAGCGAGGGTTACCATGATAACGTCGAATAAAAATTACTTTATCAGCTGTCTGTTTTTCCTGTTTTTCTTTATAGGCTGGGGATGCTGCTACCCCTATTTATCACTGTGGTTAACGGAAACCATCGGTATTAACTACACGGACGTCGGTCTGGTTTATTCTTTCACCGCCATTGTGGCCGTCTGCGTTCAGCCATTATTCGGTTTTATATCGGATAAGCTGGTGTATCGTAAGAATTTGATGTGGATGCTGGCGATCATTATCACCTTATTCGCCCCATACTGGATCTATGTCTTCGCGCCTCTGTTAAAAATAAATGTGTTCCTCGGCGCACTGGCTGGCGGCCTCTATATTGGCATGGCCTACGGCGCAGGCTGCGGGATTTGCGAAGCCTACATCGATAAGGTCAGCCGCGCCTCCGGCTTCGAATTTGGTCGGGCGAGGATGTTTGGCGGCATCGGCGCCGCGATCGGCACCTTTGCGGCAGGAAAGCTCTACGGCATCGATCAGAACATGATTTTCTGGCTGGCCAGCGCGGCAGGTGTCTGCCTGCTGGTGATTGTCTGGAAAATGCAGATCAGCACCCATCAGCAGCAGGGGCTACTGTCTGGCAAAACGTCTCCGGTCACCCTCCGCGATGCCGCCTCGCTGCTGAAAATTAAAAAATTCTGGTTCTTCGCGCTCTATGTGATTGGCGTGGGCGCGGTCTATGAAACCTATGACCAGCAGTTCGCTATCTACTACAGCCACTTTTTTGAGAGTAAAGCCCGGGGCGCAGAAGTCTTCGGTTATTTAACGACAGGACAGATTTTCCTTGATGCCGTCGTCATGTTCTTTGCGCCGTGGTTTGTGAATAAAATCGGCCCCAAAAATGCGCTGTTATACTGCGGGCTGATTATGAGCTTGCGCATTATCGGTTCCGCGTGGGCTATTGGCCCGATATCCATCAGCCTGATTAAACTTCTCCATGGATTTGAAAGCTCGGTGTTACTCGTCGCGGCGCTTAAATATATTACCGCTAACTTTAACCCCCTGCTTTCAGCGACGGTTTACTTAATTGGCTTTCAGTTTTCAAAAAGCTTTAGCTCTATTTTCCTCTCCACCGGCATCGGCCATATGTACCAGAGAATGGGCTTTACCAGCAGCTATATCGTGCTGGGAAGTATCGCCCTGTGCTTCACGCTCATTTCGTTTATCACGCTGGATAAAGCGCGCGTGTTCTCTTCACAACCTGTGCCCGCGAATTAATGTCAGGAGGTAGTCTGCATGTCTCAGTTATTTTATGGCGTGGCGTATTACGATGAATATATGCCGGAAGATCGGCTGGCCAAGGATATTGCCTTAATGCGCGAAACTGGCATTAACGTGGTGCGTATCGCCGAGTCCACATGGAGTACGCTGGAGCCCGAAGAGGGCCAGTACAATTTCTACCATATCGACCGGGTGCTGGCGGCGATGCATGAGGCCGGCATCGCGGTCATCGTCGGGACGCCGACCTACGCGGTCCCGGCCTGGCTGGCGGCGAAACATCCCGATATTCTGGTCACCACCGTCACAGGGCAGCAAAAGTATGGCCCGCGGCAGATCATGGATATCGTCAACCCGACCTTTCGCCGCTATGCCGAAAAAATTATCCGCACGCTGATGGCGCATGTGCAGCACCATCCGGCAATTATCGGCTGGCAACTGGATAACGAAACCAAGCATTACGACAATATCGGCCGCTATATGCAGGAGGGCTTTGTGCGCAGCCTGCAGGAGAAATATCCTGACCTCCGGCAGCTGAATCACGATTTCGGTCTGGATTACTGGAGCAACCGCATTGACCGCTGGCAGGATTTTCCGCCGGTGGAAAATACCATCAACGCCAGCCTCGCCTGCGCCTTTTTCCGTTATCAGCGCCAGCAGGTCACCGAGTATCTGGCCTGGCAGGCGGAGATCGTGCGCGAGTACGCCCAGCCGCACCAGTTCGTCACCCACAACTTCGATTTTGAATGGCGCGGTTACTCTTACGGCGTGCAGCCGCGGGTCGACCATTTTGTGGCAGCGCAGGCACTGGATATCGCCGGTGTTGATATCTATCACCCGAGCCAGGCGCACCTGACCGGGCGGGAAATCGCCTTCGGCGGCGCCATCACCCGCTCGCTTAAGCCGGGCCAGAACTACTTCGTGCTGGAAACGCAGGCGCAGGGTTTCGCCCAGTGGACTCCCTTCCCGGGCCAGCTGCGCCTGCAGGCGTTCAGCCATATCGCCTCCGGCGCCGCCATGGTTTCCTACTGGCATTGGCATTCAATTCATAACGCCTTCGAAACCTACTGGAAGGGGCTGCTCAGCCACGACTTCTCGCGTAATCCGACCTGGCAGGAGGCCACCACTATCGGGGCTGACTTTGCCCGCCTGTCGCCGCAGCTGGCGGAGCTGAAGGCCGAAAACGACGTTGCGCTGCTGATAAGCAATGAGGCAATGGACGCCCTTAACCAGTTCCGCCCCGGCGACGCCGAGGGCAATATTTATAACGATATTTTCCGCCGCTTCCACGATGCGCTGTATGACCACAATATCAGCCTCGATATCATCCACGACGTCAACGAGGAGACTTCTCGCTACCGGGTGCTGATCGTTCCCGGCCTGTACGCTGCCGATGATGGCCTGCTGGCGCGTATCAACCACTATATCGCCGAGGGCGGCAGAGCGCTTATCGGCTTTAAATCGGGCTTTAGCGATGAAAACGTCAAAGTGCGCCGCAGCGCGCAGCCTGGGATCCTGCGGCAGAGCTGCGGCGTCAGCTACAGCCAGTTCACCCTGCCGGAAGGGACAACGGTAAGCTCATGCTGCGCGGATATTGATTGCCGCAACGACAATCAGGCGGAGCTGTGGATGGAGCTGCTGACGCCCGATGCCGGGACCCGCACTCTGCTGCGCTATCAGCATCCGGCATGGGGCGAGTACGCGGCCGCCACCGAAGCGGATTATGGCCGGGGACGATCGATGTACGTTGGCTTCCTGCCGCAGAAGCGATTGATTAGCCAGCTGTTTGATGTACTCACTGCCGATCTCGCATTGCGCTCGCGCACTTCCGCCTATCGCTACCCATTAGTGGTCAAAAAGATGCGTAATCGCGCCGGGAAAACCATCCACTTCCTGTTCAATTACTCTGGCGAGACGCTCGATTTCGGTAGCGAAACGGCGGGGAACGACCTGCTGAGCGGGGAAACAGTGCGCAGCGGCCAGCCGTTGCGCCTCAGGGCATGGGAATTTACTATCATCGAAAGGTAATGACGCTGCGACGCTCAGGTGGGAGAGAGAATGGAACTTGATATCAATGAGCTACTCAATTTCTCGCCATTGATGAAAACCTTTACCTTCAATGCCTGGGTTGTCGCGGGCTTCACGCCGATAACCCGCGGCTCCAAACTGGACTACTACATTAATCGTCCGCAGGGGATGAAAGGTTACATCATCAATCTGACCCTGCGTGGCCAGGCGCGGGCGAAAGCGGGCGATGGCTTTCTTCTGTGTCGGGAAAACGATCTGCTGCTGTTTCCCCCCGGCGTGCCTCATCATTACGGCAGAGACGAACACAGCGAGTATTGGGACCATCTCTGGATCTACTTTATTCCCCGCCCCTACTGGATAGACTGGCTAAAATGGGACCAAACCACGCACGGCATCGGCAAAACGACCGTTGCTGACCCCGACCAGCTCCAGCACCTGCGCGATCTGTTCCATGAAGTGATACGCCACCACTCGGCCTCCGCGCCGCTGTCGGAAGCGCTGGCGATGAACGCCCTGGAAAGGTTGATCCTCCGCTGTTTTCAGCAACAGCCCATCAGCAACCGCCACGCCCACGATCCGCGAATTAACGCCGTCTGCGACTACCTTAACGCCCATATCGCGCAAGAGGTAAAAATCGAGACCCTGGCGGCGATGGTATTTATCTCTCCTTCACGTCTGGCGCACCTTTTCAAAAATGAGCTGGGGCAGACGGTTTACGCCTGGCGGGAAGCTCAGCGCATCAACCGCGCCAGGTGGCTCATTCAGAGCACCACACTCCCGCTTAACAAGATTGCCTTATCGGTGGGTTACAGCGATCCGGTCTATTTCACCCGCTTGTTTCGTAAACATAACGGCATTCCACCGGGGGAGTATCGCAAACGCTATGCGGAGATGAAGGGCTGAAAACATCAACGGCCCCCATCGGGAGCCGTCTTTTACCTACTACGTACTGCTACGTGTCAGGTTATGCCATCTCAGTTTGCAGACGCAACACCTGACGATTGACTTCGGACATCACTGACAGATGCAGCTTGTCCTTGACCTTCGGGATAAGGATTTTGCCCTTATCAAATTCAAATGCGCCAACGTCCTTGATGTACAACCGTCCACGAAACAGGATCTTCACGTACTTCGCCACTTGCAGCGGATTGTAGCGTTGGAAAATTTTCATTCTTCTCTCCTGCCAGGGTTACGCTCCTGTGGTGCCACAGTTAGCCCACGTATCGGGAGCGCAAATTTTAATGCCCTAAAACTATAGTCCAGAATCTCAGAGGGACCCAGTGTGTATAAGTTTATTTACCGTTTGATGACAATAATTCAGAATTTTCGTTTCGGACATACGATGAAGTAAGTATAAGTCGCCGTTTTTCGACTAATTTGTGCGTCAACACGCAAACTGGCATCCTCATTGCGGGTAATCGTCGCCAATCGCACTTATCATTAAACGAGACCAAGTGGTCGGATCACCTGCACAAAAATGATTAAGGATTCCGCATGACCCTACGTAGCATACTGGCCGCCTCGTTACTCCTCTTCCCGCTGCTGGCCTCAGCGCATAACTTTGTCGACGGCCAGCGCGTGGCGCCGGTCGGC
This sequence comes from Klebsiella sp. JN_Kp127, assembly GCF_040062505.1. Classification (NCBI taxonomy): domain Bacteria; kingdom Pseudomonadati; phylum Pseudomonadota; class Gammaproteobacteria; order Enterobacterales; family Enterobacteriaceae; genus Klebsiella; species Klebsiella sp. JN_Kp127. The sequence continues at coordinate 140,562 of NZ_JBEAHS010000003.1, forward strand.
GTCGCGGATCGGGGCGAACTTATTCTGGATAATGATAAGTTTAGCTATAAAAACTGGAATAGCTCGCAGCTGGTGGGAAAAGTGCGAGTCATCCAGCACATCGCTGGACGCTCGTCAGCAAAAGAGAAAAATGCCAACCTGATCGAGGCGATTAAAGCGGCGAGCTTCCCACACGATCGCTATCAGACCACCACCATTGTCAATACCGACGATGCCATCCCGGGCACCGGCATGTTCGTGCGCAACAGTATCGAGAGTAATAAACAGCTCTTCCCGTGGTCGCAATTTATCGTCGACAGCAACGGGCTGGTGCGGAAAGCCTGGCAGCTGGACGAGAAGAGCTCCGCGATTGTGGTGCTGGATAAGAGCGGGCGCGTACAGTGGGCCAAAGACGGCGCGCTCACCCAGCAGGAGGTGCAGCAGGTGATCGACCTGCTGCGTAAGCTGCTTAATAAATAGAGACCCGGAAGCCGGGGTTGAGGAAGGATTCACGCGGCGTGTAGTCGAGGGTTTTCCCCTGCCAGTCGTGAACATGCGCCCCGGCGGCGACCGCGACCGCATGGCCGGCGGCGGTGTCCCAGGTGCTGGTCGGCCCGAAGCGCGGATAGAGCTGGGCCTGACCTTCCGCCACCAGGCAGAACTTCAGCGAGGAGCCGATAGAGGTGGTCTGGTGCTCGCCCAGCTGCTCAAGGTACTCCTGCAGCTCCGGATCGTTGCCATGGGAGCGGCTGATCACCACCAGCGGCGGACGGGCATCGCGGACCTGGATCTGCTTGCGCACGCCGCACTCTTCTTTCCAGGCTTTGCCTTTTTCCGCGCTGTACATCACCTTCATCACCGGCGCGTAGACCACGCCCAGCGTCGGCTTGCCGTTTTCAATCAGCGCGATATTGACGGTGAACTCGCCGTTACGCTTAATAAATTCTTTGGTGCCGTCCAGCGGGTCGACCAGCCAGTAGCGCTGCCAGTGCTGACGCACTTCCCAGGCCGGCGGGTCCTCTTCCGACAAAACAGGAATGGTGGCATCCAGCGCCTGCAGGCCGCTGACAATGACTTTATGCGCCGCGATATCCGCCGCCGTGACCGGAGAATCATCTTTCTTGCTGGCGACGTTGATCGGTTGGTTTCCATCGTAAACTTCCATGATGGCATCGCCCGCGTTCCGTGCAAGCTGACATACTTGTTCTAACATTCTCCACCTCGTCTGGTTACAGTGGCGTTAACTCGTTGTTTTATTTATATCGCATCACCGCAAGTTCCGCTATCTGTGATAACGATGGCGGTTTCGCTGCCCACTTTTCTGGCAAGATTCACATTTCTGTAAGCAACAGAATATAAATACATTTTCTTCTGTGCTATCGCTCATAAAAAAAGGACGCCTCTGATGATTAAGTTTAGCGCAACGCTCCTGGCCACGCTGATCGCCGCCAGCGTCAGCGCCGCAACGGTCGACCTGCGGATCATGGAAACCACCGATCTGCACAGCAATATGATGGACTTTGACTATTACAAAGATGCCGCCACGGAGAAATTCGGCCTGGTGCGTACCGCCACCCTGATCGAACAGGCGCGGGCAGAAGCGAAAAACAGCGTACTGGTGGATAACGGGGATGTGATCCAGGGGAGCCCGCTGGGCGACTACATGGCCGCCAGGGGGCTGAAAGAGGGCGATGTTCATCCAGTGTATAAGGCGTTGAACACCCTGAATTATGCCGTCGGCAACCTGGGCAACCATGAATTCAACTACGGCCTCGACTTCCTGCACAAAGCGCTGGCCGGGGCGAAATTCCCCTACGTGAACGCCAATATCATCGATGCCAAAACCGGCAAACCGATGTTCACCCCCTACCTGATCCAGGACACCCCGGTTCAGGACAGCGACGGTCAATCCCATACCCTGCGCATCGGCTATATCGGCTTTGTGCCGCCGCAGATCATGACCTGGGATAAAGCCAATCTTAGCGGCAAAGTGACGGTCAACGACATTACCGAAACCGCGCGCAAATATATCCCGGAGATGCGGGCGAAAGGCGCTGACGTGGTCGTGGTGGTCGCGCACTCCGGCCTCTCCGCCGACCCGTATCAGGCGATGGCCGAGAACTCGGTCTACTACTTAAGCCAGGTGCCCGGCGTTGACGCCATCATGTTCGGCCACGCCCACGCGGTGTTCCCCGGCAAAGACTTCGCCAACATTAAAGGCGCGGATATCGCCAGAGGGACGCTGAACGGCGTGCCGGCGGTAATGCCGGGAATGTGGGGCGATCACCTCGGGGTGGTCGATCTGGTGCTGAACAACGACAGCGGAAAATGGCAGGTGACTCAGAGTAAAGCGGAAGCGCGGCCAATCTACGACGCGGTGGCGAAGCAATCGCTGGCGGCGGAAGACGGCAAGCTGGTGGCGGTGTTGAAAGCCGATCACGACGCCACTCGCGAGTTCGTCAGTCAGCCGATCGGCAAGTCCGCCGACAACATGTACAGCTATCTGGCGCTGGTGCAGGACGACCCGACGGTGCAGGTGGTCAACATGGCGCAAAAAGCCTACGTCGAACACTACATTCAGGGCGACCCGGACCTGGCGAAACTGCCGGTGCTCTCCGCCGCCGCGCCGTTTAAAGTCGGCGGGCGTAAAAACGATCCGGCGAGCTTCGTGGAAGTGGAAAAAGGCCAGCTCACCTTCCGCAACGCCGCCGACCTCTATCTCTACCCCAACACCCTGGTGGTGATGAAGGTCAGCGGGAAGGAGGTCAAGGAGTGGCTGGAGTGCTCGGCCGGGCAGTTTAACCAGATAGACCCGGCCAGCAGCAAGCCGCAGTCGCTGATCAACTGGGACGGCTTCCGCACCTATAACTTCGATGTGATTGACGGGGTGAACTACCAGATCGACGTCAGCCAGCCGGCCCGCTACGACGGCGAGTGCCAGATGATCCATCCGCAGGCAGAGCGCATCAAGGGCCTGACCTTCAATGGCAAACCGGTCGATCCGCAGGCCACTTTCCTGGTCGCCACCAATAACTATCGCGCTTACGGCGGTAAATTCGCCGGCACCGGCGAAAGCCATATCGCCTTTGCCTCACCGGATGAAAACCGTTCGGTGCTGGCGGCGTGGATCGCCGCGCAATCGAAGAAGGATGGCGCGATCCATCCGGCGGCGGATAACAACTGGCGCCTGGCGCCGATCCACAGTAAGACGCCGCTGGATATTCGTTTTGAGACCTCGCCTGGCGACAAAGCCGCGGCGTTTATCAAAGAGAAAGCCCAGTATCCGATGCGCCAGGTGGCCGCCGATGATATCGGCTTCGCCATTTATCAGCTGGATTTGAGTCAGTAATGCCTGTTCCCCGGTGGCGCTGCGCTTACCGGGGCTACAAACCGGAGCTGACGGGTAGCCCGGATAAGGCGCCAGCCGCTATCCGGGTACATCTCACCGGTGGCGGGGCTACAGGGAGTGATACATTTTCACTCCCCGTGGCTCGCCAGCACCGCGGGCAGATTAACCTCGATCCAGTCCGCCAGGGCGGCCACCTTATCGCTCACCTGCAGACCGAGCGGCGTCAGGCTATATTCAACGTGCGGCGGCACCACCGGATAAGAGACGCGGTCGATAAAACCATCCTGCTCCAGGGCCTGCAGCGACTGCGCCAGCATCTTTTCGCTGACCCCGCCCATTTTGCGCCGCAGATCGCTGAAGCGATGGGTCCCCTCGCGCAGCGCCACCAGAATCAACACGCCCCAGCGGCTGGTGACATGTTTAAGCACATCGCGCGACGGGCACTGTTCCGCAAACAGATTGCCGTTGCGCAGTTTATCGCTCAGCGTCGGTTCGGCCATTTTCATACTTACCTTTTTGTACGTACTTACTAAAAGTTAGTTAAGGTGTTAGCTTACCACAACTGCCAATAAACACGAAGGAGAAGCCCCATGATCGCCCTTACCGGTGCCACCGGCCAGCTTGGCCACTACGTTCTGCAAGACCTGCTTAAAACCGTTCCTGCCAGCCAGATTGTGGCGATTGTCCGCAACCCGGCCAAAGCCCAGGCGCTCAGCCAGCAGGGCGTCGTCGTCCGCCAGGCCGACTATAGCGACGAAGCGGCATTGACCGCCGCGCTGCAGGGCGTGAATAAACTGCTGTTAATCTCCTCCAGCGAAGTCGGCCAGCGTGCCGTACAGCACCGCAACGTCATCAACGCCGCCAAAGCCGCTGGGGTGACATTCATCGCCTATACCAGCCTGCTGCACGCCGACACTTCGCCGCTGGGCCTGGCCGCAGAGCATATTGAAACCGAGCAGATGCTGGCCGACTCTGGCATCGCTTACGCCCTGCTGCGCAATGGCTGGTATACCGAAAACTATCTGGCCAGCGCGCCGCCGGCGCTGGAGCACGGCGTGTTTATCGGCGCCGCCGGCGAAGGTAAAATTGCCTCCGCTACCCGCGCGGATTATGCCGCCGCGGCCGCCCGCGTTATCGCCGGTGAAGGCCATGCAGGGAAAGTTTACGAACTGGCGGGCGATAACGCCTGGACGCTGAGCGACCTGGCTGCCGAGCTGAGCACGCACAGCGGGAAAAACGTGGTCTATCAGAACCTCAGCGAAGCCGACTTCGCCGCCGCGCTGAAAAGCGTCGGCCTGCCGGCGGGTCTGGCGGATATGCTGGCGGACTCCGACGTCGGCGCCTCGAAAGGCGGGCTGTTTGACGACAGCCACACCCTGAGTACATTGATTGGCCGTCCGACCACTTCCCTTGCCGAAAGCGTGAAAGGCATTCTGTAACCGCCCCTCTCAGCTTTTGCGGTTGCGTCCCGGCGGTTCCTCTCTCATATTGAAGAGATCAACCGTCGGGAGGCAGGCATGCAGGGCGTACCACCCCAATTTAGTGATGAAAAAGATCGTGCGCGCTTTCGCCATCTCGAACAGCTGCCCGGGGTGGAGCTTTACCACGCCCATATCTCCCGCTACGCCTTTGAACCCCATACTCACGAAGCCTTCGGCATCGGCGTGATTGAGCAAGGCGCCGAGCGCTTTCGCTACCGTGGCAGCCAGCATATCGCCGCCGCCAACGCTATTGTCACCATGAATCCCGACGAGCTGCACACCGGCGAAGCGGAAACCGCCGACGGCTGGCGCTACCGGATGATTTATCTGGAGCCGGACCGTCTGGAGGCCATCACCGGGGTACGCGACTGGTGGTTCAGCGAGGTGGTCCGCGAGGATCCCCTGCGGTCCCGGCGGATTGGCCAGCTAATATATGGCCTGTGGCACAGCGACGATGCGCTGGCCCAGCAGGGAATGCTGCTCGACCTCATCGACACCTTCCGCCCTCTGGCCCACCATGCCTCGGCGCAGGGCGAGACAGGACATCGCTTCGACCGCGTGCGCGACTACCTGCACGATAACTATATGCGCCCCATCACCCTCGACGAGTTGGCTCAGGTGGCGGCGCTTAGCCCGTACCACTTTCAGCGCCAGTTTAAAGCCCACTATCATGTGACGCCCCATCAGATGTTGATGGCCATCCGCCTGTGGCGCGCCAAGGCGTTTCTCACCCACGGCATGCCCGCCGCCGAAGTGGCGATAGCCGTCGGCCTTACCGACCAGTCTCACCTGACCCGCGCCTTCACCCAGCGTTACGGCATTACGCCGGTACGCTATCAGAAGCAGGTCGCCAGGCGCTGATGCGCAATCTCATACAATATTCCCGCCCGCCCTCCTTCTACACTGCAGACAACCGTGATGACAATGGATGCAATGATGATTAGTGGTGTGTTGTACGCCCTGCTGGCGGGGCTGATGTGGGGATTAATCTTTGTCGGGCCTTTGCTGGTGCCCGAGTATCCGGCGATGCTCCAGTCGATGGGACGCTATCTGGCGCTGGGTCTGATCGCCCTGCCGCTGGCATGGCTCGGGCGCGCGCGTTTGCGCCAACTGAGCCGGAACGACTGGTGGACCGCGCTGGGTCTGACGATGATGGGAAATCTTATCTATTACGTCTGTCTGGCCAGCGCCATTCAGCGCACCGGGGCGCCGGTCTCCACCATGATTATCGGCACGCTGCCGGTGGTATTGCCGGTCTTCGCCAATCTGCTCTACAGCCAGCGCGACGGAAAGCTGCCGTGGCGGCGCCTGTTTCCAGCGCTGGTCTGCATCGCCGTCGGCCTGATCTGCGTTAACGTCGCGGAACTGCGCCAGGGTTTGCCTGATTTTAGTCCGTGGCGCTACGGCTCCGGCATTGCGCTGGCGCTGGGGTCGGTGGTCTGCTGGGCCTGGTATGCGCTGCGCAACGCCCGCTGGCTGCGGGAGAATCCGCATCAACCGCCGATGATGTGGGCTACCGCTCAGGCGCTGGTGACGCTTCCGGTTTCGCTGGCCGGTTATCTCGCCGCCTGCGCCTGGCTGCACGGTCAGCAGGCCGGGTTCCCCCTGCCCTTCGGCCCGCGCCCGGCGGTGTTCATTACGCTGATGCTGGCCATCGCGGTGCTCTGCTCATGGGTCGGCGCGCTGTGCTGGAATATTGCCAGTCAACGGTTGCCGACGGTGATCCTCGGGCCGCTTATCGTTTTCGAAACCCTGGCCGGGCTACTGTATACCTTTCTGTTGCGGCAAAGTTTACCACCGCTGCTGACCCTGAGCGGTATCCTGCTGCTGGTGCTCGGCGTGGTCTCCGCCGTACGCGCCAGGCCGGACAAACCGACGTTGCAACCGCTGACGCACGAAAAAAAGTAGCTGGGCCCTCTTAAGGGGTATTCCCTCGCCATAAAGATGCATTTAAAATACATCTTATATTCCTGATGACGAGGTAACTGCTATGGCTTTCCGTGACCAACCTTTAGGCGAGCTGGCGCTGACCATCCCCCGCGCCTCCGCCCTGTTCCGTCAATACGATATGGACTACTGCTGCGGCGGCAAACAGACGCTGGCGCGCGCCGCATCGCGTAAAGCGCTGGATGTCGCGGTGATCGAAGCCGAGCTGGCGAAACTGGCCGAGCAGCCCGTCACCCACGACTGGCGCGCGGCGCCTCTCGCGGAGATTATCGACCATATCATCGTTCGCTATCATGATCGGCACCGCGAACAGCTGCCGGAGCTGATCCTGCAGGCCACCAAGGTGGAACGGGTCCATGCCGATAAACCGAACGTGCCGAAAGGGCTGACGAAGTACCTGACCATGCTGCAGCAGGAGCTCTCCAGCCACATGATGAAAGAGGAGCAGATCCTGTTCCCGATGATCAAACAGGGGATGGGCGCCCAGGCCGGGGGCCCCATCAGCGTGATGGAAAGCGAGCATGACGAAGCGGGTGAACTGCTGGAGGTGATCAAACATATCACCCATAACGTGACGCCGCCGCCGGAAGCGTGCACCACCTGGAAAGCGATGTATAACGGTATCAACGAGATGATTGACGATCTGATGGAGCACATCAGCCTGGAAAATAACGTGCTGTTCCCGCGTGCCCTCGCAGGAGAATAACGAAAAAGGCGCCCGCAGGCGCCCTCGACATTGTCCGTCTTATTTGGCCACTCCGGGTGGCCTTTTTTATGACGGTCCGTTGCAAGCAACGTTAAAATGCTCTTTTATTTCGCCAGACGTTTTTTGCCGGCAAACAGCCAGCCCGCACCCAGCAGAACGAACCACAGCGGGGTGACCATCAGCGCTTCACGGGTGTCATCTTCGAGGGTCAACAGCACCAGTACGAAGACGAAGAAGGCCATGCACACCCAGCACATTAATTTGCCCAGCGGCATCTTATATTTGGACTTCTCGTGCAGCTGCGGACGCTTTTTACGGTAGACCAGATAAGAGCAAAGGATGATGGTCCAGACGAACATGAACAGGATCGCCGACACCGTGGTGATCATGGTGAACGCGGCGATCACGCTCGGGTTGACCATCAGCATCACCACACCGCCCAGCAGGCACATGCAGGAGAAGGTTAAGCCCTTCGCCGGCACCGCACGCTTCGACAGCTTGGCGAACATCTTCGGCGCCTGACCATCCTGCGCCAGACCGAACAGCATACGGCTGGTGGAGAAGACACCGCTGTTGGCCGATGAGGCTGCGGAAGTCAGCACCACGAAGTTAATCAGGCTCGCCGCCGCCGGCAGACCGACCAGCACGAACAGCTCGACGAACGGGCTCTTGCTCGGCACCACGGAGCTCCACGGCGTCACCGACATAATCACAATCAGCGCGAAGACGTAGAACATAATGATACGCAGCGGGATGGAGTTAATCGCTCGCGGCAGGGATTTTTCCGGGTCTTTGGTTTCGGCCGCGGTGGTACCGACCAGCTCGATCCCCACGAAGGCGAATACCGCAATCTGGAAGCCGGCGAAGAAGCCGCTCAGTCCTTTCGGGAACCAGCCGCCGTCATTCCACAGATGCGCGAAAGAGGCTTCGACGCCGGTCGGCGATTTGAAATGCATCATGACCATCACCAGGCCGACCACGATCAGCGCCACGATGGCGACGATTTTGATCATCGCGAACCAGAACTCCATTTCGCCAAACATTTTAACGGTGGCGAGGTTCAGGCCCAGCAGCAGCAGGATCACCGCCAGCGACGCGACCCAGTCGGAGAGTCCGGGAAACCAGAACTGCGCGTAGGCGGTGATCGCCACCACGTCCGCCATCCCTGTCACCACCCAGCAGAACCAATAGGTCCAGCCGGTAAAGTAGCCCGCCCAGGGGCCCAGCAGATCGGCCGCAAAGTCGCTGAAGGATTTATATTCGAGGTTCGACAGCAGTAATTCGCCCATGGCTCGCATAACGAAAAACAGCATAAAACCGATAATCATATAAACAAAAATAATGGATGGCCCGGCAAGGCTGATGGTTTTGCCAGAACCCATAAATAATCCAGTGCCGATCGCCCCGCCAATTGCAATCAGCTGAATATGTCGGTTTGTGAGATTTCGCCGTAGCGATTGTTCAGTCGGCTCCTGCTCGACAGCAGCGACTTTAACCTGATCTACCATGTGATTTCTTCCTGTTGTACCTGTCTGTGTTGTTCAGGCTCTGATGGCCTGTCGTCTGTCATTAACCCCAGCAAGGGCTAGTCGATATTAGGTAAGAATCGGAGGGATGAATACTATGATTTAGATATAATGTTAATTTTATGTTTAAAGTGAGTGTTATATCACTCATCTAACGCGAAATAGCTCACAAAAATACACCCATACGCGATGAATGCAAAACATAATTCCAATTAATTTTTAACTTAAGGATTTTACGCTATTTTTGTGGCTTCCCCCGCCGCCGGGGAAGAGGAAGCCTCTGCTGTTTAGATAATATCCAGCAGTTCAACTTCGAAGATCAGAGTGCTGAACGGAGGGATCGACGCGCCAGCGCCGCGCTCGCCGTAGGCCAGGTTGTGCGGGATGGTCAGTTCCCATTTGGAACCTACCGGCATCAGGGTCAGCGCTTCAATCCAGCCGCCGATTACGCCGGTCACCGGGAACTCTGCCGGTTCGCCGCGGGCGACGGAGCTGTCGAAGACGGTGCCGTCGATCAGTTTCCCGGTGTAGTGCACGCGTACGCGGTCGGTACGGGCCGGGATCGGGCCTTCGCCCTGGGTCAGCACGCGGAACTGCAGACCGGACTCGGTGCTGTTCACACCCTCTTTCTCGCGGTTTTCATCAAGGTATTTCTGGCCGTCAGCGGCCATCGCCTGGAAACGCTCGCGACGCACGGCGTCGGCGCGCTCGTGGATTTCACGCAGCGCACGGTGGACGGCTTCTACCGGCACCTGCGGCTGGTTACCTTCCAGCGCATCGGCGATACCCGCCACCAACGCTTCCGGCAGCAGCCCCTGCAGGCCGGATTCGCTCAGCTGTTGTCCAACCTGCAAGCCGATACCGTAACTTGCCTGCGCTTCGATAGTGTCAAAAGTTGGGGTTGCCATCTTTGTTCCTTTTTTGGGTGATAAACATCAAGAGAAAAGCGTCCGGAAGCATAACAGCCATAGCGAAATGGGTAAAACTTTGTCGGCGGATGATGACAAATCTCAGCGAAAAAGAAACAATAGGCGGCATCAGGTTAACTTCACTTTGTTCCGGTCATCAGGACGTTAGCCATCTATACTCATAGGCAGGATAAAAATATGCGGAGCAGGAGGAAAGCCATGCCCGGGCGCTTTGAACTGACATCTACCCTGGCGAAAATCTGGCACGCCCCGGATCATTTTCGCCTCCTGGACCCACTGCCCCCGATGCACCGCCGGGGAATTATCGCTGGCTTCCTGTTGGTGATTATCGGCATTCTGCTTCCCTCAGACGATAGCCAAAACCCGGCGTCCACCAGCCGTGAAGCAAACCTGAATCTGCAGTCGCAGTCCCAACCGCAAGCTGGCGGCAATCAGGCCGTTCCGCTGCCGCCGATCACCAATACGCCTACCGTGAGCGATGCCGACCAGATGGCGCCGGTCGCCCCGGAGCCGATTCAGGATGAGCAGCCGGATCAGGCGCAGACGCAGCAGCCCGCCGCCTCCCAGCCCTATCAATCCTCATCGCAGCAGTCCGCGCCGGGCATTGAGCAGCAATGGCGGACCTATCGCATCGAGTCAGGCAAAACCCTGGCCCAGCTGTTCCGCGATCATGGGCTGCCGGCCACCGACGTTTACGCCATGGCGCAGGTTGAAGGCGCAGGTAAACCATTAAGCACGTTGCAGAGCGGACAGACGGTGCAGATTCGGCAGAACGCCAACGGCGTGGTCACCGGGCTCACTATTGATACCGGCAACGGCCAGCAGGTGCTGTTTACCCGCCAGTCGAACGGCAGCTTTGTGCGTGCGCGCTAGCAGCGAAGACGACAGCGAGCGTTACGCCGCCGCAAAATGAAAGGCGCTAAAAAGCAAAACGCCGGCACAAGGCCGGCGATTTGTTGTTACCAGAACGTCAGAGGCCGATTACTCAGCAACCACGTTGATGATAACTTTAGCGAAAACTTCGCTGTGAACCTGGAAGTCCACTTCGTGCTCGCCAACGTTACGCAGAACGCCGTTCGGCAGGCGAACTTCGCTCTTAGCAACTTTAACGCCTGCTGCAGTGACAGCGTCAGCGATGTCGCGAGTACCGATGGAACCGAACAGTTTACCTTCGTCGCCAGCTTTAGACGCGATGGTTACGGATTCCAGGGCGTTGATCTGCGCAGCACGAGCTTCAGCAGCTGCCAGAACGTCAGCCAGTTTGGCTTCCAGTTCAGCGCGACGTGCTTCGAAGAATTCAACGTTTTTCTTGGTAGCAGGAACAGCTTTACCCTGCGGGACCAGGAAGTTACGAGCATAGCCCGCTTTAACGTTAACCTGATCACCCAGGCTACCCAGGTTTGCTACTTTATCAAGCAGAATAACTTGCATTACCTTATCCTCTCAAAGTCGTATTAATGGACCGTGACCGATTACTGATGACGATCAGTGTACGGCAGCAGGGACAGGTAGCGAGCGCGTTTGATAGCGCGAGCCAGCTGACGCTGGTATTTTGCACGGGTACCGGTGATACGGCTCGGGACAATCTTACCGCTTTCGGTGATGTAGTTTTTCAGCGTAGCGATATCTTTATAGTCGATCTCTTGAACGCCTTCCGCGGTGAAACGGCAGAACTTGCGACGACGGAAATAACGTGCCATATGGCTAGTCTCCAGAATCTATCAATTCAATCTGCTCGGCATGCAGAACCATTTTGCTCAAGCCGTTCTTTGCCTTATGGCAAGAGATGAACCCTCGAACGGTTACTGCGCTACCGACCGTTATACTGTGAGTAATGGCCTGGTTCTCGTGACCGCTAATAATAACGGGCATTTGACACCATGCCTGCCGGTGAAAACCGGCTTCCTCCTGCACTGAACGATGCTCAAGCACGAACTGGCAGTGAGGAATTCCTGACGGGCTGACCTTACGAAGTGGAGTCCTGCAAATAATGCCGGACAGCTCCAGACGGTTGGTCATCAGGATTACTCTTCAGAATCCCCAGCTTCAGAATCATCTGCGGTTTCGTTGGCGAAATCTTCGCGACGCTCACGGCGCTCGTCTTTCGCTTTAACCATCGGAGATGCTTCGGTAACAGCGTGCTTAGTACGCATTACCATGCTGCGGATAACGGCGTCGTTGAAGCGGAAGTTAGTTTCCAGCTCATCGATCGCTTCCTGCGGCGCTTCAACGTTCAGCAGAACGTAGTGAGCTTTGTGCAGTTTGTTGATCGGATAAGCCAGCTGACGGCGGCCCCAGTCTTCCAGACGGTGGATCGTACCTGCTGCTGCAGTGATTGCACCAGTGTAACGTTCGATCATGCCCGGAACCTGTTCGCTCTGGTCAGGATGGACCATAAAAACGATTTCGTAATGACGCATCGAATTGCTCCTTACGGATTATTCAGCCTCCTGTCTGGGTCAGCCGCGGCCCATGGAGGCAAGGAACGTGTTAAAGGGCGGCTGAAAAATTGACGCGTCATTCTAATGGCGGCCCCCCAGGAACACAAGCGCATTTGCACAAATAATTCGCACTAAGCGCCAAGTGGCGCTAAGTGGGTGATTTAAAATTAACCAGCAAAGGAAGCGGCATTTTTTTGAACAACTGCATCAGAAAAGGTCGCGATACGCCGTTCAATCAGCGATTACACTTAAATCAGAAACCCAATGACCACAGGAGAGCCCCGAGTCAGCGTCAGGACTGTCAGTCAGGAGCGTAGTATATGAAACTGAAAATCATCGCCATGATGGCTGCGCTTTTCTTCAGCGCCAACGCGTTGGCAGCTATCCAAATCACCGAACGACAGGCCCGCAACATGGACGATGTGCAGAGCCTCGGCGTTATCTATATCAATCACAATATGGCCACTGAGCACGAGGCCGAACAGGCCCTTAGCCAGCTGAGCGATGCGCAGGGGGCGAAATATTTTCAGCCCATCCTGATGCACGAACCCGAAACCAACGGCCCGCTTCGCGCCAGCGCGGTGATTTACCGCTAATGCCAGGTCAATTCTTCGCCTCTCCTCGCGAGGGGCGAAGCAAGGCCAGCGGCTAAACGCAATTGAGAATTATTTTATAAACCAACTTATCAGCGTCATCGCAACCTGATTTAATCAGCCACTCGCCATTTGATATTCAGGAGTGATTGATGGTTCCGCGTTTCGCCACCTTAGGCCGCATCCCCAAAGGCGTTTGGGTACTCGGCGGCGTCAGCCTGCTGATGGATGTGTCGTCCGAGATGATCCACAGTCTCTTACCGCTGTTTATGGCCACCACCCTCGGCGCCAGCGTGATTATCATCGGTCTTATCGAGGGGCTGGCGGAAGCCACCGCCCTGATCCTGAAAATCTTCTCCGGCGCGATCAGCGACTACGTCGGTAAGCGCAAAGGGCTGGCGCTGCTGGGCTACGGCCTGGGCGCGCTCAGCAAGCCGCTGTTTGCCATCGCCCCGACCGCCGGCGTGGTGTTTAGCGCCCGCATGATCGACCGCGTAGGCAAAGGCATTCGCGGCGCGCCGCGCGACGCGCTGGTCGCCGACGTCACCCCACCGGAGATCCGCGGCGCCGCCTACGGGCTACGTCAGGCGCTGGATACCGTTGGCGCCTTTCTCGGCCCGCTGCTGGCGGTGCTGCTGATGTTTATCTGGGCCAACGATTTTCACGCTATATTCTGGGTGGCGGTTATTCCCGCCGTGCTCTCTATTCTCCTGCTGGGTTTTGGCCTGCAGGAGCCAAAATCCGCCATCGACCATCAACGCAGTAATCCGCTGAAGCGCGAAAATCTGCAAAAGCTCTCCGCCGCCTACTGGTGGGTGGTCGCCATCGGCAGCATCTTCACCCTCGCCCGCTTCAGCGAAGCCTTTCTGGTGCTGCGCGCCCAGCAGATGGAGATCCCGCTGTTTACCATTCCGCTGGTAATGGTGGCGATGAACCTGGTCTACAGCGTTACGGCCTACCCGTTCGGCAAGCTCTCTGACAGCATGAGCCACAGCAAACTGCTGCAGTGGGGACTGCTGGTGCTGATCCTCGCCGATATCGTGCTGGCCCTCAGCGCCCACTGGAGCACGCTGCTGGTCGGGGTCGCGCTGTGGGGAATTCATATGGGGATGACCCAGGGGCTGCTGGCGGCGATGGTCGCCCATACGGCGCCGCCGGCGCTACGCGGCACGGCGTTCGGTATGTTCAACCTGATGAGCGGCCTGGCGCTGTTGCTGGCCAGTACCGGCGCAGGCGTGCTGTGGGAAACCTTCGGCGCCGCTTCGACGTTTTACGCTGGCGCGATAATTTGCGTGGTCACGCTCATCGGCATGCGCGCTATGCCGTCGGCTTATCGTCAGGGCTAAAAACGGCTCCGGGGCCAGACCAGTTGCTTCACCGTGACGGTGAAAGCCTCGGAGCGCGTCGTTTACTTCTGCCCGTAGTAGGCGTTCGGCCCGTGTTTACGCAGAAAATGTTTTTCCATCAGCCAGCTGTCAATCGGCTGCAGCCGCGGATTAATGCCGCGGGCAATCCACGCCATGCGCGCCACCTCTTCCATCACCACCGCATTGTGCACCGCCTCGTGGGCGTCTTTCCCCCAGGAGAACGGCCCGTGCTGATAGACGACGATCCCCGGCATATGCAACGGGTTTGCCTCGCCCAGCGTTTCGATAATCATCTTCCCGGTGTTCAGCTCGTAGGCCTCATCCACCTCCTGCGCGCTAAGCGCCCGGGTGCAAGGGATATCACCGAAAAAGTAGTCCGCATGGGTGGTGCCGAGCGCCGGGATCGCCAGCCCCGCCTGCGCCCAGGCGGTAGCGTGCGTCGAATGGGTATGCACCACCCCGCCAAGGCCGGGATAACGGCGATAGAGCGCCAGATGGGTAGCGGTATCAGAGGAGGGACGCCAGCGTGATCCGCGTTTAAAGATGCTGCTGGAAAAAGGCGACCGTCGTGGCCAGCGCCTCCGGGGTGATGCGATGGCGGACGCCTTTCTGCCAGACGCAGGTCAGCCTGGCGGCAAGATCGCTCTGCCTGAGCGCCTGCTCAAGCCGGAAGGTCTCTGCCGGCGGCACCACGTCGTCGGCATCGCCATGCCAGAGCAGCAGCGGCCGCCGGGCGAGCGACGCCAGCTGATGACTGACATCCCACTCGCTGAGGCTGTCGCCATCAAAGCCAGGCGAGGGAAACAGGGTTTGCGACAGCGAACGAAAATAACCCGACCCCATCAGGCAGGCGACGCTGTTCAGCTCGGGATGATGCGTCATGATACCCAGGGCCGTCATTCCCCCCATCGACGCCCCCGCCACCGCTAGTCGCTCTCCTTCCAGCCAGCCTTCGGCGATAATCGCCTCGCGCAGCGCGGGAAACTCTCTGAAATTCTGCTGCAGGATCGGCCAGAAGCGCTGCATCCGCCCGGTCTCATCACCGTGATAGCGCGCGCCATGCTCCGGCGCGTCCGGCATAATCACCCGGAAACCCGCCTGGGCCAGCGCCACTGCAAAGTAGCTGTAAACCAGTTTTGACGAGGTAAAGCCATGATAAAAGACGATACAGGGCAGTGGCTTATCCAGACTCTCCTGCGGGCAGGCATGCAAAATTTCGCCACCGCCGAGGTTGCGCATTTCTAGTGCAATCATTTATCGTCTCCCTTCTCTATTGTGGTTAGGCGGCATGGGAAAATGCATTCACCAGGCAACCCCGTTTGCTACGATTCATAATGTTGAGAACCCGGTTACGCTTTCACAACATTTTCATTCGAAAATCGCGTCAGAGATAACAGTTCGGGAACATTCCCCGGAAATCCTGTTAAGGCTACCACTACACTATCACTATCAGGAAACGAGATATGGTTATGCGCAGGTTTTGTCCGTGGTTACTGGCTATCGTCCTCAGCGGGTGTAGCGCTCTGCAGGGAACGCCGGAAGCCCCGCCGCCCGCCACCGACCATCCGCAGGAGATCCAGCGCAACCAGACGGCTGGCCTGCAGAAAATGGCCACGGTGAGCGTACTGATGTACGGTTCGCCGATGGATGTCGAAGCGGCGCTGAAGGCCAAAGCAGAAGCGGCCAAAGCCGATTACTACGTCATCATCATGATCGATGACACCATGGTACCCGGCCAGTGGTATTCGCAGGCGATCCTCTATCGTCGATGACGAGGCGGCGTCTTTAAATCTGCTTTACACAGCTTTGCGTCCATTCACGTTCTCCTGTGCATAATAACGTTCGGCCAGCCACCTGGCAGGACGTTAGCAACGGACTGCCCTTGGGACTACGCGAAATGGAGCTGACGATGAAACGATCTTTTACCCTATCCAGCCTGCTGTTAACCACTGCGACGGCCAACACCTCCGCGCAGTCAGCCGAATTCGCCAGCGCGGATTGCGTCACCGGCCTGAATGAAATCGGTCTGATCTCCGTCGCTAATCTTTCCGGCAGCCAACAGGATGTGGAGCACGCCATTGCCCGCAAAGCGGACGAGCAAGGCGCCTCGTGGTATCGCATTATTCAGATGTACGAGGAACAACAGCCGGATAGCTGGCGCGTGCAGGCCATTCTCTACGCCTGAGGCGCCTGGCGCCCCCGCCCCATGGCCCGCAGCAGCAGGTCGTCAAGGGTCGGCGCGTCAAGACGTATGCCGCCGCGCGTGTCGAGCATCATCCGGCACCAGGCTTCGGCCAGCGGCGGCGAAGCGAAACGCAGCATCTGCGCCCCCGCCCCCAGACGATAGACCAGCCGGGCAATCTCTCTGCCCTGCTCTTCGGCGGGTCGTTTCAGCAATTGCTGCAGCTGACGCCATGCGCGCTCGAGATGGCGGTTCTGTCCTTTCACCTCCGTACACTCCGCGGCCAGCAGCTCCATCGCCGCCGGCTGCTTGCTCAGCACCCGCATCACATCGAGGCACATAATATTGCCGGAGCCTTCCCAGATGCTGTTGACCGGCATCTCGCGATACAACCGCGGCAGCTCACTCTCCTCGCAATAGCCGATCCCTCCCAGGACTTCCATCGCCTCAGCGACGAACGGGATGCCTGCCTTGCAGATGGCAAACTTGGCCGCAGGCGTAAACAGACGCGCCCAGGCGCTTTCCCGGGCATCATCCCGACGGTCCCAGGCCCGCGCCAGACGAAACAGGAACGCGGTTTGTCCTTCAAGACGGAGCGCCATTTGCCCCAGCAGCTGGCGCATCATCGGTTGATCGACCAGATTTTTACCGAACGCCTGGCGCTGTAGCGCATGATACAGCGCCACCGAGAAGGCCCGGCGCATCAGGGCATGGCTACCCAGCGCGCAGTCAAAGCGGGTCAGGCCGCCCATCCTGAGGATCTGCCGCACGCCGTCGCCCTCATCGCCCACCAGCCAGCCGCAGGCGTCATAAAACTCCACTTCGCTACTGGCGTTGGAGCGGTTGCCGAGCTTCTCTTTTAAGCGCTCCAGCCGCACGCCGTTGCGCTGTCCGTCGGGCAGCAGGCGCGGCACAAAGAAGCACGACAGGCCCGCAGGCGCCTGGGCCAGCACCAGGTGGGCATCGCTCTGCGGCACCGAGAAGAACCATTTGTGTCCCACCAGCCGGTAAAACCCTTCGGCCGTTTTCTCCGCGCGGGTGGTATTGCTCAGCACATCGGAGCCCCCTTGCTTCTCGGTCATCCCCATGCCAATCAGCAGGCCGCGCTTCTGGCCGCCCGGCGCGAGGTGGGGATCGTAACGGTCGCTCAGCAGCGGCGACAGCCAGTCGCCAAAAGGCGCAGGCAGGGCGTGCTGCAGCAGAGGCGTCGCGGCGAAGGTCATGGTAATCGGGCACAGCGTTCCGGCCTCTACCTGGGCGTGGAGCAGAAAGCGAGCGGCGCGCGCGACAAACGCGCCTTCACGGGCCTCCTCCTGCCAGGCGAGATTATGCACCCGGTTCGCGCACAGCCCCTGCATCAGCAGGTGCCAGGCGGGGTGGAAGCGAACGTCGTCCAGTCGGGCGCCGGTGGCGTCATAGCGCAGCAGCTCCGGCGGGTTGCTGTTGGCCAGGCGTCCCAGCTCCAGCGATTCTGCGGTCCCCAGCTGCTGGCCAATGCTGGCGAGCAGATCGCCATCCCAGCCGGCGCCTTCACGGACCACCGCTTCACGCAGGGCGGTATCAGACAGGAACAGATTGCTGTTATTCAGCGGGGTCGGTTGATTAAAAACGGTGTGCGTTTGCCAGTGCATCGTGTCTCCCTCCATCAATGGCGATAACCATAAGTATGGTTATCCAGGGAGATACTCGCCCGCGAGAGCGGTCACAAAAAAGCCATCCCGGAGGATGGCTTTTCAGTTCCGTCAGCGGATCAGCTTAGCTGCGCTGGCGTACCGCCTCAAACAGGCAGATGCCAGTGGCCACCGAGACGTTCAGCGAGGAGACGCTGCCCGCCATCGGGATGCTGATCAGCTCATCACAGTGCTC
Organism: Klebsiella sp. JN_Kp127; assembly: GCF_040062505.1. Classification (NCBI taxonomy): domain Bacteria; kingdom Pseudomonadati; phylum Pseudomonadota; class Gammaproteobacteria; order Enterobacterales; family Enterobacteriaceae; genus Klebsiella; species Klebsiella sp. JN_Kp127. The sequence goes on from NZ_JBEAHS010000003.1 coordinate 158,928, forward strand.
GCGGGTCAGGCGGCGCATACCTTCGCCTTCCGCGCCCATCACCAGCGCCATCGGCCCGGTCATTTTGCTCTGGAACAGCGTATGGTCGGCTTCACCTGCGGTTCCGACGATCCAGACGTTCTCCTCCTGCAGCAGGCGCATGGTGCGCGCCAGGTTGGTGACGCGGATCAGCGGGACGTTCTCCGCCGCGCCGCAGGCCACTTTCTTCGCCGTCGCATTCAGCTGCGCGGAACGATCTTTCGGCACAATCACCGCGTGCACGCCGGCAGCATCGGCGCTGCGCAGGCAGGCGCCGAGGTTATGCGGATCGGTCACGCCGTCAAGGATCAACAGGAACGGCTGATCGAGCTGCGCCAGCAGATCCGGCAGATCGTTCTCCTGATACTGACGCCCCGGCTTCACACGGGCAATGATCCCCTGGTGTACCGCGCCTTCGCTCTTCTCATCGAGGAACTGGCGGTTGGCCAGCTGAATCACCACGCCCTGCGCTTCCAGCGCGTGGATCAGCGGCAGCAGGCGCTTATCCTCACGGCCTTTCAGAATATAAACTTCCTGAAAACGCTCAGGTGCGCGCTCCAGCAGTGCCTGCACCGCATGGATGCCGTAAATCATTTCACTCATTGATGTACTCGTTTTAGGTTCTGTTATCCGCCCTTCACCCCGTTCTGCGTCAGCAGACTTCAGTGAAGGGTGGTCAATCACTCGGCGCTCTTCTTCTTTGCCGCGCGCTTGGCTTTGGTCGCGGCGGCGATTTTCTGCGTTTTCGCCGACGGTTTTTTCGCTTTCTTCTCGCCTTTCGGCTTCGCTTTCGCCTGGTCTTTTTCTTTGCGGAACGCGCTGTCCGGCTCGAAGTTCACCTGCTTACCAACCTGACGACGACGGCCGCCCGGTTTGCCGGAGGTGCTCTTTTTCGCTTTCTCACGGGCGGTTTTGCCGACATTACGCGGCGCGCGCTCGCTGGAGATCAGGGTAAAGTCGATTTTACGCTCGTCCATGTTGACCGCTTCCACACGGACTTCCACGCGGTCGCCCAGGCGATAGGTCTGCCCGCCGGACTCGCCGATCAGACGCTGCCCCACCTGGTCGAAACGATAGTAGTCGTTATCGAGGGAGGAAACATGCACCAGGCCGTCGATAAACAGATCGTTGAGACGAACGAAGAAGCCAAAGCCGGTCACGCTGGCGATAACCCCGGAGAAGATATTGCCTACCTGATCCTGCATGAAGTCACACTTCAGCCAGTCGGAGACTTCGCGCGTCGCTTCATCGGCGCGACGTTCGGTCATCGAGCAGTGCTCGCCCAGCTGCAGCATCTCTTCCATGCTGTAGTGCCAGCCGCCGGTCTCCGTGCTATTGCCTTTATGCCCCTGCTCTTTGGCCAGCAGATATTTGATGGCGCGGTGCAGCGACAGATCCGGGTAACGACGGATCGGCGAGGTGAAGTGGGCATAGGACTGCAGCGCGAGGCCAAAGTGGCCGCGGTTTTCCGGATCGTAGACCGCCTGCTTCATCGACCGCAGGAGCATCGTCTGCAGCATTTCCGCATCCGGGCGATCGGCGATGGAGGTCAGCAGTTCGGCGTAATCGCGCGGCTCCGGCTTGTTGCCGCCCGGCAGTTCCAGACCCAGCTCCGCCAGCACGCTGCGGAACGCGGTAATCGCCTCGGTGCTCGGCTTATCGTGAATACGGAACAGCGCCGGCTCCTGCGCCTTCTCAACGAAGCGCGCAGCGGAGATGTTCGCCAGGATCATGCACTCTTCAATCAGCTTGTGCGCATCGTTACGCTGGGTCTGTTCGATACGCTCGATACGGCGCTCGGCGTTGAAGATGAATTTAGCTTCTTCACTTTCAAATGAGATACCGCCGCGCTCTTCGCGGGCGCCATCCAGCACCTTGTAGAGGTTATGCAGTTCTTCAATATGCTTCACCAGCGGCGCGTAGTGCTCACGCAGCTCCTGGTCGCCCTGCAGCATATGCCACACCTTGGTATAGGTCAGGCGAGCATGTGAACTCATCACCGCTTCATAGAATTTATAACCGGTCAGACGGCCTTTTGACGAAATCGTCATCTCGCACACCATGCACAGGCGATCGACCTGCGGGTTCAGCGAGCACAGACCGTTAGACAGCACTTCCGGCAGCATCGGCACCACCTGCGACGGGAAGTAGACCGAGGTTCCGCGGCTGCGCGCTTCAGCGTCCAGCGGCGTCCCTGGACGCACGTAGTAGCTGACGTCGGCAATGGCTACCCACAGGCGCCAGCCGCCGCCGCGTTTCTTCTCGCAGTACACCGCGTCATCGAAGTCGCGGGCATCTTCGCCGTCAATGGTGACCAGCGGCAGGGAGCGCAGATCGACGCGCCCGGCTTTCGCCTCTTCCGGCACCTGCTCTTTCAGGCCGGAAACCTGGTTTTCTACCGCCGGCGGCCAGACGTATGGAATTTCATGGGTGCGCAGCGCCATATCGACGGCCATGCCGGTACCCATGTTGTCGCCCAGCACTTCGACGATTTTCCCCACGGCTTTGGTGCGGCGGGTCGGGCGCTGGGTCAGCTCGACCACCACCACGTAGCCCATCCGCGCGCCCATAATCTCTTCCGGCGGGATCAGGATATCGAAGCTCAGGCGACTGTCGTCCGGGACGACGAAACCGACGCCAGCGTCGGTAAAGTAGCGGCCAACAATCTGGCTGGTTTTCGGCACCAGGACGCGGACAATGCGCGCTTCGCGGCGGCCCTTACGGTCCGCGCCCAGCGGTTGGGCCAGCACCTGGTCGCCATGAATACAGGTTTTCATCTGCTCTGACGACAGGTAGAGATCGTCTTTGCGCCCTTCAACGCGCAGGAAACCATAGCCATCGCGGTGGCCGATAACGGTACCTTTGAGGAGATCAAGGCGCTCCGGCAGCGCATAGCACTGACGGCGGGTGAAGACCAGCTGACCGTCGCGCTCCATCGCGCGCAGGCGGCGGCGCAGCGCTTCGGTTTGCTCTTCGCCCTCGATATTTAACTCGATAGCCAGCTCATCGCGGCTGGCAGGCTTTTCCCGTTTGGTTAAATGTTCGAGGATAAATTCCCGGCTCGGGATTGGGTTCGCGTACTTCTCAGCTTCGCGTTCCTGGAATGGATCTTGTGACATATCGGTTCCTCCGTTGTCATCTCCGGCAGAGTGGCGTCACTCCACCAGCAATAATTTATAAAGCGGTTGATTCTTCTCAACCAAATCAGCCAGCGTATAGTTATCCAGTTCCTTGAGAAAACTCTGCGCGGCTTCAGCTAGCGCCTGTTTCAAACGACAGGCTGGTGTAATGTGGCAAAACTCGCTGCTGCAGTTGACCAGCGATAAGGGTTCAAGGTCGCGCACCACGTCACCGACGCGGATCTGTCCTGCTGGTTTGCCGAGGCGAATGCCCCCGTTCTTCCCCCGCACGGCAGTTACGTAGCCCATGCGACTTAACTGATTGATTATTTTAACCATATGATTACGGGAGACGCCATAGACCTCGGTCACTTCCGAGATACTGGTCATCCGTCCTTCCGGCAGCGACGCCATATAAATCAGCGCCCGTAGTCCGTAATCGGTGAAACTCGTTAACTGCACATAAACCTCAGGGAAAAGAAAACAGGGTATGTCGAGCGACATCATTATTATTGATGATAAACCAGCCAGCGCTCAGGCCGCTAATTTATTTAAAATGGGGCGGGCGAACAGCAAAAACAAGGGCGCCCGAACGGCGCCCCTTGCGAGTGATTATGCGTCGAACGGGTCGCGCAGAATCATGGTCTCGGTACGGTCTGGACCGGTAGAGATGATATCAACCGGAACGCCGGTCAGCTCTTCAATACGCTGGATGTAGTTCAGCGCTGCCTGCGGCAGGCCGCTGCGCTCTTTCACGCCGAAGGTGGTTTCAGACCAGCCCGGCATGGTTTCGTAGATAGGCTCGATACCTTCCCAGTTGTCGGCTGCCAGCGGAGTGGTGGTCACTTCGCGGCCATCCGGCATACGGTAGCCAACGCAGATTTTCACTTCTTTCAGGCCGTCGAGGACGTCCAGTTTAGTCAGGCAGAAGCCGGACAGGGAGTTAATCTGCACCGCGCGACGAACCGCGACGGCGTCCAGCCAGCCGGTACGACGACGGCGACCGGTGGTGGCGCCGAATTCGTTACCCTGCTTGCAGAGGAACTCGCCGGTTTCATCAAACAGCTCGGTCGGGAACGGACCCGCGCCTACGCGAGTCGAGTAAGCTTTGATGATACCCAGAACGTAATCCACATAACGCGGGCCCAGGCCGGAGCCGGTCGCCACGCCACCGGCGGTGGTGTTGGAAGAGGTTACGTACGGATAAGTACCATGGTCGATATCCAGCAGCGTGCCCTGAGCGCCTTCGAACATCACGAAGTCGCCACGTTTACGCGCCTGATCCAGCAGGTCGGAAACGTCCACCACCATGCCGGTCAGGATGTCGGCAATCGCCATCACATCGTCCAGCACTTTCTGGTAGTCAACGGCTTCTGCTTTGTAGAAGTTCACCAGCTGGAAGTTGTGATATTCCATCACTTCTTTCAGTTTATCGGCGAAGGTTGCTTTATCGAACAGATCGCCAACGCGCAGACCGCGACGAGCGACTTTATCTTCGTAAGCCGGGCCGATGCCGCGACCGGTGGTGCCGATAGCCTTCGCGCCGCGCGCTTTTTCACGTGCCACGTCCAGCGCCACGTGATAGTCAAGGATAAGCGGGCAGGCTTCAGAGAGCAGCAGACGCTCGCGAACCGGGATACCACGGTCTTCCAGGCCCTTCATCTCTTTCATCAGCGCAGCCGGAGACAGCACGACGCCGTTACCGATGATGCTGGTGACGTTTTCACGCAGAATGCCTGATGGAATAAGATGGAGAACGGTTTTTTCACCGTTGATTACGAGAGTATGGCCGGCGTTGTGACCACCCTGGTAGCGCACAACATATTTAGCCCGTTCTGTCAGGAGATCGACGATCTTCCCTTTACCTTCGTCACCCCATTGGGTGCCCAGTACGACGACGTTGTTACCCATTTTTCAAAATCACCGTTTGCTTAAAAATGGATTCTACCATCGCTTTTTCAGAGTTACAGCACTTTTTGCATCCAAAATAAGGCAAATCCGACCACTTTTTGATCAGCCAATCGATTTCCTCAACATGTAGTAGATCACAATCCCGGCAACCACAAGTCCGCCGCCAAAGCGCCGCAATAAATTATCCGGGAGCTGGCTCAGGCTGGCGACCATCTTGCGCCAGGCGCGCGGATAAAGTAGCGGGCCAAGCCCTTCGAGTACTAAAACCAGCGCCAGCGCCAGCCAAATGGTGGAGTTCATCGTCAACCCTAATTGAAAAGTATCATCGCCGCCTTCGCAGGCGTCATCGGCCAGCACAGTGAATTCATTCACTCATTTCACATTGTCCCGTATTTCAGCTTCATTATGAACCAGCAAAGTGAAACATAATTCACAACTAATTGTATTGATGGATATTTTTTAAACTGTAACTATGCCGTCGCGTACTACAACCCGGTACGTCTACATAATCAGGAAGATTATCATGAGAGAATTAACCGCATTTGAAATCGAAAATGTGAGCGGCGCAGGTTGGTTACAGGATGGCCTGGCCTCCTTAGGTAGTAAGGTCGGCGCCGCCGTATGGACCATGGGCACCGATGCCCTGAGCATCAACCTGCCGCTGCTTGGCACCATTAATCTGGCCGATCTGGCGCCGGATCTGGGCAAAACCCTGGGCGAAAGCGTTGGCTCATCTATCGGCGGCACCATCGAGAGTACGCTGGCGAGCCTGCCGGTGATCGGCGGCCTGCTGAACAAGCTGCTCGGCAACTAATTCACGCCGTCGTAGCATAAAAAAAGGCGCCTGTCTCAGGCGCCTTTTTGCATTAACCACTGTAGGTTACTGTCATCTTCGACTTATTTACGCACCGAATCCGGTGAACGCATATAGCGGAAGAAATCGCTATCCGGGCTCAGGACCATGACATCCTGATTGCTCTGGAAGCTCTTCTCATAGGCGCGCAGGCTACGAATAAAGGAATAGAAGCCCGGATCCTGGCTGAACGCGTCGGCAAACAGTTTTGCCGATTCCGCATCGCCTTCACCACGCAGGATACGGCCCTGGCGCTCGGCTTCCGCCAGCGTCTTGGTGACTTCATAGTCCGCGGTCGCGCGCAGTTTTTCCGCCTCTTCCTGACCCTGTGAACGGTGGCGACGAGCAACCGCTTCACGCTCCGCGCGCATACGGTTGTAGATCGCTTCCGACACTTCCGCCGGCAGGTTGATCTGCTTGATACGCACGTCGACGACTTCAATACCCAGCGCCGCCATACTGTTCGGGTTGATCACCTGCACTTTGCCGTTGGTTTCAGCTTCCACGCGCTCTGCCGCTTTGGCAATCGCGTCGTCAGCTGCCGGCGTGCTAACCTCGTCTTCCGTACCGGCCGACCCTGAGTTCAGCGCATCACGCACTTCCAGCGTCAGGCGGCCACGGGAGTCGGTGACGATGTCTTTCACATCCAGACGGCCGATTTCAGAACGCAGACGGTCCGAGAATTTACGCTTCAGCAGCACCTCTGCCTGGGAGACGTCGCCGCCGCCGGTGGCCAGGTAGTAACGGCTGAAGTCGCTGATGCGCCATTTAATATAGGAGTCGACGATCAGGTCTTTCTTCTCTTTGGTGACAAAACGGTCAGCCTGGTTATCCATGGTCTGAATACGCGCATCCAGCATTTTCACCGATTCGATAAACGGGATCTTGAAGTGCAGGCCTGGCGCGTATACCAGCGGCTTGTTTTCGTCGTCGCGCAGAACTTTACCGAAACGCAGCGTGATACCGCGCTCGCCCTCCTTCACGACAAAGACTGACATGTAGAGCACTACCAGCACGATGACAATGATCGCGATAACAGATTTACGCATCGTTATTCCCCCTGACGCTGGTAGTCGTTACGCTGCGCGTTAGCGCGGCGTTGGTCCATAATGCTACCCCCGGTTGAGCTCGAGGTTGATGAGGTGCTGGCGCTGCCAGTGCTGGATGCAGGCGGCAGACGCAGCAGATCGCTGGCGTCACTGCTATCGCTCTTTGCTGCCGGCGCAGCGGCGCCTTTCAGCATCTGGTCCAGCGGCAGAACCATCAGATTGCCGTTTTTGCTGTCATTAACCAGCACTTTACGGGTGTGGCTCAGCACTTTTTCCATCGTTTCGATGTACAGACGCTCGCGGGTAATCTCCGGCGCGGCTTTGTATTCCGGCAAGATCTTAGCAAAGCGAGCCACTTCACCCTGGGCTTCCAGGACGGTCTGGGTCTTATAGGCGCGTGCCTCTTCGAGGATACGCTGCGCCTGACCATTCGCGCGCGGCTGGACTTCGTTGGTGTAAGCCTCCGCTTCACGAATGTACTGCTGTTCGTTCTCACGCGCGGCAATGGCATCGTCAAACGCGGCTTTCACCTCTTCCGGCGGACGTGCCGTCTGGAAGTTGACGTCCAGCAGAGTGATGCCCATGTTGTACGGGCGAATCGTCTCTTCCAGCTCACGCTGAGTATCGCTACGGATCACGGTACGACCTTCGGTCAGAATGCGATCCATGGTGTATTTACCGATCACCCCGCGCAGCGCGCTGTCGGTGGCCTGACGCAGGCTGTCGTCCGCGCTGGTGACGCTAAACAGATAGCGCTCCGGATCGGTGACGCGGTACTGCACGTTCATCTCAACGCGCACCACGTTTTCGTCAGAGGTCAACATGACGCCGGACGCCGCCAGTTCACGTACCGACTCCACGTTCACTGCCTGCACGTTATCGATAAAGGTCGGCTTCCAGTTCAGGCCCGGCTCAACCAGATGGCTGAACTTACCAAAACGGGTGACCACGCCGCGTTCGGCTTCTTTAATAGTATAGAAACCGCTGGCCGCCCAGATAATCACTGCCGCCGCGGCAACGATGCCGACAATACGCCCGCCCATCGGTCCGCGAGGTCCCTGCGCGCTATTGCCGCCGCCCAGTCCGCCCTTGCCGCCGCCGAGCCCGCCAAGTTTTTTACTTAACTTGCGGAAGATATCATCCAGATCCGGCGGCCCCTGCTCGCGACCGCCTTTGTTGCCATTTCCCTCAGAGTTGCCGCCAGGTTTGCTGCTCCCCCACGGGTCGCGGTCCTGTCCGTTATTACCGGGCTGATTCCACGCCATGTATATGCTCCATATTTGTTTTTGATATCCCCACAGGGGTCAATATCTTCAGGCAAGCTGCAAGGTCAAACCACATAGTCAACAAGCGTTGGCTCTTGCTTACAGAGGCGCCGCCAGTCAACGATCGGCATGCGCACCTGCAGACTCACGCTGCCGTCATCCTCCATCCACTCTTTTTCTATCGCCTGAAGCTGATAGAAACGGCTTCTCAGTCGCCCTTCTTTCGGCGGTAAGCGCAGCGTATGCTGGGCCACTTCACCGGAAAGGCGCTCCGTTAACGCCTGAAAAAGCAGTGGTACGCCAACCCCGGTCTGAGCGGAAAGCCAGACCCGAATCGGTTTATTTTCATCGTCGCGATCGATGCGCGGTTCAAAATCGTCCAGCATGTCGATTTTGTTCATCACCAGCAGCGCCGGGATCTCATCGGCCTCAATTTCAGCGAGAACCGTATTTACCGCATCAATGTTTTCCTGCACGCGGACATCCGCCGCGTCAATCACATGCAGCAGCAGCGTCGCCTGACGCGTCTCCTGCAACGTCGCTTTAAACGCGGCCACCAGATCGTGCGGCAGGTGGCGAATAAAGCCGACGGTATCGGCCAGCACCGTTTCGCCGACGTCAGGGACGTCAATGCGGCGCAGCGTCGGGTCCAGGGTCGCGAACAGCTGGTTCGCGGCATAGACCTCGGCGGCGGTGATCTGGTTAAAGAGCGTTGATTTTCCGGCGTTGGTGTAGCCCACCAGCGACACGGTTGGAATATCGGCTTTCGCGCGCGACCGCCGCCCCTGCTCACGCTGTTTTTCGACTTTTTCCAGCCGCGACAGGATCTGCATGATGCGGTTACGCAATAAACGACGGTCAGTTTCGAGCTGGGTTTCACCCGGGCCACGCAAACCGATCCCGCCCTTTTGTCTTTCAAGGTGGGTCCAGCCGCGGACAAGGCGGGTCGCCATATGGCGCAGCTGCGCCAGCTCGACCTGCAGTTTCCCTTCATGGGTGCGCGCGCGCTGAGCGAAAATATCTAAAATAAGACCGGTACGATCGATAACCCGGCATTCGCACAGGCGTTCCAGGTTGCGTTCTTGCGCCGGACTCAGGGCATGATCGAAGAGCACGACCGAAGCGCCGGTCGCTTTAACGGCTTCCGCAATTTCGACTGCCTTACCTTCACCAACAAAATACTTCGGGTGCGGTGCTTTACGGCTACCGGTAATCACCTGCATTGCTTCGACACCGGCGGAAGAGGCCAGAGTTTCAAACTCCTGGAGGTCTTCCATATCTTTGTCTTGCGAAAAATAGATGTGTACCAGTACCGCCTGCTCACCGGCGTCATAACGGTCAAACAAGCGTAAACCCCTTATAAAATACCAGCGGGGAACACAGAAAACCTGGCTCCCCGGCGTGGAAAAACAGCACTAGCCTTATTCGGCGTCGTCGCTGTCTTGTTGTGGCGCAGAAGAGCCCTGCGCGCTACCACCGTGGTGATAGTTACTGGAACCGCCGCCAGCATTGTTGCTGTGGTGAGACACCGGGCGAGACGGGACAACAGTAGAAATTGCGTGCTTATAGACCATCTGGCTGACCGTGTTCTTCAACAGGATCACGAACTGATCGAAAGACTCAATTTGCCCTTGCAGCTTGATACCATTCACCAAATAAATAGAAACCGGAACGCGTTCCCGACGCAAAGCGTTCAGGAACGGATCTTGTAAAGATTGCCCCTTAGCCATTCTCTCTTTTCCTTATATGTATGCTTGTTTTGTACTCAGAACCTTACGATTCTCAAAAAAAATTACGCACGATACCGTTTAATTGTACACGTTCAGTTCTGGCTCGCACCAACAACCTGTAATACTTTGTTGAGCGCTTGTTCAGGTTGTTCACTGTCTAACCAGTGCACACCTTCCCAACCGCGCAGCCAGGTGACCTGACGTTTGGCTAACTGTCTCGTGGCGCAAACACCTCGATAAACCATCTCATCATATGGGATCTCGCCATTGAGATATGACCACATCTGGCGGTATCCGACACAACGGATGGAAGGCATATCCGTATGCAAATCTCCGCGGGCAAAAAGCGCCCGTACTTCTGCTTCAAAACCTGAAGCTAACATCTGATGAAAACGCTGTTCTATGCGTTGATGGAGCAGTTCACGGCTCGCCGGGGCGATGGCGAACTGATGCACCTGATATGGCAGAGCGTCTCCTGACGTTTGCGTCAGTTCCGTTAAAGTTTTACCCGAAATGAAAAAAACTTCCAGTGCCCGGGAAAGCCTTTGCGGATCATTTGGATGAATACGCGCAGCCGCCACGGGATCGATCTCCTGTAACTGCTGATGTAACGCGTTCCACCCCTGCTCTGCGGCCTGTTGCTCAATCCGCGCTCTGACCTCTGGGTCAGCGGACGGTAAGGGCGACAATCCTTCCAGCAACGCTTTGAAATACAACATCGTCCCGCCGACTAACAGCGGAATTCGCCCGGCGGCGACAATTTCCGCCATCGCCGCCAGCGCATCGCGGCGAAAATCCGCCGCGGAATAGGCCTCTGCAGGATCCAAAATATCCAGCAGCCGGTGCGGCGCGGCGCTCAGCTCTGCGGCATCCGGTTTGGCGGTGCCAATATCCATTCCCCGATAAATGAGGGCGGAATCAACACTAATCAACTCTACTGGCAAAACTTTACGTAAGGCTATCGCCAGCGCGGTTTTGCCGGAGGCCGTCGGGCCCATTAAAAAAATTGCCTTGGGCAGGCTCGCCTCGGTTACATCATTCATCTTTCAGGGCATTCATCGCCGAATGGAGATCTACAGGTTGTAACAGGCCACCCGGCGGCGTTCTCACCAGCTGCGGGCAAAGACGCTCAACGTCCGCCAGCAGCGCAATCGCCTGCGCCATATTCCATGACGTCTGTTCGCTCGTCAGATTACGCGCCATCCATTGGGCGATATTGCCGACGTCGAATGCGTTTTGCTGCGCCAGGTAGCCTATCAGTTCAGGAATCAAGATTTGTAAATTTTGTTGTCTTAAGGGTAAAGGGACCGCGCGCACCGTCACGTGCAGGGCATCGGTATGCATATCGATCCCCAGCTGCGTCAGCGCCGGCTGCGCGGCGGCCAGCGCCTGTTTTTCCCCTTCCGTCACTTTTAACCGCAGGGGGATCAGCAGCGGCTGGGCACAGACGGCCTCTGCTCCCGGGGTTAACTGCGCCTGGCGCAGCCAGCGCTCGGCAACGGTCAACGACAGCAGCGCCAGGCCGCCCTCGCGCTCGAGCAGCGCGCAGTCGCGGCTCACAATCGTCAGCACTCTGCCAAAGCTCTGGCTGTGACCGGCCAGTTCCGCCGCGCCCGGAGTCTGTAACGCGGGCTTTGGCGCCGTTGGCGTGTCGAGCAACTGACGATAAAGCGCCCCTTGCTGCTTCTGGTAACCCGGCTGCGCGTGCGGCCAGCTCGCGCCGCCCGGCCTGCCGCTGGAGGCCGCAGACTCACGCGATGGCGTGATGCTGAAACGGGTTGCCGGTTCACGCGCTTCCGACGGCCGCGCAAACTGGTTGCCGCCCGCCGCGATCCGGTTCTCCGGCATCGCACGGGGCGCCGGCGGGTCGTCTTTTTCCGCCAGCGGCGCGTCAAGTTGCTGCTGCAGCACGCTCAGTACGCCCTGGTAGATAAAGTCATGCACCAGGCGCGACTGATGGAAACGCACCTCATGCTTGGCCGGGTGGACGTTCACATCCACCTGATGGGGATCGATCTCCAGATACAGCACAAACGCCGGCTGCTGATCGGCCCCCAGTTTGTCTTCACAGGCCTGGCGGATAGCGTGGTTGATCAGCCGGTCGCGCATCATCCGCCCGTTAACATAGCAATACTGAATTTCCGCCAGCGCAGGGGTGGTATGCAGCGGATCGGCGACCCAGCCGCGCAGGGTCAGATCGCCATGCTGCCACTCAATCGCCAGGGCATGTTCAAGAAAGGCGGCGCCACAGATGGTTCCCAGCCGCCGCTCCCGCTGGCCATCCTGAGCGACTGCCCGATACTGGCGCATCACCTTGCCGTTATGGCTGAGGTTGATGGTGACGTCGAAGCGCGCCAGCGCAATGCGGCGGACCACCTCGTCAATGTGGCCGAACTCAGTCTTTTCGGTACGCATAAATTTGCGCCGCGCCGGGGTGTTGTAGAACAGATCGAGGACTTCCAGGGTGGTGCCGACCGGGTGCGCCGCCGGCTTCACCGTCACCGCCTGATCGCGGCCTTCGGCATACGCCTGCCAGGCTTCCTGCTGTTCCGCCGTGCGCGAGGTGAGCGTCAGACGCGCCACCGAGCTAATACTGGCCAGCGCTTCGCCGCGAAAGCCGAGGCTGATAATGGCTTCGAGATCGTCGAGCGAGGCGATTTTGCTGGTCGCGTGGCGAGCCAGGGCCAGCGCCAGCTCGTCTTTTTTGATGCCGCAGCCGTTATCGCGAATGCGAATGAGCTTCGCGCCGCCGCGTTCGATATCAATATCAATTCGCGTAGCGCCCGCATCAAGGCTGTTTTCAACCAGCTCTTTCACCACCGACGCGGGCCGTTCCACCACTTCGCCGGCGGCAATCTGGTTGGCGAGCTGCGGCGGCAGAACCTGAATCGGCATCCCCTGCTCCTTAGTTAATCAACATCCCGCCTGGCGCTGCGGCGCTGGCGGTCTGCGCCGCCTCGCCGCGAGGCGCCGACTGCAGCGGATGCTGCATAAAGTAGTTGCGCAGACCGTTGTAAATCGCCTCCGCAATCTGCTCCTGGTAATCATCGCTCCCCAGCAGCCGTTCTTCCCCGTTGTTACTGATAAAGCCTGTTTCCACGAGGATCGACGGAATGTCCGGCGAGCGCAGTACGCCGAGGCTGGCATGCTCAGGACGGCGCTTATGCAGATTGCCAATCCGCTGCAGCTGGCTGAGCACGTTAGTCGCCACATCGTAGCCGACGCGCTGGGAGTGACCGAACTGCAGATCCAGCACCGCCTGGCTCAGGTAGGGATCGGCCTGGCTGTTCGCCAGCACATCGCCCGCGCCGCCGAGCAGTTCAGACTGCTTCTCATGCTGCTCCAGCCAGCCGGCCATTTCACTGTTGGCGCGACGGTTCGAGAGCACCCATACCGAGGCGCCGGTGGCATCGCGGTTTGGCGCGGCGTCGGCATGGATTGAGACGAGGAAGTTGGCGTTTTGCTTACGCGCCACATCCGAGCGCCCCATTACCGAAATAAAGTAATCCCCGTCACGGGTCAGCACTGGTTTAAACTGCGGATCGGCGTTCAGCAGCGCCCGCAGCTTGCGCGCGATAGCGATAGTCACGTTCTTCTCTTTGGTGCCATTCGGGCCAATCGCGCCAGGATCCTGACCGCCGTGCCCGGCGTCGATGGCGATAATCACCTTATCCTGCGCCGACACCGTGCGGGCCGCCGGACGGGTCACGGTCTGATTGTTGGTCATCGCCGGCTGAGAGGGGGTCATCAGCGTCTGCCGATCGTGGCCCGACGAGCTAAACGGATTGCGTCCCGCCGTCGCCGTCCGGGAAGGCATTACCGGCGGCGGGTCGGCCCGTTTCACCACCACAGGAGGCGGCGGCGGCGGCGCGTCGGCGTTGATGGTAAAGACCACCGTGTAATTCGCCCCGTTCTGCTGCTTCACCGCCCGGGTTTTGCCATCTTCCGTCAGATCCACCAGCAGACGCAGCGTCTGCGTATCCTGCGGCGTACCGGCGCGAATACTCTTCACCAGGTTGCTGCCGCTAAATTTCAGCGGCAGTCCCTGCAATACGCCGGTCTGCTTGATATCCAGCGCCACCAGTCGTTTGCCCTGCGGGGTAAAGGAATACTCCGGTTCACCGACAAAGCTAAGAGTAATACGGGCCTGCTGGTCTCCGTTGGAGACCTGGATATCGGATAAACTCGCCGCAGTGGCGTGAAGACTCGACAGCATCAGCGCAGCGGCAAGCCAGGTGGTTATGCGATACTTCATCCCGTCATCCTTCAGGCTAAATGGCTAAACGCGCCAGTAAAGATTCACCCCGTGAGGAGATCGCGGTCATGCGCGCCTCACGCCCTTGTGCCTGGTAATCAAGGTGAATTTCAACGTCCGGGTCAGGCAGGACACCTGCGCCTTGCTGCGGCCATTCCACCAGGCAGATGGCATCGTCGGCAAAATAATCGCGGATCCCCATAAATTCCAGCTCCTCAGGATCCGCCAGGCGGTAGAGATCGAAGTGATACACCATCAGTTTGTCGAGGGTGTACGGCTCCACCAGGGTATAGGTAGGGCTTTTGACATTGCCGCGGTGACCGAGCGCCTGTAAAAAGCCGCGGCTAAAGGTGGTTTTCCCCGCGCCTAAGTCACCATACAGGTAAATCACGGTGGCGCCGGTACAGGCCTGCGCAATACGGTCGCCCAGGGCCAACGTGGCCTGCTCATCGGGTAAAGGAATCACTCGGTTAATCATGGTCTACGTCAATCACATCCGGGTTAACAACACGCCTGAGCGTGGAAAAGAGATCGGTCGCCAGCATACCGCGGGTGCCCTCGCGGGCGGCCAGTCGGTCGGCGGCATCGCCATGCGCGACGCACCCGGCACAGGCAGCATCATACGGCGTCAGGTGCTGTCCTAACAATGCGGCGATAATGCCAGTGAGCACATCGCCCATTCCGCCGCTGGCCATCCCGGCATTGCCGGCGTCGATAATGCCCATCGCCCCGCTTTCACTGGCCACCACCGTGCCCGCGCCTTTCAGCACGACCACGCCGCCATACCGTTTTACCAGACGCTGCGCAGAAAGTAAGCGATCGCTTTCAATTTCTGCCACGCTGACGTTCAGCAGACGGGCCGCTTCGCCGGGGTGCGGCGTCAGCACGCGATTGTGACGTTTATCGGGATTGAATGCCAGCAGGTTCAGCGCGTCTGCGTCCCAGACCATCGGTTTGTTAACACTTTCCACCATGCGCAGGGCGCTGCGTCCCCACTCGTTCTGCCCCAGTCCCGGGCCAATCGCCACCACATCCGCCCATTCCAGCGCGGCTTTCAGGGTCTGCGGCGTCAGTTCATCCACCATTAATTCCGGCCGGGCGGTGACAATGGGCGCCACATTCTCAGGGTGAGTGAGCACTCGCACCAGCCCTGCGCCAGCGCGTAAAGCCGCTTCACCGCACATGCGAATCGCGCCTGCCGTGCCGCGATCGCCGCCGACGATCGCCAGCTTGCCGTGATCGCCCTTATGGGAGGTAGCCCGGCGCGGCGGCAGCCAGTCGGCAAGGTGGGCGGCGCAAAATCGCGTCAGGGGGGTACTTTGTCCGGCGAGCCAGCGCTCAAGCCCCAGCGCATGATGGTGGAGCTGCCCGACGACATCCCGCGCCTTGCCGGTCAGCAGCCCCGGCTTGAGCGCAATAAACGT
Source organism: Klebsiella sp. JN_Kp127 (assembly GCF_040062505.1). Taxonomy (NCBI): domain Bacteria; kingdom Pseudomonadati; phylum Pseudomonadota; class Gammaproteobacteria; order Enterobacterales; family Enterobacteriaceae; genus Klebsiella; species Klebsiella sp. JN_Kp127. The sequence continues at coordinate 174,552 of NZ_JBEAHS010000003.1, forward strand.
CAGCGTATGGTCGGCCTGAATGACCGCCCCCGGCGTCGCGCCGGTCTGCGCATTCAGGCCGGAAGGGATATCCAGAGCCACCACCGGCGCAGGATGGTGGTTCGCCTGGTGGATGAGCGCCGCGATGGCTTCGCGCGGCGCACTGCGCAACCCGGTGCCAAGCAGGCCGTCAATAATCAGTGAGATATCGTCTGGCCAGGGGACAGTGTCCGCATGGATCACACCGCCGGCGTTAAGCCATGCCTCCCGCGCCGCCTGCGCCTCTTCCGGCAGCGGGTTGTCACTCTCCACCGCCAGCAGCGTCACCCGCCGCCCGGCGGCCTGGGCCAGACGCGCGACGACATATCCGTCGCCGCCGTTGTTGCCATGCCCGCAGAGGATCAGCCAGTGCGCCCTGTCAGGAAAAGCGCGGCTGGCCAGCTGGAACGCCGCCTCGCCCGCGCGCTGCATCAGTTCAAACAGCGTCAGTCCCAGGCTGTCCGCCGCCTCTCGTTCGGCCAGGCGCAGCGCCTCCGCAGGCCAAATGTTGTATGGTATACTGTCAGGGTTTTTCGTCATTGTATGGTCCATCATGTCACAGCCCCTCGATCTCGTTCAGTTAGCGCAACAAATCAAACAATGGGGCACAGAGCTCGGGTTCCAGCAGGTCGGTATCGCCGATACCGACCTTAGCGCCAGTGAACCCAAACTGCAGGCATGGCTGGATAAACAATACCACGGCGAAATGGAGTGGATGGCCCGTCACGGTATGATGCGCGCCCGCCCCCACGAACTGCTGCCCGGTACGTTACGCGTCATCAGCGTGCGGATGAACTATCTGCCCGCCAACGCCGCCTTTGCCCGCACCCTGAAAGATCCCGCGCTGGGTTACGTCAGCCGTTATGCCCTTGGGCGTGATTATCATAAGCTGCTACGTAATCGCCTGAAAAAACTGGGTGAGAAGATTCAGGAACAGTGTGCTTCGCTCAATTTTAGACCTTTTGTCGATTCCGCGCCTATCCTGGAGCGGCCCATCGCAGAAAAAGCGGGCCTTGGATGGACAGGTAAGCACTCACTTATCTTAAGCCGCGACGCCGGCTCCTTCTTTTTCCTCGGCGAACTGCTGATTGACCTGCCCCTGCCGGTCGACAGCCCGGTCGCGGAGGAGTGTGGACGCTGCGTCGCCTGCATGACCATCTGCCCCACCGGGGCCATCGTCGAGCCCTATACCGTCGACGCCCGCCGCTGCATCTCCTATCTCACCATCGAACTGGAAGGCGCGATCCCGGAGGAATTCCGTCCGCTCATCGGCAACCGGATCTATGGCTGTGACGACTGCCAGCTCATCTGTCCGTGGAACCGTTTCTCACAGCTCACCGATGAAGAGGATTTCAGTCCGCGCCAGGCGCTGCATGCCCCGCCGCTGGTGGAGCTGTTCGCCTGGAGCGAATCGTGGTTTCTGAAGGTGACCGAAGGGTCGGCGATTCGTCGCATTGGTCACCTGCGCTGGCTGCGTAATATCGCCGTCGCGCTGGGTAATGCGCCCTGGGATGAAGCCCATCTTCGCGCGCTGGAGAGCCGCCTGGGCGAGCACCCGCTTCTCGACGAACACATTGAGTGGGCGATGGCCCAGCAGCTGAAAAAGCGGAGCGCCGACGCCGTCGAAGTACAGCTGCCGAAAAAATTACGTCTGGTCAGGGTGGTAGAGAAAGGGCTGCCGCGCGACGCCTGATTCATTCACAGGCTGTGAATAAAATCTAAAACACATTGCGTTTCAAGGCGCAGACCGAGGTCAAGTGATCGGATTAACATTTCGAAATGAAATTTAATTGTTAAATTTCAATTAGATATAAAGATATTATTTACAAAGCGAAGCATTTACGCCGTCAGAGACGAAACGACAACCTGTGGATAACTCTGTTCACAGTATTTCTGCAGACCAAACGAAAATCATCCCCGGCGCTGGATTGCACTGTGGATAAATAAGAGATGGAAGAAAATTTGGAGCGGGAAACGAGACTCGAACTCGCGACCCCGACCTTGGCAAGGTCGTGC